>CAZJTF010000557.1:0-3310 GCA_964548565.1 uncultured Planctomycetales bacterium | reverse complement strand
TCGAAGCCCATGCCCGGCACGTTGGCGATGCAGATCGGGCAGTTCATGTTGCAGCGGTTAGTCACGTCGAGGAACACGATGGCGGGCGCGTGGCTGACGTTGCAGTCGCTGCAGCGCATCGAGCAGGGCTCGTCCCCGCCCGGTTCGTACCCCCACATGTCGCGTTTATCCTGCCAGACCGCGGCGTCCGTGCTGACCATGTGCTCGGTCGGCCCGCAGTTCGGGCAGTCCTTGCACAGGTAGACCTTGCCGTCGCGCACCGCGTGATGCGCCGGCACGCGCGCGAGGCAGACCTCACAGATTCCCCTGGTTGTATGTTGCATCAGCGGCATCCTGCATCAGCGATCGGCGTCCACCTCTCCTCGGCGGTCGCGGCGACTCCGGTCAACAGGATACCGCGCCGCCCGGTGGCAGTCCGCCCCGACGCCCGGCGGATCCGCGGGGCACCCCGCGTTCGGCCCGCTTTCCGGCTCCCGTCGTCCCGCTTCTTGATTCCCCGCTATCCCCCCGATATACCGGTGTCCCAAGCGCGGTCGGACCGGTTCTGCGCCGGTCAATCTGTCGATCCGCCCCTGCTGGCAACCAGTCAAAGAGGAGCACGCACGATGGCGAAAACCTGCAATGTGGCACTGATCGGCCAGGGCTTCATGGGTCGCACCCACAGTAATGCCTACCTCAAGGTCGGCAAGTTCTTCACCGACCTGCCCCTGACGCCCGTCATGCACACCAGCTTTGGAATGGCGCAGGAGAATCCGCAGGTGTTTGCGGAGCGGTGGGGTTGGAAGAACTGGTCGGACGACTGGAAAAAGGTGATCCGCAGCGAAGAAATCGACTTCGTCGACATCGTCACGCCGAATCACATGCACATGCCGCCGGCCATCGAGGCCATCGAGGCCGGCAAGCCCGTCGCAACCGAGAAACCGATCGCCGGCACGCTCGATGACGCCCGGGCGATGGCAGAGCTCGCGAAGAAGAAAAAGGCCAGAACATTCGTCTGGTACAACTACCGGCGGGTCCCGGCCGTCGCCCTCGCTCACCAGCTCGTGAAGGCCGGCAAGATCGGCAAGATCTTCCACGTCCGCTGCATCTACCTGCAGGACTGGGGCCAGCCGTCGACGCCGCTCCTCTGGCGGTTCCAGAAGAAGCTGGCGGGCAGCGGCGCGCACGGCGACCTGAACGCCCACATCGTGGACATGTCGCGATTCGTGACCGGGGACGAAATCGTCGAGGTGAGCGGCGCGATCGCCGAGACGTTCGTGAAGGAGCGCGTGATCCCGTCGGCCGGCTCGGCAGGCGGCATCGCGGCCGGCTCCAAGGGCAGCGAGAAGAAGGGCAAGGTCGATGTGGATGATGCCGTCCTGTTCCTGGCCAGGTTCAAGGGCGGCGCCGTGGCCAGCTACGAGTGCTCGCGCCTGGCGACGGGTTACATGAACCAGAACGGCATCGAGGTGCACGGCGACAAGGGCGCCCTGCGGTTCCGGTTTGAGGACATGAACTACCTCGACTACCTCGACTACACGGCCGACCCCAAGGTCCGCGGCTGGACGCGCATCATGTGCACCTCCGGCGCGAATCATCCGTACGTGCAGGCGTGGTGGCCCGATGCCCACATCCTGGGCTACGAGCACGGCTTCATCAACCAGGCCGCCGACATCATGAACGTCCTGGCGGGCAAGCCCCCAGTCGTTCCGATCCCCGACTTCGCCGACGCCTACGAGACGCAGCGCGTCCTGGAGGCCGCCCTGATCTCGGCGAAGAACCGCTGCGCGATCAAGATGGCTGAGGTCAAGTAAAGGGAGACCCGAGATGGCAGATGCGTATCCGCCGGTCCAGCCGCCAGTCGGCTATGCCCCACCTCCGCGCGGTGGTGCGGGCATGGCCATCGCGTCGATGGTGCTGGGGATTGTCAGCCTGGTGCTCTTCTGCATCTGGTGGCTGGCGATTCCGTGCGCGATTCTGGCCGTGATCCTCGGCATTGTGGCCCGCGGGAAAGCGAACCGGGGCGAAGCGGAGGGCCGGGGCATGGCGACCGCAGGCATCATCTGCGGCGCGATCGCCATTCTGCTCGCGGTGCTGCTGGTGGCAGGCGCCCTGGCGTTCCTGGGGTACGTCCAGAAGAACCCCGAGCTGATGAAGCAGTTTGAGGAAATGCAGCGGCAGGCCGCGCCCGCCACGCGCCCGTCGGCCCTGCTGCATACAGCAGTCGCGTGGCTCGGTTGAGCCGACACGCGGCAGCTGCGTGATATGCAAACAGGAGCCGGCGTACCACCCCGTACGCCGGCTCTTTCTTTCGAGTTCAAGCTCGCTGCGGTACGGATCCGCCCCGAACGTCACGCGTGCCAGAGTGCCGTCACGGGAATCGCCCAGAGGTCGCGGGCGAACGGCACCATCTCTCGTCCCAGGTAAAGAACGGCGCCGCCCGCGAACCGCTCGCCCGTAGCCGCCGCCAGGGACTTGAGGCCCGTAAAGTCGTGCGCCCGCAGCGTGGAACTTGCTTTGATTTCGAGGCCGGCGATCCGTCCGCCGCGCCCTTCAATGACCACGTCGACTTCATGCCCGCGCGCCGCTCGGTAGTGAAACAGGTCCAGCGTCTGGCGGCTCCATGAGGCATGCTTGACGAGTTCCATCACCACGAAGTTCTCGAGCACGGGCCTCAGCGCGTCAGGGTTACCCGACAGCCAGGCCTCATCACGTCCGACCAGTTCACACAGCAGCCCGGAGTCCGTCAGGTACACTTTCGGCGACTTCAGCACGCGCTGGCCAACGTTGGCGAACCAGGGCGGCAGCAGCCGGATGAGAAACACCTGCTGCAGCAGGGTCAGATAACGCTTCAAGGTCGTCTGCGGGATCGCGACATCCCGGGACAGGCCGGCGTAATTCAGGAGACCTCCCGCACGAGCCGCCAGGATAGAGAGGAGGCGGGGCATCTCGGTCAGCCCTTCGATGTGCGCGAGGTCCCGCACGTCCCTCTGCAGGAGCGTCGACAGGTACGACCGGAACCAGGCAGACCGTCGTTCGCCGAAACGGCTGGTGCAGACCTCCGGGTAACCGCCCGTCACGATTCTCGCGACAACTTCCGCAACGCTCGCCGCGGGCGCGTGCTGCAAAGCGTCCGCTTGCCCCGACAGCAGCAGATCCGGCAAGAGAAGTGATGTCCGTTCGATTTCGCTCTGCGACAGCGGCCAGAGGGTCAGGATTTCCATCCGACCGGCCAGCGACTCAGACACCCTGGGCAAGGTAAGAACCTGAGCGGAGCCGGTGAGCACAAACCGCCCGGGGGTGCGGCGTTGATCCACCTCCTGCTTGATGG
>CAZJTF010000556.1:0-3317 GCA_964548565.1 uncultured Planctomycetales bacterium | reverse complement strand
CGGAACGAGACCTTCGAGGCGTACAAGGTGGGCGATCACCGGCACATGGTGGAGATCGAGCGCACGCTCGACCCGTACATGCGCGGACACAAATCCTCGGTTGTCTTCACGCCTCATCTGGTACCGATGGAACGCGGGATTCTGGCGACGATTTACCTTAAGCCGGTCCAGCCGGTGTCGCCCGAGCATGTGACGCACGTCCTCCAGAGCACGTACGAAAACGAGCCGTTCGTCCGCCTGCGCAAGGGGCTGCCGCGCACGGGTGACGTGGCCCACACGAACTTCTGCGACGTGGCGGTGCGGGTGGTCAAATCGCGGATCGTCGTGCTTTCGGCGATCGACAATATGGTCAAGGGCGCGGCCGGCCAGGCAATCCAGAACCTCAACGTGATGTTTGGTCTGCCGGAAACGGCCGGACTCATGAATTGAGAATTGGATGAGGTTTGCCGGATGGTGATGTCGCCGATCCGGCAGCCCCGTTTTCTTCTCGATGCTCAATTCTCGTCAGCCTGGGGAGTGTCTGTCCCATGAAGAACACCACGATCACTGCTCCCGTCGGGTTCCGCGCAGGTGTTGCGGCTTGCGGTATCAAGAAGAACGGCGCGCTCGACCTCGGGATCCTCGCGGCGGACGTGCCCTGCGTGGCGGCGGCGGTGTTTACGCGAAACCGTTTCTGCGGGGCACCGGTAACAGTGGGACGCGAACACGTACGCGGAGGAAAACTCCGGGCGATCGTCGTGAACAGTGGCTGTTCGAACGTCGCGACTGGCCGGCGCGGAATCGCGGATGCACGCGAGATGTGCCGCCTTGCCGCGGAAGGGCTGGACGCGCCGCCCACGCAGATTCTGCCGGCGAGCACCGGTGTGATCGGGCGGTTTTTGCCAATGGACAAGGTGCGTCAGGGGATCGAGGCAGCACTGGCGGCGCTCAAGCCGGGGCCGCGGCCGGGACGACAGTTTGCGACGGCGATCCTCACGACGGATACCAGGGTGAAGGAGGCTTGCGAGCGGATTCGGATCGGACGGGAAACGGTGACGATCGCCGGCTGCTGCAAAGGCAGCGGCATGATCGCGCCGAACATGGCCACCATGTTCGGGTTTGTCACGACCGATGCGGGCCTGCCCGTCGCGCCGCTCCGTCGGCTGCTTGCGACCGCGTCGGAGGGGACATTCAACCGCGTGACCGTGGACGAGTGCCAGTCCACCAGCGACACGGTGGCGGTCCTGGCGAGTGGGCTTGCGGCGAAACTCGCGCCGAAGGATCTGGGAAAGTTCGGCGTCGCGCTCTTCAACGTGTGCGATTCGCTCGCGTACCAACTGGCGGCTGACGGTGAGGGCGCCACACGCGTGATCGAAGTCGAGGTGAGGGGCGCGCGGACGCCGGCGGATGCGCACGCGGCGGCGCGGGCAGTCGCAGTGAGCCCGCTCGTCAAGACGGCCGTCCACGGCGGCGATCCCAACTGGGGACGGATCGTGCAGGCAATCGGAGCGACGAGTGTGCGTTACGAGCCGGAGCGGGTGGTCGTGCGGGTCGGCGGGACGGTGTTGTTCCGCAACGGGGCACCGGCGCCGGGGCTGGATCTCAAGAAACTCTCAAAGCACATGCAGCCGCCGCTCGTGAGAATTGAAGTTGATCTCGGGGAAGGCCGGAACTGCCGTGAGATCCGGGGCGGTTTCTCGGATCGCGTGCGGACGTGCGATCTCTCGCGTGAGTACGTGGCAATCAACGCCGACTATACGACGTGAACGGCATCGTCCCGCATGCCACCTGCCGGTCGGAGAGAATGCGTGCGGTCGCGTCTGGCGTCCGGCACAGGGCGTTCGTGACGTCTTCGCTCGCCGGGCGCGTGATGCGCACGGCCCTGCTCGTGGGTGTTCTCTGCATGTTCGGCTGCGACAGCTTCTTCTACTACCCGAACGCGGTCCGGTACGGCACGCCGGAAGAGCTGCGCCTGCGATACGAGGCGGTCGTGTTCCGGTCCGGTGACGGGATGCGGCTGCAGGGCTGGTTCTTTCCCGCGCAGGGGGGACGTGCCCACGGAATGGCAACGGAAGGGGATCTCGCCGCACAGAATCTCCAACCGGCGGCGCGCACAACCCCCGCGCGGGCGACAGCGATGGGGACGGTGCTGCACCTGCATGGCAACGCCGGGAACATCACGGGGCACTTTCAGCACGTGGCATGGCTGCCCGCGGCGGGGTGGAACGTCCTCTGCTTCGATTACCGCGGGTACGGCGCGTCGCAGGGGCGCGTTTCGCGCGCGGGAACGGTCGCCGACGCACACGCGGCACTCGATTACCTGCTGACGCGCAGCGATGTCGACTACGGGCGGATCGTTGCCTTCGGGCAGTCGCTCGGCGGGGCGGTGGGCATCGTGCTGACGGCCGGTCGCCCGGAGATCCGCGGGCTCGCGACGGACGGCGCGTTCGACAACTACCGGCGGATCGTCGCGTGGCACGTGCGCCGCAACCCGCTCCTGCTGATCTGCGCCTGGTGGTATCCGCGCCTGGGGGTCGCGCCGGGATACGATCCGATCGATGCCGTGGGGCGGATCGCTCCGCGTCCTCTCTTCATCATGCACGGGACCGCTGATCGCGTGGTTGATCCGGCCATGGCACGGCGGCTTTACGAGGCGGCCGCCGAGCCGAAAGAGCTCTGGATGATCGAGGGCGCGGATCACTACGGCGCGCTGCAGGACCATGCGGAGGAGTCGCACACGCGCCTGCTTCGGTTTTTCGCACGCTGCGTGCAGTGAACGGCGACCGTATGGTGTTTCCCCCTTTGCGGACAGTGGCGCTGGCCGCGATAATCCCGTCATGACGACGCGGCCTAAAGGGAAGAAGCATGATGTGAGCCTATTCCCGGCGCCGGACTCCGTCGTCGGCCAGCACTACTATTACGTCACCCAGCGCCCCTGGCCGAGCCTCGTCTTCGTTTTCCCGATGCTGCTGGTGTTCGAGGTTGGCACCTGGGCCCGTCACCCGGTGGGCACCTTTGGCGGCTCGCCGCTCGTGGCCTCGTATCTGATCGAGCGGCTGGTTACGTCTCTCGGGGGCGCGTACCGGTATCCACAGTTGCTGGGCCTGGCGCCCGGGCTGCTGATGATCGCGATTCTGCTCGCCTGGCACGTCGCGGCGCGCCATCCGTGGCGCTTCGACGTGAACGTCCTCGCCGGCATGCTCGGCGAGAGTATCTTCTGGACGCTGCCGCTGTTCGTGTTCGGGCGGCTGCTCCAGCAGGCGGAGTTGGCCCGCCTTCAGCGTCCATCGCGCTTGGCGGAAAAGATGTCGTACTGTGTGTCGTAGTCCCATGTAAAA
>CAZJTF010000555.1:0-3322 GCA_964548565.1 uncultured Planctomycetales bacterium | reverse complement strand
CGTCGGCGTCGTCGTTGACATCCTGCTGCTTGGTGGTTCCCGTGTAGGGATTGATGCTGTAGCCCCATCCGGCGCGCGTCTGGAGCAGCATTTCCGCGTCGGGGATCAGCTTCATCTTCCCGAGGTCCGCGGTGATGAACCAGTCGATGGTGGCGCTGTTCTTGCCTCCACCGGTGCTCAGACCATCCTTCAGCACCGACATGAAGTGGTTGTTGTAGTAGAACTGCGTGTCAATGCCGATGTCCTGCAGCGCGGGCCGCAGGCCGAGCCAATCGCCCGTCAATGTCCGTGACCGCAGTCCGAATGGGGGGTCGGCGGGGCGGGTGGCAGGTCGGCTGGTTGCGGCTGGCTGACTCGCCGGAAGCGTCGTCTGACCCTTGCAGGGGCGACCCTCCGGACAAAGCAGTGGCAGCAGGGCAAGCAGAACTCCTGCTCTGAAGCGGCTCGAACGCGGACTCAACCTGATTCCGGTATCCACGAGATGTCTCGAATCCAGATGCACAGCAAGTTGTCAACGGATTCCGATCATGGCCGACAATCTTACCACGTCTCGGTTGAACAGGCTGCGCTGCATGCAGTCAGCCTGTCCGCCGTTGACGCCGCGTCGGCCGTTTGCTAGCGTCGGTGAAGGATTTCACCTCCGACGCAGAGGGCCAGAGCCATGATTCGAACCGCGATTCTTTCACTCCCGGCTGTTGTCCTCCTCGCCGTGAACTCGTGTCCGCAGCCCCAATCCGGCCAGGCGCCGCCCGCGACTGCGGCGGACGCGCGGGAGAAGCCCGCTGCCCAGACCCGAGAGGCTCCTCCGCCTGCCCCTGCGCCGCCCCGCGATCTCGAGGCAGCCCGCCGTCACGCCATCCACACGGATCGCCTCCAGGTGATCATGGCGGGACTGGGCTCCCAGGTGACCAAAACATGGCCACAGGAAATGGAACCCCCGCCGGACACCGGCGGCAGCGCGGAGTACGAAGAGGCCCGTCAACTCGCCGCCGCCCTGGCCCGGGCAGCGGACCAGATCCCCGAGGCGATCGTTGGCGTGCCCCTGAAGGACGAGGAGCGGCGGGCGTTCATGTCGCGCGTGAGCGAGTTGCGAAGTTACGCCAGCCGGCTGGAGACCTCCGCCGCGCGGCGCAACAGCCGTCAGATGCGAAGCTCGTTGCGCGACATTCAAGGCACCTGTTACGCCTGCCACGATCGATTCCGTGAAGTTGCGGGCCCGATTCAGTTCGGACGCGCACGCTGACCGCTATGTGGGCTTGCGGATCATGCCGCGCATGACCACGGCGAGCACTGCCGACAGGAAGCACAGTGCCGCCGCCAGCGCGAAGGCTGCGAAGTAGCTGCCCGTCGCCATGTACGCCATGTTGCCCGCCTGCGTTCCGAGGACTCCGGCAATGCCGTACGAGGTGAAGACCCACCCGTAGTTCGCACCGATGTTCCTCGAGCCGAACAGGTCTGCCGTCAGCGAGGGGAACAGGGCGAAGCATCCGCCGTAGTTGAAGCCGACGCTCGCCGCGCCCACTGCGAGCATCCACTCCGTTTTCATGCCGCCGAGTGCCAGCAAAGTGACACCCTGGAGACCGAACATTACGACCATCGATATGGTTCGGCCGAGCCGATCCGACACGAGGCCCCAGAAAATGCGTCCCACCGCATTGAAGATCGACAGGATGCCGACCGCCGCTGCACCTTTCAGCATCAAGTCATCGCGCATGGCCTGGCTCAGTGCCTGCCCGGCATCCTGGGCAGCGCTGACCAACTGCCCGCCGGCAAACGGTTTCATGATTCCGATCACCATGAGCCCGGCCATCGATCCGCTGAAGAACATCAGCCAGACCAGGTAAAACCGCACCGTCCTCAGCGTTTGCTGCCACGTCAGGTCGCTCGCGGAAGCCGCGGCGACCTTTGCGCCGGCCGAGGGGGCGTCACTCGGCGGCGGGTTCCGGAGCAGCATGGCCCCGATTCCGATCGTTACCAAACAGATGAGGGCGTGGATGTTGAAGAGGGCGCTGATGCCGTACTCCCGGATGAAGCCTGTCGCTCCGACCATGCTGCGGTGGGAAAAAATGTAGGCTCCGAATCCGAACCCGGCGACGGCGATGCCGGCGACCAGGCCCTTGTTCTGCGGGAACCACTTGACCAGGGCGGCGATAGGGCAGACGTACGCAAACCCAATTCCGACACCCGCCAGCAGGCCGATTGTCGCCCAGAGAAGAAAGATGCGGTCGCGTGCTCCGTCCGAGACGTAGTCGCGTCCGAGCAGGATTCCGAGTGTCACGACGACAGTCACGATGCCATGGGGGATGTACTGGAGCACCGGGTACCGGGTCCGGTCGAGCCGCTCGGCCACCGCATGGAACAGCAGGAGCAGGACGACGACCACTGCGCCCATCAGAAGCCCATGACAGACCAGGAACGTTACCCGGTGGTTCATTTGGCCGGCGATCAGGAAGCCCACCGCCATGATGAAGCCGCCGACCAGCGCAGTCAGCCGGGGCCCCACGACGTCTTGCAGACGCCCGGCGAAAATCATGGTCGTGGCGAAGGCGAGCACGCAGATCGCAAACGCGTACTTCAGGTAGCCCTGTCGCTTCGCCTGCTCGCGACGGGCGGCCGCCGCGTCTTCAACGATGACGGCATCCGAAGGCACGGTTGAACCGGCGGCCGTGATTTGCGCCGCCTCGGCGGAAGTCACCACGGGAGGCCAGACCGCCTTCTCCAGCGGTTCCCAGAAGATGCTGTAGCCGTAGATCGTGCCGAGAATCAGCTGGATCATGAGCGCGCCGACCAGGACCTGGTAGCGGGTCGTGCTCGAGGCGGCGGACTGTGAGACACTGTAGCTGGTCGCTAGAGTCGCCATGCGTCCCCCTCTGTGTGAGGTGAAGGGTGGAGAAGCACAAAGTGGACAGAATCCTGGAGCGACTGCGTTCCCGAACAGACGAACGGTCGAACTTGTCTGTGATCTAGAGCCGCGGGCGATCCTCCCTGGCCATTCCCGGCGGAACATCCCAATCAGCGGGCGGAGTCCGCCCGTCACTCTGAACTGAACTGCCGAACGACAGAAGAATTGGCGCTCTCCACTGTGGCAGAATGCGTGCCATCGCGAGACTGCGGTCTACGGGACATGAGAACCTGCAAATCCTGCCGGACCCGCCGAGGTGGGATCGACACGCCTCACGCGCCCTCGTGATATCGCCCTCGGGATGGGGCAAATCCCGCACACCCCCCGTGGCTTGCGTGCCCGGTGTGCGACGCCCCTTTATAATGTGCCAATGGTCACCACCTCGTTCGAAGAGCTGAAGAACCGCATCGGCTTCACGGA
>CAZJTF010000554.1:0-3329 GCA_964548565.1 uncultured Planctomycetales bacterium | reverse complement strand
GCACCCACGGAACCAACTGCATGGGCAATTGTGCGTTCAACGTCTACGTGAGAAACGGCATCGTGTGGCGTGAGGAACAACAGGGGGAGTATGGCTCTTCCGGCGATGTGCCGGATTATGGTCCGCGTGGCTGCCAAAAGGGTCTGCGGCATGCCAAGTACATGTACGGCCGGCAACGCGTCCTGTATCCGATGAAAGCGGTCGGGCCGCGGGGAAGCGGAAAATGGGAGAGGGTGACCTGGGAACAGGCGACCACAGAAATTGCCGACAAATTCCTCGACTTGGCCGTCGAGCACGGGCCGGAGTGCATTTCCTATGGCAGCGGCACTCAAATGGCACTCAAGCGTGGATCGTTCGGCGCCTTGGCACGATTTGCGAATATAACCGGCATCACGGTTCCCGAATTTCTCTCCGGTGTGGGAGATCTGCCGACCGGGGTGCAGATAACCCTGGGCCAGCCGCATACCAGCGACACCATGGCAGCTGTCTACAAGGCGCGCTGTGTACTGGTCTGGATGTGCAATCCGGCGGTGACGCGATTGCCGGATGCGCATTTTTTTTGGGATGCAAAGTACAACGGTACCGAGGTTATTGCCATTTCGCCGGAATTTACCGCAACTTCAATGCATGCAAGTTTGTGGATCAATCCGCGACCCGGCAGCGACATTGCGCTGGCGATGGCGATGGTCAATGTGATTCTCGAGGAAGGCCTGTATAAGGCGGATTACATCAGGGAGCAGACGGATCTGCCGTTGCTGGTGAGGCTGGACAATGGTCGGCTGCTGCGTGTCGCGGACATGGAAGGCAGTGGCACTGATTCAGGAGCAGGCGGCCCGTTTGTCATCTGGGATGAGGTGACGGATTCATGGGCGACGGCTCCGGGGACGGATTCCGGGTCGGGCGGATCGGCGTCGTTACGGCTGGGGGATCTGCGGCCAGCACTCGATGGCTCATGGCGCTTGGACGGGCCGGGCGGCCCGGTTGAAGTGACCACCGTCTTTGAATTGCTGAAGAAGCGGGCTGCCGAACATTCCCCGGAGAAGACTTCGAAAGTCACCGGAGTCAATCCGAAGGTCACCCGCCGAATAGCACGGAGCTTTGCAGCTGCCCAACCGGCGATGATCTTTGCAGGCTACGCTGCCTGTAAATGGCTGCATGGTGATCTTTTGCAGCGTTCGATGCTCCTGCTGTTGTCGCTGACAGGAAATATAGGTCCGGAAGGTGGCGGACTGCAGATCGGAAATTCCGCCCGAACCAAGACCATGTCTTTCGCATTTGACGGTATCGGTGCGGCATTCCGCGGCGTCTCGGGGACTACTTGGGACTACGACCATGGAGCGATGAAGGAGCTGAATCAGGCCACGTACGGTAGACCGCTGGCGGAGGAATTCGACCACTACTACCAAGAGAGCATCCGCCGCGGCTGGTATCCCAACTACAGTGGCAAGGGCTGGAAGATGGGATTCTTTGGTGGCAACAATGGCGCCAACTGGCGTGCCTCCGGAAATCGCTGGAGAAAGAGCGCCCTTGAGGGTCTGGAGATGATAGTCGCACTTGTACCAGACGCCGGTGTGACTTCGCACTACGCCGATTACGTCCTGCCCATTGCACATCATTACGAACGCGCTGACCTGATGCTTCAGTCCAAGACGCCGTATGTCCAAGTGCTCGACGCTGCGGTGCCGCCACTGGGGGACTCGGTCGACGACTGGGAGGCAATTCGGCGTCTCGCAACGGCGATCAGCCGCCGGGCGCGTGAACGCGAAATCGGGCCGCTCGAAGACAGTCTCGATGGGCGAAAGGTGACACGGGATTACGCCCGCTGCCTCGACCTGTACACGATGAATGGCAGGATTCGCAGCGTGAAGGATGTCTGCCAGTACATCATCGACACCACGCCCGGAATTCCAGCCATGTCCTTCGACGAGCTGGCACGGAAAGGTCTGGTGCGTCTGGACAATTCCAATCGTACGACTTGGGACAGCAAGGACGCCACCTATCATTCCGAGATCTTCGAGAGTATCCGCAACAAGAAGCCCTATCAGACCGTGAGTGGCCGGCAGTCCTACTACATCGATCACGAATGGTTCCTGCTCTTCGACGAAGCGCTCCCGGCACACAAGGCACCGCTGACGAACAGCGGCTATCCGCTGCGGATGATGATGGGGCACGCCCGGCACGGTATTCACAGCATGTGGCGTGATGATCCGCTGCTGTTGAATCTGCAGCGCGGCGAACCGGACATTTATGTCAATCCCGCAGATGCTGCTCAACGCGGGGTCGAGGACGGGGACATCATCAGGATTTATAATGATACTGGCGAATTCTTCGCCATGGCGCATCTGAGCGCGGGCATTCAGCCCTCGATGCTCTTCATGTATCACGGCTGGGATCCGATGATGTTCCGGAACCGGCAGAATTTCGGCGCGGTGATTTCCACGGCGGGCCTGATCAAGCCCACAAGTATGGCAGGCGGCTACGGGCAGGTCGGTTACAAGCCTGCGGTGTTTTCGCCGAACCAGACGTACAAGGACTTCACCTGCGACTTCGCGAAGGCGTCGGGCCGGGGTGCTGCGGATACGCCGTCGTGATGCAGGTTGGTCTGGCCGCCCAAGCGGCGGCGCCTGCAAGGCGGTACGTCAGGAACCGCCAGACCCGGCGCAGCGCCCCGATGCGCTGCCGGGCGTATGCCCTGTATTCGGCGTTGCTCGCATCACCCCACGAACACGAGTTCACTGACTTGCAGGCTGACGATATCGATACTGGGGAGATGCGGCTCTACGGAATGGATCTGGGCGACTTGGCAAGCGACTACCTGAATATCGGGCAGCGTGTGCGGATGCACGACTTCAGTGCGCTTTTCGAAGTCGGAGATTCCGGTCCCCCGGTAACGCTACGTGAGCAGCAGCGCTTCACGGGCGCATCGGGCATTCGCGAAGAACTGGTCCGGTTCTATGACTTCTTTGGCTATGTACTCGACGAGCGGTGCGCATGGGCTCCAGACCACCTCTCGGTGATGCTCGAGTTCGTCCATTTCCTCTGTTTTCGCGAGAGTACCGCCCGTAGGGACTTGCTGTCCTTCCAGCTCGCCCAATTGGATTTCGCGTCCCGTCATCTGGTCCATTGGACGTCTGCGCTGGCGGACGAGATCAAGGTGATGCGACCGGACTCGATATACGTGGAAATTGCAAGATCACTCCATACATTCCTTGTGCATGACCACCAGTGGCAGATGAGTACCGTATTCACCACCAACGAG
The DNA here is from genome assembly GCA_964548565.1 of uncultured Planctomycetales bacterium. Classification (GTDB taxonomy): domain Bacteria; phylum Planctomycetota; class Phycisphaerae; order UBA1845; family PWPN01; genus CAYLLT01. The sequence goes on along the minus strand of CAZJTF010000554.1, from coordinate 70 downwards.
AGTAGCCGGCATGGGTAGGCAGATTGCGATGGTCATTGATCTGAACAAATGTATCGGCTGCCATACTTGT
>CAZJTF010000553.1:0-3354 GCA_964548565.1 uncultured Planctomycetales bacterium | reverse complement strand
CGTGGCCATCTACACCTACATCAAGGGAGGGAACCTACTCTGTTCGCTGGGGGTGTCGACTTTCTACATCCTCGCGGGCGTGCGGGTAATGACGGTGCTGCTGCGCCGGGCGTTCTGCGGCTACATGTGCCCGATCGGTGCTGTGTCGGAGTGGCTGGGCGCGGGCGCGGCACGTTGTGGCGTGAAGGCAGCCACCGTTTCGCCGCCGCTGGATCGTGTGCTCTCGACCGGCAAGTACCTTGTGCTCGCCGTGATCCTGTACTTCACGTGGACGCAGGCGGAACTCGTCTTCCGCGGTTATGACCCGTGCTATGCGCTGATCAGTCGCCACGGCGAGGACATTACGCAGTGGGCGTACGTCGTGACAGGCGGAGTCGTGCTGGCCTCGCTCGTCATCAGTATCCCGTTCTGCCGTTGGCTTTGCCCGCTGGGGGCGGTGTTCAATCCGTTCTCGCGGTTCGGGCTGGCGCGGATCAAGCGGAACGAAGAGACCTGCGTTGGCTGCAAGAAGTGCAATAAGGTGTGCCCCATGGCGATCCCTGTCGCCGAGGTGCCGCAGGTCACCCACGCCCGGTGCATGTCCTGCATGAACTGCGTCGACGTGTGCCCGGAACTCGAGGCAGGGGCGCTGTCATGGGGCCCGCCCGCCCGCATCGGCCGCAGATGGCCGCAGGGTGTGCTGGTCGCCATTCTGCTCGCGGGCGTCGGCGGGGCGGTGGCGGCGACGTACCTGGTACCGCTGCCGTCGTACGTGCACACGCGGGGCCAGGAACCTGCCCAGCCCGGCGTCGCCCGGCTGCAGATGACGGAGCTGACCTGTCGCGGGCGCGGGACGCTGCTCGCCTACTTTCTTGATCGGGACGACGATCTCGCGATTCCCGGCTACGTGCGGCTCGAGGCCTGGCCGGGGCCGGGGGCGGTTGCGGCGAACGTCTACTTCGATGCCTCCGCAACCACCGAGTCCGCGGTGAAACGCGCGATCACAGAGCCGTACTTTGAAGCCGAATCCAACACCTGGCGACCTTCACCCTTCCAGATCGTCGGGTATGACCCGCTGGCGGAGGAGTAGCCGCGGTTGCCGTGCGCGCCTTGAGGGCAGGCGCATTCCGGGGCTCTCCATTTCGGCGGGCTGATTCACGTCGCAACGTTGCTCCGTTTCGATCGCGGCGGCTGCCATATTTCTCTTGTATCAAAGAGCTTCTGCAATTACATTCGATATCAGACGCGGCTGACGAGACGGCCGATCCACTTCTGTGAAGCGACTTGCGGTCAACTCTCGGTGGACGTGATCGCAGCGCGAGGACGCCCGGTGTCCTGTGTAAGTCCCTGCGAGGAACCGAAGGCGGACCTCACAGCGGGAAGTGCGGAACTGGATCGTCGCCGGAATGTCATGCCTCAACTGCGTGCTGTGCAACTTGACGCCTGTTGCGGGATAGACACATGCATCTCCGCCGGAATTGGATCCGTTCACGTCGCATCGATCACGGTGGCTTCACCCTTATCGAGGTGCTGGTCGTCGTGGCGATCATCGCGCTGCTCATCGCCATTCTGATACCCTCCCTTGCCAGAGCCCGCGGGCAAGCCAGGCGAACGGCTTGCATGGCGAACATGCACCAGATCTACCTCGCCCTCATGATGTACAAGGATTCCAACCAGGACCGAATCCCTGACTGGGTGGCAGTGGGAAAGTGGTTTTTCCGGCGCGCTCCAGGGATGACCGACGGGAAGCCCGGCTCGCTGAAGGAGTCTTTCGGCCTGAGCGCACTTCTCGCGGGAGTCGGTCCCGTCGAACAGAACAACACTGCGGCAAGGAAGAAATATCTCAGTGCCTATTCTGAGGTGTGGCGTTGCCCGGCCTCTCCTGGCTGGATGTGGGAGAAATGGAAGAATACTTACGCAAATCTGAAACTGACGATGAACACCCCGACCGAGACAGGGAATATACCCACGAACTGCTATACGAAGCTGATGATGCGCATTAAGATCACTGATCGCGCCAGCGGAAAGATCACGGCGTGGGATCCGTCGAAGATTCCTGTCCTGCAGGACAACTACACCTGGCTGCCCGGCAACTGCGGATGGATGGGCGCTGACAGCTGGTCAAAGAGCGCAGGCTACGCACTCACGAATGTACCGCCACCGCACGCCTACAAGGGACGAACGGCCAAAACCGACGGCTCAAGCAGTTGGGTGGACCCGATCTGCATTCTGTGGCTGGACGGCAACGCGGGTAAGGGTGGCGGCGGCAAAGGCCTGTAAACTCCGTGCGCCTCCAGCCTCCGAATGGTGCAGCCTTTGTCCTGTTCGCTCGGCCTGGCGGAGCCGCGCAACGCTGATGCTGTCCGCGAGCGACCGGTTCAGATCCCGCAGTTGGGATCGGCCGCTGTGTCCCCGCTGTAACACACCTGGAAAATGCCGAAATCGTCCATGTCGATGTCCGCGTCGCGGTCCAGATCGGTGAGGGTGCAGTCAGTGTTCGCTTGCGGTACGCGAGAACCCTTGGCGCAAGCCCGCATATAGGGGAGGTCTGCGGTGTTGACGTAGCCGTCGCGGTTGAAGTCACATGGGGCCCAGCCGTTCCAGGCATACCAGTCTTTCAGATTGACTTTCGTATCGCCATCCAGGTCGGCGTCATCACATGTGGCCAGCTGATCATTGGGAACGCGGGCGAATCCGGTCGAGCAGGCCAGATAGTGGGCTTCGTCGGCCGCATCGACTACGCCATCCCAGTTGAAGTCACGAATGTCCTTGCCGAAGTATTGTCCGAGAATCGCCCGGTCCTTGGCCGTCACCAGTGCGTTGTTATTCATGTCACATTTGAGGTAGTCGAGGTATTGAGCCAGGTGGGTCGTGTCGCCGCCTGAATCCGCAGTTTCGAGTTCGAGCAGAAGGTCTCCCTGGCTGATGGCGGGAGCCTCGTAATACTTGATGTTCGGCGCTGTGCCCGTCGAGAACGTGCCCACCCGCACGGCAAGAGCGGCGCTGAGCAGATCAACATCCGCCTGGTCCAGCACATTATCGCGGTTGAAGTCTCCCGGCTTGAAGATGTTGACACCAGCAACCCCGCCGAGGCCCTGTGACGTCGTGCCGTTGTCCCGGTACAGGAATTGGAGCATCGGAAACTCGCCGGACAGGCCAGTGAAGATCGCTGACCTTAACTGTGGGTGTGCCACCTGCTTGCTCGTGGAGGTTGTAGTCGGTGCAATCGAGTAGTACCACCGCCTGTGCTGAGCCTGTGACCGGAATCCACTCAGCCGATTAAGCGGATCATACCGCCAGAGGCCACCCTGGCTCGCATTGTCCGTGACGTAGATCGTGCCATCGTGGCGGACGACGAGGTCGTTCCCCTTGATG
>CAZJTF010000552.1:0-3362 GCA_964548565.1 uncultured Planctomycetales bacterium | reverse complement strand
CCGCTGATCCACTTCGAGTCACCGCTGCGGGTGGCGAGCTTTCCGTCCAGGCTCTGAGCCCACTTCAGGATGATCCACGGGCGGCCGGTCCGTTGGAGCTTCAGATAAGGCGCGTTCAGACGTCGGGCCTCTGGCTCCAGGAGACCGGTTTCGACCTCGATGCCAGCAGCCCGGAGTTTTCGCACGCCGCCCCCCCGGACCTTTGGAAACGGGTCCCCCATGGCGGCCACAACGCGCGTGATGCCGGCTTCGATCAGGGCATCCGTGCAGGGAGGCGTTTTGCCGAAATGGCAGCAGGGCTCAAGGGTGACGTAGGCCGTTGCCGCGCGCGGCGAGCTCTTGCAGGCACGCAGGGCCTCGACTTCAGCGTGCGGGCCACCGAAGCGGCGGTGCCAGCCTTCACCGAGGACGCGGTCGCCGCGCGCGATTACGCAACCCACCATGGGGTTGGGCTCGACGCTGCCCTGGCCGCGGATCGCGAGCCGCAGGGCGCGCCGCATGAATGCCTCATCGCGTGGTGCGTTGCCCGGCATGGTTGAGATTGTACAGCAAGGCGGCAACCAACGTCAGGACGACGAGTCTTCGGGTCCCGCTCCCTCCTCGAGAGCCAACTCCAGATCCCGTGCCCCATGCAGCACGCGAATGATCTCGAGTTGATCCCCCTGGATGCGGTAGAAGATCAGGTAATTCCTGAACCCGGGAACGGGGAGGGAACGGATGCCGGCGAGGGAATCTGTGGCGAATTCCCGGAGCCGACCCAACGAGGGACGTTCCGCCAGCGTTTCGATCGCGACAGCGACAGCGCGTTGGTACCGCTCGGACGCGCTGGTACTCTCAAGCCCCAGGTAGACGGCCTGTTCAGACAGATCCTGTTGGGCCTTGACCTGAATCGTGACATGTCTGCCCATCGCTCTTCACCCGGGAAAGCTTCTGCTGCACTTCCCGCCGAAGATCTTCCCAGAAATTGGGTGTGACAGCAATGCTCTCTGATTCCAGTCCCTCCAGCAACAGTTGCTCGAGCCGCTCACGGGCCTTCTTCTTCTGGGCCTCGCGGATGAGGGTCCGGACATACTCGCTGACGGTGCTGTAGCCACCGGAGGCAACCTCGCCCTCGACGAACGAGCGGAGTTCGGGCGGCAGGGAGATGTTCATCGTAGACATGGAGGTCTCCTTTTCGATAGCATTATAGCAGGAATTGGCAAAATTTAGCAAGCTGCGGCCTACGTAAGCACAACGGAAGCCTTCACTCCGGCGAGAGTGCGGCCGGCGAGACATGCAAACGGGATGGTTACTGCGTTATCTGGGGGGGAGCAGTCTGACCCTCGGCGGCTTCGCTCCGCCGGTCCCAGTAGAAGTTCAGCATGAGGAGCGCCACGCCGACGACGAGAAAGGCGTCTGCCAGATTGAACACCCAGGGCCAGACATCAAAGGCGATGCGGCCAATGCGGATCCGGGGTTCCATACGGATGAAGTCGCGGACCACCCCCTGGCGCCAGACCTGTGGATCCCACTCGCGGCGAATCGGATTCGGGCGAATGGGTTTGCCCTCCGGCCATGAACCCACCACGATGCCTCGGGGGTCGTCGCCATCGCGAATGACCACGGCCTCGGTCACGACACGGCCGTCACGGTTGTAGCGAACGACATCAGCGATTGAAAACGAACGGTCGTACAGGTTCCCCAGGGCTCCCGCCAGGACGAAGCCGAGTGCCACGTGGAGGCTGCGGCGGTCCCGCGAGCTGTGGGAGAAGAGAAAGAAGACGAAGATCAGGGCCAGAAACGACGCGACGATGAACAGCGGGACCAGGCCCTTTCCCAGCCCGAAGAGCGCACCCGTATTCAGCGAGCGGTGGAAGGACATCAGCCACGGGATCACGGTCGTACCCCGATCGGGCTCGAGTTCGGTGAAGGCCCAGTGCTTGGTCCAGAGATCGAGTGCAAGGCCGATGGCGGCCACCGGCCAGAGGCGGAGGTGCGAAGCGAGGTCCCAACGCGCAGAACCGGGTGTCGACGCGGAGGGTGTCGATGCGTTGGTATCGACGCTGGCGGGCGTTTCAGTCATGCAAGGATTACAGGCCGCAGCGATCGCGCCGTCAACGTCAGACCAACCCGAGCTCGCGTTTTCGCGCGTACTCGATGCAGTACTTGGCCCAGGGTTTGGCCCGCAGGCGTGCCTTGGCGATCGGTTTGTTGGTGGCCATGCAGACGCCGTAGGTGCGGTCGTCAATCCGCCGGAGGGCGTCCTCGATCTCGCGCAGCAGGTTCTTCTCGTTCTCGATCAGCCCGAGGGTAAGTTCCTGCTCCCAGGTGTCGCTGCCGATATCGGCCATGTGGATCGGCATCGACGAGACACCGCTGGCCTCGCCCGAGCTACCCTGCCGCATGGCCTCGTTCGTCAGGTGGTGCATATCGCCAATCAACTCGCGTCGCTTGGCGAGGAGCAGCTCGCGGAATTCGTTGAGTTCAACGTTCGAGAGGGTCGTGAGCACCGGCTTCTCTTCCGGCTCGTGCTTTTCGTGCTTGGAGCCGTTTCCGGACGGTACAACCGGCACAGGGCGTCGATCCGCCCCGGGTTCGCCCGGCCGGGGACCGGACACCTGCTTGATGACTTTGGCTTTCGCGGTCTTCGAAGCGATGGTGCCATTGGAAGAGCGACTTGTCTTCGCAGCCGCTCCGCCGGCTTGAGACGGCCTGGCGGAAGCCTTGGATGGCTTGGAGCCTGTCGCTTTGGAGGTCGCCCGTCTGGCAGAAGACCGGCTTTTCCCGGTTTCGGTCGTTTTTCGCTTTGCCACTGCTGACAACACCCCCAGCCCTGGGAAGGTCCGTAAGCTTATAACCGACAGGTGCTAACGAGGCCACCGTAGTCCTGACAGTATAGCGTCAATTCAGGTGGCCGTCAACCTGTTTATACGCAGCCTCCTGATGAGTTTGCCATGGCCGTCTCCACGCGAGCCGCCTGGTCGTGGATCACGTGAATCAGCGTCCGCTCGGCGTCAGTGAGCGTCTTCTGCCGGCGGGCCATCACCCGGCTGGCCACCTCCAGGCACCGCTCAACGTCATATTCCTTCGCCCCACTGCCGGTGAGCCATGTGAAGGATGGCACGAACCGCGGTGAGAACTCGCAAGTGGCCACATTGCAGCTGAAACCGACGACCGCTCCCGTCGGGAACATCTGGCCGATCCCCGTCTTGCTGTGATCGCCCATGGTGAGCCCGACGAACATCTGGCCGGAATCCACGTCGACGCCATTGATGGGTACGCGGACGGGGCCGTACGTGTTCTTCAAATCGCTGTTGACGGTGTCGGCGGCCAGGTTCACCCACTCCCCGATGTAAGCGTGGCCCAGGAAGCCGTCGTGCTGC
>CAZJTF010000551.1:0-3366 GCA_964548565.1 uncultured Planctomycetales bacterium | reverse complement strand
CGATTTCGCGGCGGATGATGCGTCAAAGCAGTCGCCGATTATGCAACTGAGGGGTGAATTCAGGTCTTTCTCGGAGCGCCGCGTGCTGACCTCGCGGGCTTTTGTTGCCTCGTGGGCGAGCGGACGACTCCAGCAGAAGGGCCGAGAACGAGAGTACAGCCGAGTCCGCGCCCCCGCCACTCCGCTGGCACGAGTCACCCCGGATCACACGTGGTGTTCTTACCGAGGCGGCCCCCGCTGCGCGCAGGCAAACGCCGAGGCGCAGGCCGGGATCTTTGAAATCCGAAGATGAAAGGCGACCGCGATGTCACACGGCGCCGAACGAACCCAGTTTTTCGCGGACCACCCGCGAAAACGACTTCAGGAGCGAAATGTGCCGAAAGCACCCGGCAAAACCAGGTTGGTAGCGACAGCGCAGCCCAGCCCAGTCACCTTGTCACGCAGTCACCGTGTCACGGCGTCACCCGCCCCGCCGACGCAAGCGCCGCTTTTGCCCCCTGGGTGAGGAACACGACGTCCAGCCCCAGCGCGACCAGTGTGTACCCCTGGGCCAGCGTCCCGCGGATCGCTTCCTCCGTCGGGTACACGACGTGAATTCCCGCCGCCAGGCCGTGCCGCTTGCAGGCCGCCCTGTACTTCTCCAGCGCCGCCACCATGTCCGGGTGCTGGATCTGTCCGACGATCCCCATCGAGCCGCTCAGGTCCATCGGCCCGACGAACGCTCCGTCCACGCCGTCGACCGAAAGGATCTCGTCGAGGTGTGCGATCGCGTCCTTGTGCTCGATCATCACGACCACCGCGATCTCGTCGTTGGCCGATTGCACGTACGCGTGGAAATCGACCCCGTGCATGTTGGCCCGCGAGAATCCGAACCCCCGCGTCCCGCGCGGCGGGTACTTGGCCAGACGCACGATCTTCTCGGCCTCGGCCCGGCTGTTCACCATGGGGATGATGATCCCCCGCGCGCCGGCGTCCAGCACCCGGTGAATCCAGATCTCGTCTGCGAGGGGCAGCCGCGCCACCGGCGTGGAGCCGAAGCCCTCGAGCGTCCGGAAGATGTTCGCCGTGCTCTCGAGATCGATCGCCCCGTGCTCGAGATCCACGCACACCCAGTCGAAGCCCGCCCGCCCGTGGATTTCGGCAGCCGCCGGGTGCCCGATCTGCAGCCATCCGCCCAACGTGACTTCGCCGCTCCGCAACGCCTGTCTGAAACGGTTTTTCATCAGCGATTCTCCCGGCTGCCCAGCGCCGCCACGACGTCCGGGTTCAGCAGATTCATGGTGTCGTACGCCGACCGCTCGGCCGCCGCGATGTTCCGCAGGGCAATTTCCGCCATCCGGTTGCACGCCTCCAAGGTTGAACTGCTCACGTGCGGCGACATGATCACGTTCGGCAGTGTCCGCAGGTCGCGCCCCGGATCGCCCGGCTCGTACGGTTCGCGTTCCGCGACATCCAGCGCCGCCCCGCCGAGCCGCCCCGCCTTCAACGCGTCGAACAGGGCGTTTTCGTCCACCACCGCCCCGCGGGCCGTGTTAATCAGCCAGGCGCCCGGCCGCATCGCTGCCAGTCGATCGGCGTTCACAAAGTGCCGCGTGCTCGCATCGCTCGGGATGTGCAGGCTCACGAAATCCGCCTCGCCCGCGACCCGATCGAACTGCTGCTCCAGCCGCTCGAAACCCGCCTCCCGCCGCATCTTCTCGCCGTCGAGTTGCCGCGGGTCGCACCCGATCACCCGCATCCCCAGTCCGGCCGACGCGATGCGTCCGACACGGCTCCCGATCGCGCCGCAGCCGATGATCGCCAGCGTTCGCCCCCGCAGTTCGCAGCCGATGATCGGACGCCACGTCCCCGACCGAACGGCCGCCGTAATCGTCGGGATGTGCCGCGCCGCCGCGAGAATCAGCGCGATCGCGTACTCCGCGACCGAGTCGTCCAGGGCACCCGGCGTGTTCGTGCAGAGAATCCGGGCCCGGGTTGCCGCCGCCTTGTCGATCCCGTCGTGGCCAACCCCGAACCGCGCGAGCACGCCCCCGGCCGGCAGTGCCTCATACAGGGCACCGCTGTACTGCGTGACGCCGACGACCGCATGCCGCGCGTTGTGCGTACGGACGGCCGCCGCCAGACCCGCCTCATCCCCCGGGCAGCGCACGCACCGCAGCCCCGACGGCCCGGCCGCCTCGAAAATGGCTCGCGCCTTGTCGTACTCCAGGTCCGTCACCGCAACCGTCACCGCCTGTTTCATGTCGAAGTGTCCTTCGCCTTGAGATCCCGGGGCACCAGCGGGCGGACCCTTCGGCCCGCCCCGCCGCGCTGTTTGTAATGTGATCGTGGGCGAATGCCAACCCGCTTCAGGAGGCCGCGCCGGCCGATGCCAGCCGCTTCCCATTACCACCGACTAGGTGCCGCATTCATGGCCCCGCCTGCTCCGGCGGCCGGAAACAGGTCGCACACCGCGGCTCATAACTCTCCGCGCCGCCGATCATCTGGCCGCCCGCAATCGGCGTCAGCCGCTGTGTGAACATCGCCTCCTGTCCGCACCGCGCGCACCGCGCCGTTGTCCGCGTGACTTCGTCCGCGATCACCGCCAGTTCCGGAATCGGGCTGAACGGCTCGCCCCAGCAATTCCGGTCCAATCCGGCGACCAGCACGTCCCGCCCGCCCTCCGCCAGCTGCCGGCATACTTCGACGAGCTCATCGCTGAAGAACTGTGCCTCGTCGATCGCAATCACGTCGGCCCGGGCGCCCACCAGCTCCGACGCCGTCGCGACGGGGCTCGCCGGCTCCCGTCGCCCACCGTGCGTCACAACATCCGTCTCACAGTACCGGTTATCGGAAGCATGCTTGAAGGCGGCGACCGTCCGCCCCGCCTGGCGCGCGGCCTCGATCCGGTCCAGCAGCAGCTCGCTCTTGCCGCTGAACATGCACCCGCAGATCAGCTCGATCCGCCCCCTGCCCATGGCGTCGTAACCTCTCGCTGCAGGCAATTCATCCGGGCCACCGCCCGATAACCGGCGGGCGCTGCAGCCCACGTCGAGCACCGACATCCGCGCAAACCGCTGTCCCGACGCCGCTTCGGATCGGCCTCGCGACGTCGACCGCTTCCCGTGCCACGTATCGTCATAGACGGTACAGACGACGCAACCCGCCACGCAAGTCTAACACCCTGCACACCAGAAACTTCCATCAGCGTTTGCTGCCGCTCGGCTCCTCGCGTTCGACCGGAACGCCTGCTGCCCTGTCGAAGTGCCGTCAGGATCGTCCTGCGCCTGGAGGTACGGCAGATGAGTGTCAGTGGAATTGGTGCGGTCGGTGGTGGCGGCTACATGCCGGTTCAATCGATGCCCGCGACCCAGGCACCGGTCACGG
>CAZJTF010000550.1:0-3372 GCA_964548565.1 uncultured Planctomycetales bacterium | reverse complement strand
GCCAGGCCCATGTCGCGGGAATGTCCGGATGACGCAGCGGCACCATCACCTTCTGCGTCCAGTCCTCGACAATGCCCGGCGCGATCTTTTTGAGCCGCCCGAGCACCTCGATCAGCAACGTCCCCTTCCACAGCCGCGTGTGCTTTTTCGACATGCCCTGCTGCGAGACGTGCCACGTCCGCCCGTTCACCTTCCATGGCTGCCGCACCTCGACGTCCTCGGCCATCTTGCGGATCAGCCGCTGGTACGCCTGCACGGCGTGCCTGATGAACTGGCGGCAGGAGGGCGTGGCGATCTCTCGCCGGCTGTGGATCAACATCCGGATGTCGTCGGTGAGCCGGCCCGAGTGCCGCACGTTCACGCGGGGCTCACGACCGTAAATCGGCAGTTCGTCGCACTCGTCGAGCGGCTTGAGCGGCACGAGTCGCCGCACCTCGGCCGCGCTGAACGCACGCGTCGGAACGCGGAACGACACGTCGAGCAGCCACGCCCCACCCGTCCGGGCGTGGAAGAACCACGGCGTTTCGCTGCCCGGCATCTTGATCTCGACGCGGCTGCGGTTCTTGAAGTCCGTCGGGGCGAATTTGCCCTTGCCGGCCGCCTCAATCTCGTCCACGAGCCACTCGAGCGCCGCCCCCTCCCACCGCACCTGCTCGCCGCGACGTCCGACCCGGTCGCGCGTATGCCACCGCCGCCCGTTGATCTCCCAGGGCATGCGCGCCTCGTCTTCGCCCTCGGACAGGACGATCGGCTCTTCCTGCTCGATCTCCGCAACCGCAGCGGGAGTCACCACCGGCTCCCGTGCCAACCGCGGGGCGGACGACAATACCTCCGCGAGAATCGTCCCCGTATGCGACCCCTCCGTCGCCGCCACTGTTTCCGGCGTTCCCGCGGCCACGATCCCTCCGCCGCCGGCTCCGCCCTCGGGACCCAGGTCAATCACCCAGTCCGCCGTCTTGATCACGTCCAGGTTGTGCTCGATGCAGACGACCGTGTTCCCGAGGTCGCAGAACCGGTGCAACACCTTGAGCAGCTTGCGCAAGTCATCGACGTGCAGTCCAGTCGTCGGCTCATCCAGGATGTAGAGCGTTTTCCCGGTACTGGGCCGCCCGAGTTCGGCCGCCAGCTTCACGCGCTGCGCCTCGCCGCCCGAGAGTGTCGGCGCGGATTGCCCGAGTTCGAGATACCCGAGCCCCACGTCGTCGAGCGTCTGCAGCATGCGGTGGATGCGCGGAATGTTCTCGAAGTGTTTCATCGCGTCGGCGATCCGCATCGACAGCACGTCCGCGATGTTGCGTCCCTTGTAGCGGACCTCGAGCGTCTCCGTGTTGTATCGTTTACCGCCGCACGTTTCGCAGGTCACCCACACGTCCGGCAGAAAGTGCATCTCGATGCACCGCTGGCCGTTGCCCTCGCATGCCTCGCACCGTCCGCCCGGACGGTTGAAGCTGAAGCGGTTGATGTTGTAGCCGCGGACCTTCGCTTCGGGCAGACGCGCGAACAGCTGGCGGATCAGGTCGAAGACGCCGGTGTATGTGGCTGGATTGCTCGTCGGGGTGTTGCCGATCGGCGACTGGTCCACGTTGATGACCTTGTCGATCAATTCCATCCCGAGGATGTCGTCGTGGAGCCCCGGTTCGGTACCCGCCCGGTGGATGCGTCGGGCCAGCGCCGCGTACAGCACATCATTCACGAGCGAGCTCTTGCCGCTGCCCGAGACGCCGGTGACCGCCACGAAACACCCGAGCGGGATCCGCACGTCGATCCCGCGGAGGTTGTGCTGGCGCGCCCCCCGGATCTCGAGAAACTGACTGTTTCCCGGACGCCGTTCCGCCGGAACGGGAATGACTTCCCTGCCCGCCAGATACCGCCCGGTGAGCGACTCCGCGGACTCGCGCAAACCAGCGGGCGATCCCGCTGCCACGACGCGCCCTCCGTCCGCGCCCGCGCCCGGGCCGAAGTCCAGCACGTGATCGGCCCGGCTGATCACCTCGCGGTCGTGTTCGACCATCAGCAGCGTGTTACCCAGGTCGCGCAGGTGCAGCAGCGCGTGGATCAGCCGCCGGTTGTCACGCGGATGCAGCCCGATCGTCGGTTCGTCCAGTACGTAGAGCACGCCGGTCAGGCCGCTGCCGATCTGCGAGGCCAGGCGGATCCGCTGGGATTCACCGCCCGAGAGGGTCGGCGCGCCGCGGTGGAGGGTGACGTACTCGAGCCCGACGTCCACCAGGAACTGCAGGCGGTTGCGGATTTCGACGAGCAGTTCGCCGGCCACTTTGCGTTCGCGCGCATCCAGGCGCAGCGATGTGAAAAACGCAAGCGCCGCGTCGAGCGGGAGCGAGCATGCCTCGATGATGGTTTTGCCGCCAACCCGCACGGCCGCCGACTCGGGCCGCAGGCGGCTCCCCCGGCAAAGGTGGCACGGCACCTCGGACGTGAGAGTGCTCAGCCGGTGGCGATATTGCCAGCTCGAGCGCGTCGCCTCGTCAATTGCGGGATAAAAGCCCTTCCACTGGAATCGCAGGGGCGGAGCAGTACGTCCCCCGACGGCACGTCGCGAATGCCGCTGCGACGCGGCGCCCTGCCTCACACCTGCGGTGCCGTCCCACTCCACCCAGACGTCACCCGTTCCGTACAGCAGTGCCCTGGCCGCCGGCTCGGGTAGATCGCACCAGGGCGTTTCCAGGCGGATGCCGAGGTGATCCGCCAAAGCCTGGAGCATCGAAATGAGCGCCGGGTTGGACGCGAGTTCCTCCCAGCCGGTGATCGCCCCGTCGAGAATACTCTTGCCGGGGTGCGGCACAATCAGGCCGAGGCTCGCCCCCGCCTGTGTGCCGAGCCCCTCGCACGTCTCGCACCACCCGATCCGCGTGTTGAAGGAGAAATGGTGCGGCGTCAGCTCGTCGTAGCTCGTGCCGCACCGCGTGCAGGAGCGTCGCTGCGAAAATCGCATCTCCTCCGTCAGTCCGTTCGTCCGGGCGGCTTTCTTTCCGCCTCTGACCACGGCACCGTCGCCGTCAGGCGCCGGCGCGAGGACCATCCAGCCGTTGCCGATGGACAGGGCCAGTTCCGCGCTTTCGGAGATCCGCGAGCGGGCTTCCTTGCGCACGATGAGCCGATCCACCACGAGCTCGATGCTGTGCCGCTGCCGATGATCCACCTCCGGCACCGAGGCCAGCTCGTGGACCACCCCGTCGACGCGAACACGCGCGAACCCGTTGGACCGCTCTCGTGCGAAGAGTTCGGCGTACTCCTCGTTCGGGCTTCGCTCGATCGGCGCGAGCAGCAGGGCCCGCGTTCCCTCGGGCAGCGACAGAACGCGATCGACGATCTCGTCGGCCGTCTGGGTCCCGATCGGAATCTCACATTTCG
>CAZJTF010000549.1:0-3392 GCA_964548565.1 uncultured Planctomycetales bacterium | reverse complement strand
ACCCTCGGTCCCGAGGGCCTGCTGATCGTGAACACTGCCCGCACGGCCGACTCTGTCCGCAGCGAGGTGAGAGAAAACCCCCCCGCAGTCCGAACGATTGGCCTGGAGCTTGCGGGAGGCTGGCCCGATGCCGCGGTCCTCGCCGAACTGGCCGATGCGCTCTCCTGGTGCAGCCTCGACCAGATGAAGGATGCTTTGCGGATGGTGCTCCTGGGCGTCGATGCCGCAGTGCTTGATGAGAGCTTTCAGGTGATGGATCGAGTTCACGCGAGGACTGCCGAGCGGAGATGACTTCAGGACCACAAACCCCTGCCAGCAGCCCGGCGCCGCCCGTCCGCCTCACGCCGCGCGACCTCCTCGGAGCGCCGCGGGCACTGGGCGCGGGTCACGCGGCCTGCGCCGGCTGCTCGGGCATTGCGCTGGTGCAGGCGGTCGTCTACGCGGCACGCGACGCCCTTGGCCGGCAGCCGGTCATCACCTGCAGCACGGGGTGCCTTTCCGCCCTGACGTGTGTCTACCCGGCCAACGCCTGGCGCGTGCCGTATCTGCACGCACCAGGCTCCGGTGCGATTTCCGCAGCTGCCGGCATCGAGGCGGCTGCGCGCGTGCGACGCATCCGCGGAGAGACAGCCGGTCCACGCCCCAAGGTCATCGCCATTGTCGGCTACCCGGATTTCTGCAGCTGTGAGTTGGGTGCACTCGCCGCCGCGGCCGAACGTGGGCAGGAGATCACCGTCATCTGCTGGAATAACGAGGGGGGCCTGGTATCGGATCGCCCCGGTTCGTCCGGAGCCCCGTGCACACTGTTGGCCAGCATGCCGCGCGGGACAGGCCTGCAGCCGGTTCGCGAACTGACGCGTTTCGCCATGCACCACGGTGCTTGCTATGCCGCGCAAACTTCGGTGCACTGCTACCAGGACATGCTCGATCGCATGACGAAAGCCGTCGGGAGCGAAGGGCTCAGCTTCGTCAACGTGCTGGTGGGCTGCCCACCGGCGTGGGGGATTGCCACCGACTCAGTGCTCGACGTTGCAGCGCTTGCAGTGGACTCCCAGGCGTGGCCGCTGTATGAGTATGAACGCGGCAGTGTCCGCATCACCTATCGGCCGCAGCAGCCGAGGCGCCTCGCGGAACTGCTCGAGTGCCAGCCTCGGTTCAGACACCTGTCGCCGGCGGGGGAGGAGCCATCCGTGTGCCGCGTGCAGAAGGAACTGCATCACCAGTGGAGTGAGTTGCTCGAGATGGAGCGGTCAACGGAGTCGCGACAGGGCGGTGCGGAAAGCTCTGCCGGCAATCCCTGACCGCGTCCACCCTCGACGAACGTAAACCCCCGACAGGTCCTGCAGAGAGCGGGATCAGAGATATACACGAGAGCGTGAGTTCACCAGCTACGAACACGAACGCGCAGGAGCTGCAGAAGATGAGTGCAGGCAACACGTGCGAAGTGAATGAGACCTCGCCCGCAGTGCGGGACCTCGAGCCTTTGTTTGCCCCGAAATCCGTCGCAGTCGTCGGGGCCTCCAGAACGCCCGGCTCGGTCGGTAACGCCATCATGCGCAACCTGATCATGGGCGAGTTCAACGGCGTCGCTTATCCGGTGAACCCCAAGACCAAGAGCATCATGGGGATCCGCTGCGCGACCTCGCTGTCGGCGATCCAGGACCATGTGGATCTTGCGGTGATCATCGTGCCCGCGCCGGCCGTGGAATCGGTCGTCCTGGAAGCGGCGGAGAACGGCACGCGTCACATGATCGTGATCTCCGCCGGCTTCAAGGAGGTCGGTGGCGACGGTGTCGAGCGGGAGAAGCGCCTGCGTGCCGTCGCGCGGGAGCGCGGTCTGGCTATCCTGGGGCCCAACTGCCTCGGGCTCATCAATACCGACCCGACGGTTCGCCTGAACGCCGCATTCGGCGGCGACATGCCGAAAGCAGGCTCGCTCGGCCTCATCTCGCAGAGCGGCGCTCTCGCCGCCGCGCTGCTGGACTACGCCAAGGGTCGCAACACCGGTTTCTCGCGGTTCGTGAGCTTCGGCAACAAGGCGGACATCAGCGAAATCGACCTGCTGCTCTCGATCGCAGCGGATCCGAATACCAAGGCGATCCTCATGTACGTGGAGGACCTCTCCAGCGGACAGGGCTTCGTCGAGGCGGCGTACGAGGTTACCCACGGACCGCATCCCAAGCCCATCCTGGCGATCAAGACGGGCCGAACCCCGCAGGGTGCGGCCGCCGCGGCCTCCCACACCGGTTCGCTTGCCGGTTCGGACGAGGTGTACGATGCCATCATGGCCCAGGCGGGCGTGGTGCGCGTCGAGAGCGTGGAAGACCTGTTCGACTACGCCGAGGTGTTCTCCGACCCGGCGATGCCGCGCGGCCGGCGGACCGCCATCGTGACCAACGCGGGCGGGCCGGGCATCATGGCCACCGACGCGTGCATCCGGTATGGTCTCCAACTCGCCAAGTTCCAGGAATACACCACCAAGTCGCTCAAGTTTCAGCTCCCTCCTGCAGGCAACATCAAGAATCCGGTCGACGTGATCGGGGACGCGCGTCATGACCGTTACCGTGCTGCTCTCGACGCGGTGGCCGCCGACGAAGGCGTGGACCAGGTGATGGTCCTCGTCACCCCGCAGGCCATGACGAACGTAGTCGAGATCGCCCGGGTCATCGGCGAGATGAAGGAATTCACGCCCAAGCCGCTCGTGGCCTGCATGATGGGCCTGGTGGACGTCGAGCCCGGGATCAAAACGCTCCACGAGTACGAGGTTCCCGCGTTCACCTTCCCCGAAAACGCGATGAGGGCCCTGGCGACGAAGAACCGGTACGCGGAATGGGTCAGTTCGCCGCGCAGCGCGTTCCAGCAGTTCGATGTCGACCGCGCGGCAGTGACGGCAATCTTCGAGGAAGAGCTCAAGGCTGGCCGCACACAGTTGGTCGAGGCGAGGGCGCTCGAGGTGTTCCGCGCATATGGGTTCCCGATCGTGCCTTTTACGCTGGCCCGGACGGCCGATGAAGCGGCTAAGGCCGCCCAGAAGATCGGCTACCCCGTCGTGATGAAGATTTCCGGCCCCAGGATTCTGCACAAGACCGATGTCGGCGGCGTGAAGTTGAACCTCACGGACGATGCCTCTGTCCGGGCCACCTTCGACGCCATGATCCGCAGCGTGCGGGAGAAGATGGGCTCCGACGTCGAGATCTGGGGCGTCGTTGTGCAGAAGATGCTGCCGCCCGGTAAGGAAATCATCCTGGGAATGAGCCGCGACCCGCGGTTCGGGCCGCTCCTGATGTTCGGCCTCGGCGGCATCTACACGGAGGCACTCAAGGATGTCTCTTTCCGCCTGGCGCCCATCCGCCAGAACTCGGCGAACGTGATGATCCGCAGTATCCGGTCGC
>CAZJTF010000548.1:0-3393 GCA_964548565.1 uncultured Planctomycetales bacterium | reverse complement strand
CAGCTGCGGCCGAGCGCGGCAGCCCAAACGCCGTACCGATGCCGGACAGCATTGGTACGGAGCCCGGCCGCTACCTTCTGGCGTTCTGGCGGTTCACCTTTTTATGCAACCGGTGGGTCTACGATCTGAATCGCCGGATGACCTCGGCCGAGAAGGACGCCATCCGCCGCAGCATCGGCCGCGGCGCGGCGTTCGGATCACCGCCCTGGCAGGCCCGGACCGCCCGCCACCTGGCAATCGAGTCCTCCCTGCGGCCCCGGGGCCGCACCCGCACGAGCAGACGCCCGCGGCGGGCGCAGGCATCAGGAGGGAATCAGTGAAGGTACGTGCCCCCTGTCCCGAAGAGGTGAGACCGCTGACCAAATTCCTGCCCATTCTTGTGATGGCGGCGTTAGTCTCGCACACGAGTGCGTCCGCGGCCGCATTTGAACTGGCATCGGAGATGAACCTCCGCGCCGAGGGAAGAACGCTTACTCCCGGCGGGGTCCTGGTCAACGGGGGGCTCTCGGTGGTGCTCGCCGAATCTGCTCCAGTCGACCCCGGTTATGCCGCGACCGTTAGGCTATGGCGGCTGGACGCAACGGGAGCCAAGCTTAACGATGCCGAGGTGGCGCGGATTGCGCGTGCGGGGAAGCGCCTCCTCCCGAAACCTGTGTCTGGCGTAACGACGCTTCCTGTCGGCGACATTATGATGTTCGCAAGGCTGAACGGAGTCGACGAGAGCATCCTGCGTGTCACGCCAGAAGGAAAAGTCGTCTTCCAGGTCAGGCCTGGCGCTGACCCTCGCAGCGAGCCCATCTACAGCAGGATCATCGCAGCGGAAGGCGGCGGAGCCGTGATCCTTGGTTCGCAGGGCGTACATGCCGTCGCTCTGTGGCTGAGCGCAGATGGTTCTGTCGTTTTGCGGAAGGAGTACGACTTCGACGAGTACAACATGCTTTCGGACGGTGTACGTCTGCCCGATGGCACGTATCTATTCTCGGGCGCTCCTGGAAACAGAAAGGCTTTACGGAATGGGTGGCCAGGGTCACCTCCACCGGGGACGTAATCGCCCGAGCCGAGGTGTCGCTGACGGGTCTCTCTGGTGCTGGCCCGCGCGTGGGACGCGGCGCGGGATGCAGTTGATTCCATACGTTTTCCAGTCGTCCCGCAGGGCAGCCAGTGCCGCCGGTGCCCCCACCGGCAGTCTTCCTCATCAGCCGGCCTGCCGCGAGTGCCCCCGGCATTCCTCGCGTCTTTCCATTGCTTCCGCCGGTGGGGCACCGGCGGCACTTCTGGCCGGCACTTGGCTGCCCGCAGTGCCCGGAAGCTGGCGCAGGTTCTGCGGTTGACAGCACTTCCGGTGGCGACAACAATGCCCATGTTGAAGTGCCCTCAGATTGCGGCGCCGGCCGTCGGGCCGGCGTCGTGCCGAGTGGGGCGGTCTTCTCATTCCAGCGTCCCCGGGCCGCTTCCCTGCGAGGCGGCCTTCTGATCACGGAGCATTCCTCATGGCAGTGGCCAGGGCCCAGGTTGCGGGCGGCGGCATGAACGGCACCAAAGTCGCCCTCATCGTGTTCGTGGTGGTGACGGTCCTCGCCCTCGGCGGTCTCGTTTACCTCTTCACCCAGCAGTCGGACCTCGTCGCGCGCGAGGAGCAGGCCATCCAGGGCCGCGACACCGCCAACCAGCAGGCGACCCAGGCGAAATCGACCCTCTCGGCCATGGCGATGCGGTTCCTCGGCGAGAGCGTCGAGGAGCCCGAGCGGATGCAGCAAGCGGTGCAGACCGCGCTGGCTCCCGTTCTCAAGGATGAGCGGGTCGCGAAGGAGGTTCCGCCCGACGCATCGGTCATGACCGTGTTGCAGGGGCTCTACAAGCTCTACGCGGCGAACGCCGAACTCCTGGCCAAGACGACCGCCGAGCGGAACCAGCTCAATGATCAGCTCAAGAAGCTGACCGAGAGCGTTGCCGCGCGGGAGCAGCAGTTCCAGCAGACGGCTGAGCAGCTCCAGAAGCAGTACCAGGCGCTCGAGCAGCAGACGGCCGCCAACCGCGAGGCCTGGAACGCCCAGGTCGAGGACCTCAAGAAGCGGCTGGAGTCGGCCGGGACCACTGCCGGCAACCAGCTCAACCAGGAGCGCCAGGCCCGCGTCAAGCTCGAACAGCAGCTCGAGCAGAAAGACAAGCGCGTGAACGAACTGCTCGAGAGCCTGGCGAGCTATCGTCCCGCCGCCGGGCAAACATCCGTCCTGCAGATGGCCGACGGCACAATCGTCCGCGCGGTGGCCGGCAGCGGGCTCGTTTACATCAGCCTGGGCGCCCAGGACGGCGTGAAGCCCGGCATGACGTTCTCCGTTTACTCCAAGAGCCGGCCTGTCGCCGAGAATGGGAAGGGCAAGGCGTCCATCGAAGTCGTGAGCGTGTTCGACCGGACCTCTGAGGCCAAGGTCACCAGCACCACCCGCGGCGACCCGATCCTCGAGGGGGACGTGATCGTCAACCCCGTTTATGACAAGCAGCGCCAGCTCAACTTCGCGGTCGCGGGTGACTTCGACCTCGATTTTGACGGGATCGTCGATGATCCGGACGGCCAGAAGGTGGCCGGGCTCATCGAACGGTGGGGCGGCAAGGTGATGCAGTCCGTCGATACGCGGACGGACTTCGTTGTGCTCGGAAACCCGCCGATGCAGCCGCCGAAGCTGGCAGCCGATGCCGACGACGCCAGCCGACAGCGGGCCGGGCAGCTCGAAGCAGCCTACAAAGCCTTCGAGAACATCAAGAACGAGGCCCGCTCACTCTCGATCCCCATCATGACGCGGACCCAGTTCCTGCGGTTCATCGGGACGCCGGTTCCGGCGAACACGAAAGAAGACAAGCCCGCGACGTGACGCGGTCGCGAAGGAACAGAGCGAACGATGTGGCCCGTGTCCTTTCCGGATGCGGGTCATTTTTTTGACGCTGTTTGCCTGCAGGGGTGGCCCGATGCACCGTGCTCGGACGACGGACTGGGGGCCGGCGTATGCGATGGATGCGGGAAAGGAAAGGCCGCGCAGGGGGGGAGATCGCGTCAGGCGTACGCGTCAAAGTTGTCCCCGAGGCCGCCCACCATCGCCTCAAGGCTCTCCTGCACGTTTTCCATGGCAGCGTTGAGGAGGTCGGCGGCGATCTGTCCCTGATCGTTCGAGATCCGCAGCACCTTGGCGGCCACCTCGGTCTGAAGCTTGGCCATGCTCTGGCCGGCGGCCATGCCCATGATCGCGTCAACTGTGCTCATAGGGACTAATATCGGCGAGTTTTCCGCCCGGCTCGAGGATGCGAAGCGGAACGTAAGCCTCGTGAAAACAGGGCTTTGCGAACATCTGGTGCGTCAGGATATCAGGTTTGTCTTGTGGAATGAAAGGAATCCACCAT
>CAZJTF010000547.1:0-3394 GCA_964548565.1 uncultured Planctomycetales bacterium | reverse complement strand
CAAGACAAAAGAACATGGTATGAACGGGTACGTCCCGGCGTTTGAACCCGGCCCGTGGGTCGGCAGCGCTTCCTACTATGGCGACGTGGTCCCGCTGCCTGTGGATATCCTTCCGTACTGCCTGACGGGGCTTGCTTACCGCGAAGGGACATGGAACCCCGGGATCGGCCTGTCCGAGTTCCGTCGCATCGTGCATCAGCGGTACTTTTCGCCGGATGCCGCCGAGCGGTTCGCCGACGACATGCTGTATCTGCACCAGTTCTCTCTGGAACACTGGAATGAACTTCGCTCTTATGGCAAGTACGGCACGCCCAAAACCGCGGCAGACGGAACACGTCTGGAACCGACAATCGCCGGCCAGCTTCAGCGGGTCCAGGCGATTTCGGATGAAGCACAACGCCGGGCCGAGGCCGCTGCTCTCTTGGGCGTGCTCCGCAGATTCGTCGAGATTGATGAGGAACTGTCGAGAATGAGCGGCATCGAAGCTGCCGTGGCAGCGGCGCTGCCTCAGGCGAGCCCGAAGACACGAGAGGGCTTCGCGATCCTGAGGCGGATGATCGAGGATACACGCGCGCTGTACCGGGAGTCGGTCCCGAGCCGGCATGCGCTGGACCAGGCAATCGCCCTGCTGAAAGGGTGAGCCGTGTTTATGATGCAGTTCTCCGCCGGTGGGCGCGCCCGAAGGGCGAAAGCGCCTCCCCGCACCGCCAGAGCGGATAGCCCCGTGATGGTGGAGCTTTCCGCGACTGACGGCGAACGGTCGTGTTGAGTGGAGTTGAGGATCGACTGGTGGGAATCCAGGCGCCTTTCAGTGGCGGAGGTGGCTTGAGTTTGCTTCGAGGGTGCTGATGAAGACACAACGTGATCTCCCGTACCATGCTGGAACCGCCTCGGCCGACATTACTCCGCCGCTCGATGTGGGCCTCCTGATGTCCTCCGTAGAGCAACGGTGGGAGCCCTTCCATGGCGTGCGGCTTCCGCTCCAGGCGCGCGCGCTGTTCGTGACCGACGGCACCGCGCGGGTGGCGATGGTCTCGCTGGACCTGCTGGGTCTCGATGACGTTGCGGTGGGCGGCATGACGGAGTTCAAGAGCAGAATCGCGGCAGCCTCCGGCGCGGCGGTAGAGCCGGGCGAGCTCCTGCTCGTATCGACTCACACGCACACGGCGCCGGAGTCGCTGGGGCTTTCCGAGCTGCACCTGACTCCGGCGTTCCAGGAGTGGGTCGATCTGCTGGTGGCACGCATCGGAGAGGCCGTCCGGGTCGCGGCAGCGACGACCAGACCGGCACGGCTGTCGTATGGGAAATCCGCCGCACCGGGCTTGTCGATCCATCGGCGCATCAAGACCACGCAGGGCGTCATGCTGTCGCACCCCATGCCGCCGTCGGAGATCGTGTTGTCCGATTCCGGACCGGTTGACGAATCCGTGAACGTTGTCGCATTGAAAGACGAGGAAGGGCGTTACCTGTGCGTGCTTGTGAACGCGACGTGCCACCCCGTTCATGAAATGTGCATCCCCTCGATTTCGCCGGACTACCCGGGGGAGCTGTGTCGCATCCTCCACGAGCGGTACGGCTGCGACGCTCTCTTTTTGAACGGAGCCGCCGGAAACATCAATCCGCCCACCGTATCCGGTGGTGCGTCGTACGCGCGCAGCCACGCCATGAAACTCGCGCAAGTCGTTGAGGAGACGCTCGGGAAAGCGATCGAGAGCCGGAGCGACGAACTCCTCCTCCTGAGACGCGCCGTGATTCTGCCGGCCCGGAGTTTCAAGGGGTGTGCGCGAGCCGACATGATCAACGCGCCGGTTGCGGTCCTGCGAATGGGGGACGTTGCTTTCGTCCTGCTTCCCGGTGAGCCGTTTGTCGAGACCGGCTTATCCCTCCGGGA
The DNA here is from genome assembly GCA_964548565.1 of uncultured Planctomycetales bacterium. GTDB lineage: Bacteria > Planctomycetota > Phycisphaerae > UBA1845 > PWPN01 > CAYLLT01. The sequence goes on along the minus strand of CAZJTF010000547.1, from coordinate 1,503 downwards.
GCGTTCGTCTTTCCCGCTGACCTGCGTGGTCGAGGGGCTGGATGCGTACATCGGATACGTCCCGACGGATGAGGCTTTCGCGGAGGGCGGTTACGAGACGGGGCCCGGCCGTTGGTCGCGTCTGATGCGGGGCAGCGAACCGGCGCTCCGATCGGCCTGCCTGGGACTACTCCGGGAGGCGGGCGGCGGCGCGGCGGCGACCAGGGCAGATCGAAGGTCTGCAGAAGGGATAGGAGGCGCACGATGAGCGAGCTCGCTCTGCACGGAGGGACTCCTGTCATTCAGGAGATGCTGCCGAGAGTGGAAGACGCAAGCGGTCGGATGATCGGCAACGAAGAACTTGAGCTCGTCACGCAGGTCGTGAAATCGGGGCGGTTGAATTACCTGGCCGGCTCCATGGTCGGCCAGTTCGAGAAAGCTTTCGCGGAGCGGTGGGGGGCCAGGTATGCGGTTGCCTGCTCTTCGGGTACGGCTTCCATCCACACCGCGATGGTTGCGCTCGATCTCGAACCCGGGTCCGAGGTGATCGTTGGGCCGATCACGGACATGGGGACCATTATCCCCATCCTTCTGCAGAACTGCGTTCCCGTTTTTGCGGACGTGGATTCCCGGGTGTCGAACGTGAACCCCGCGAGCGTGGCGGCACAGGTGACCGGGCGGACACGGGCGATCATCGTCATCCACATGTTCGGCCACCCTGTGGACATGGACCCGATTCTTGAGATCGCCAGGCGACACGATCTGTACGTCATCGAGGACTGCTGCCAGGCCTTTCTGACCAGGTACAAGGATCGGCTGTGTGGCACCATCGGCCATGTCGGCTGTTTCAGCTTCCAGCAGAGCAAGCACATGACCACAGGCGATGGCGGAATGGTCATCTCCAGTGATGAACAGCTGGGGCCGCGGCTGCGGCTCTGCATGGACAAGGGCTGGCCGCGTGGCGGGCAGTTCCGCGACCACCTCTTCCTCGCACCGGCTTACCGCATGACAGAGCTGCAGGCGGCAGTCGGGCTACCGCAGCTCGGCAAGCTCGACCTGATTGTGGAGAACCGCCGTCGCGCCGCGCACCTCCTCACCCGTCTGCTCACCGATCTGCCTTTCGTGGCCCCACCGTGCGAATACCCGTGGGGACACCATACGTATTGGAAGTACCCGATCACCCTGGACATGGCTCGGATCAGCGCCTCGCTGGACGACCTTGCCGCTGCATTGAGCGCCGAGGGGCTCGCCTGCTGGCCGGGTTACACGAAGACGCCGATCTACAACTACGACGTGCTGACGAAACCGGCGACGTACGGAAAGTCCGGTTACCCACTGCGTGGTGGCGATCGTGCATATACATACGGGCCGGGCCTCTGCCCCGAGGCGGAAGCGGTTCTCAAACGCATGATCGTGCTGCCCATCAACGAGCGCTACACCGAGCAGCACTGCCACCTGGTAGCGGATGCGCTGCACAAGGTGCTTGGGTATTACGGGCGCCAGGGGGGCCGGCGGTCGGTACCG
>CAZJTF010000546.1:0-3404 GCA_964548565.1 uncultured Planctomycetales bacterium | reverse complement strand
ATACCCGACCAGCCTAACACCAAGCCGGGGGCGTTTGCAATACTATTTACGTCCCCGTTTCCCGCCCGTTTCCCGCCCTCGCCTGTGCTGCAAGCAGCCCCGCCATCGCCGCCCGTTTCAACCTCACCGTACGAGCGCCGACCATTCACCAGTGTACCCCACACGTAGCATATAGCGGCCCCTGAAATAGCCGACCGCCTGGCCTGGCGTCCATGAACACCTCGTCAAGAACAGATGTGCCACATAACGACCCGTAAACGACATTCACTAATCGGACCTGCGACACATCCACAGATGAGCGGAGCTTCCGCACCTCCTCCGCGACAACAACACCTTCCTCACGCTGTGTTCCATTGAATCGTGTTAGGGTTGCACAAGTGAGACGTCTGGCTCCGCAAGTAAGGTGAATGTCTCGCTGAATGAATGCTCCTGGACGCAAGCTGATGACTCGGCGCGCCAATTGAGTACTTGGAGCAGTTGTAGTGCCAGGAACGACCATCTGTTCCACCTCGCGCCAGGCCTCATCAAATACTCGCACATCAGCTAACAACAAGTCTCTTTCGATAAGCACTTCTTCAGTTGTGTGGTTGTGTATTGAAAGCACAACCACGGGATCCGCTCGCGTTCCGTTTGCTGTGATGTACAACTGAACCTTTCCCTTGTAGCTGCTTTGGTCACACTCCATTGGCCGTATCACGGTGCAGCCCACACTCGACGGCAATAAGGCGATAACACACGCGTTGAGCCGGAACAGCAAAGTGCTCTCCCAGTTTGCTCGCCTTGACTTCATCTACCACCACCTCTACACATTCTGACAAGGTTCCCTGCCAGTTGTCGTATCTCCTCTGGATTGCACTGTTGCTGATGGCATGTGCTTCCGACAGCACCTTGGATCGCTCCCTTGCATGAGAATCCCTCATTTCGAGACCACGTGGACAGTCGCCTGTTTCCGCGTCGTCTCACCGCGTCTCGCCCTTCTTCTTCCATCGACGGCCGACGGCAGCGGACGCAGGCGGCGGCCGATCTGATGTTCCAGCTTACTCCAGAAAGCCGTCCGTCGCCAGCGGACGCCTGGATTGCGTGCTCAGGCGGACCCGTTTGAGTGGTTCGGGCAGCTCTCCCCTGCCGGAAACCCGTCATCCCGGCCCCCTCCCGCCCCTGCGTCGAGGCCTCCTCGGGCATGGACGGAGCAGCGCCGGTGTTTGTTCGTAGGCAGGAAGTGCGGAGGCGGACGTGCCGAAACCGTCAGCGGGGGCCCGCGCCATCTCCTTGAAAGAGGACGATACCGGGGTCAATCGCGGCCGAGGGGGTCCGACGGAGGACACGCGGCCTCCCCAAACGCGCGGACTCGTCGATCGCACGCTCCAAATCCAGATTTTCAGCGGTTTTCAGCCCCAAAGTCGCCGCAAAACCCCCGGCACGGAGGCAGGATCCACGCAACCACGAAATCTACCAGGCGAAGCCAAAAAAACGGCCCTGGCGCTATCGAAAAACGCGTTCTTCAGCCGAGCTGAAGCCAGGGCGAACCCAAAAAAGCCACGCGATGCGTCTTCGTGGGTCCATCGGCCGGTCGACGAACCCCGCGTCACCGCGTTTCACCGGGCCGGGGTGACGGACCTGCCGGTCCGATGGAGGACGTGCCGTCCGACTCGCGCGCCCTCCTGCAGCCGCTTCCACGCCATCCCCACGCCGGGTATGCTTTCCGCGAACGGGGGCGTTCTCCGCATCCTCACGCGTGACTCTTTTGGAATGGACATGAGTTCAGCAGCACCCAGCAAGCCCCGGCGCTTCATCCGGGAGATGGCCGCCGGCGAGTTCGTCGAGGACCAGGTATTCCTCGTCAGCGCCAAGGACCTCCGCACCAGCTCGAACGGGTCGCTCTACATCCACTGCGTCCTCTGCGACCGCACGGGCCAGCTCCTCGCCCGCGTCTGGCAGGCCACCGAGCCCATGTTCAAGCAGATCCCCGAGGGGGGGTTCATCCGCGTCCGTGGGCGTGCGGAGAACTACAAGGGCGCCCTGCAGTTCATCATCGACGGGATGCGCCCGTGCGAGCCGGAGTGCGTCGACATCTCCGATTTCCTCCCCCAGACGGAGGAGGACATCGACCGGATGTTCGAACGCGTCAAGGAGATCCTCCGGCAGATCCGAAATCGCCACCTGCTCCTGCTCGTCAAGCAGTTCATCACCGACGAGCAGCTGATGCGGCGGTTCCGGCGCGCACCGGCCGCCATCCAGATGCACCACGCGTTCATCGGCGGCCTCCTCGAGCACACCCGCAACGTGCTGGAACTCGCGCTGCTCGTCCTGCCCCGCTACCCGAAAGTCAGCCTCGACCTGGTGCTGGCCGGCGTGTTTCTTCACGACATCGGCAAGACGGCGGAGCTGACCTACGAGACGAATTTCCAGTACACCACCGGCGGCCAACTCGTCGGGCACATCGTGCAGGCCACGATCTGGATCGAGGACAAGGTGCGGGCCGTCGAAGCCGAGACGGGCGAGCCGTTTCCGACCGACATCAAGCACGCGCTGCAGCACATTGTGCTGGCGCATCACGGGGCGTACGAGTTCGGCAGCCCCAAGCTGCCGGCGATGCCCGAGGCGGTGGCGGTACACTACCTGGACAATCTCGACGCCAAGCTGCACATGTACGTGGAGCGGATGAAGGCGGACCCGGATCTCGACTGCGACTGGACCGAGTACGTCCGGAGCCTCGAGACCCGGATCTACAAGAAGGACATCATGGGGATCCGCAAGTAGTGCGGCCGCGGTCTCGGCGAATGCGGCGATCTCCCGGTCCGGGGCTTGACCATGCCTGACCTCGCGGCACGCCTGAGCGCCCCCCGCACGCGGCCATGGGTGCTGGTCGTCTACTGGGTCGTGATGTTCGGGATGACGCACTGGCCGGAGATCCAGGAGCTCTCGCCGGGCCTCAGCCGCATCCCGGGATTTGACAAGTACGTGCACTTCGCGATGTACACGGGGTGGGCGATCGCCTGGGCGTGGGTATTGACGGCCTTTCAGCGCCCGCTGACGCGCGGCAGAGTGCTCGCGATCGCGCTCGGCGGCGCGTGCTACGCGGTGTTCGACGAACTCACGCAGGCGCTGGTGGATCGCGACCCGGAGTGGCTCGACCTGTGCGTGGACATTCTGGGCATCGCGACCGGCCTGCTGCTGGCACGGCGGGTCTACCGCCACCTGGCCGCTGCCAGGGACGCCGTCGCGGCGCCCGGCCGCACCTGAGGCGGGTGACCGGACGGGCGGCCCCGCGGACAGACCCGGGCCGACCGGCCGATCGCCCGAGTGCGGGCGCGCCTTGCGTTCCCGCCCGACCTCGCTATGATTGTGAATCTCCCGGGGCGTAGCTCAGCCTGGCTAGAGCGCTTGGTTCGGGACCAAGAGGC
>CAZJTF010000545.1:0-3431 GCA_964548565.1 uncultured Planctomycetales bacterium | reverse complement strand
CTGCGCGTTCTGCCGCGCCAGCAGTTCCTCGGGAGTCAGCTCGCAGGCGTAAAAATCAAGCGGCGTCCGGGTGACCTCGGCGTCGGAGGTGATTCCTCCAGCCACGGCTTCGGCCACATTGATCCGCATGCCGCGCTCTTCGAGAATCCAGCCGTGACGCACCGGATCCCAACGGGCCTTGGTCGCGGTGATCACGTCACCCATGCGGGCACGCTGGTTGCCCTGCTTGTTCAGTTCCATGACGATCAACCCGCGGATGCGCGCCTGCTTGGGCTGGAAGTATTGCGCCGAAAGCAGCCGATTATCGCCATCCCGCACGCACCAGATGCCGTACGAGCGAGCCCCCTCCACGTCGTCGCGCTGGCGGGCAAGCTTCGGGGCTACGTGGGGCAACAGGACTTCCTGGTCCAGCACCAGCAACCCGTTCATGGCCAGGCTGGCCAGGACGATGGGCGTGGCCACCCGATACAGGCTGGTGCCTGAAGCCAGGATGGCGGTGAGTTCATTCTGCCGCTGCAAACGGGCCAGGGTGACACAGGCCGCAAACGCGGTGATCACCCCGGACAACTGCGAGAAATAGAGCGGAACGTTGAAAACGTAGTAGTCGAAAATGTCGGCGGCAACCTGCAGAGCGGGCTTGCGATCCTCGGTGAATTCGTCAAAGTTGACGAACAGATCCAGCACCACGTACAGGCTGATCAGCACGCACAGCGACATCAGATAGCTGTAGAGAAAGCTCTTGAGAATATACCGATCGAGAATCTTCATGCACGCCCTATCGCTTCAGGTATCGACCCAACACCACCGCGTCAGCCAATGCGAGCAGGCCGATGCCCGCCCAGATCACCGCGATACCCACCAGATGAGTGCCCGGCTTCTCCGACATCTGTCGTCCCATGATGTTGAGGACAACCACGAGCAGTCCGGGGATAAAACTGATCACAAAAGCAGTCAACAATTGCCCGCCCCGGAAGATGATGGCCAGGCCCGCGGCAAGCACCAGCATGACCAGCGCGCTGACACTGAAGGCCAGTCGCGAGTGAATCAGGCCGGAGATTTGCAAGCCTAGCTCCACGATGCCCCGTCGCAGCGACACGCGGGCATCTTCCACCCGCTCGCCTAAGCCCAGCGGGACGGGCTTCTCGTCCAGCAGTGATTCGTATTGAGCGTTTTCCCGCTGCTCGGCGGTGATGCCCAGCAACTCGTCATCCGAGATGCTTCGATCCGGATTCGCCGCTTCGGCCGAGACGGCCACGTCTTCCAGTTCGATCTGCTTGGGCTCGTTCACCTTGCCGGGGTCCAGCGAATCGGTGAAACGGACATGGTCCTTGAGCGAGATGTGAATGCTGTCGGGTATCTCACCGTAGCCGCGCTTCACCCGCAGCGAGGCCCGGTCGGCTTTGTACTCGCGCCGACGCTTTTCCCACTTCTCGATGACGGTCACGCCGCGCAGCTCGGGCGAGAAGTCCCGGATGTTGTGCTCGGCTCGCTCGGCCTTGATCTCATAGCGCCGACGCGCATCGGCAAGCACCAGTGTGCGCTTGGGTCCGTTCAGTTGGCTCACCACGTCGCGGTACACCATGCATTCGCGCATAAGCAGGCGAGTCTTGGCCAGTTCGTCGCGCACCTTTCCGAATTCGGTCGGCCGATGGAGGTATTTGAACAGGTCGCTCAGGTTGAGCCATTTAGGACTCTGATCCAGGTTCCTGGGCAGTTGCATGGGGCTGAAGGGCTGGCGAGGCCACTGATAAAGCTGGTTGTGGGTCAGATCCAGTGCGACGACCTTTTCCATCGCAGCGGTGGCCAGGGGCGTCTCGCCTTCGCTGGGGGCGGCGAACTCCACCTGCACCTGTTCGGCCGTGCCGCAACGCACCAGTTGGTCAGCCTCGATCATCAGGAATGCCGCATCCTGGATCAGCAAGCCCTTGGTGTGCCGCTCGGCATCCTCGTAGGGAACCGCCTTGCGGGCATGGAGCACGTAGGGCCCGTGGCGCACGTAGCCTCGGGTGTTCAATGCCTGAGTGATGACCCGTTGAATATCCGCCCGGACGATGGCTTCGAGTCGCTCGATGAAGCTGGGGATGATGTAGTTGGCAAAGGAAAAGGTGAACGCGGCGGTCAGGATGCTCAAGGCCATCGCCGGAGCCAGCAGGCGGTGGATGTTGATGCCGCTGGCCTTGCAGGCGTCGAACTCGTTGTCCGCGGCAAACCGCCCGTACACCATCGCGCAAGCGAACAATGCCGCCACCGGCAGCGTCAGCGTCGTTGCCACCGGCAGAACAAACGTCAGGATGCGCATGACCTGGACGGCGGTCAGCACCTCAGCCTGAATCATGTTCAGGACGCCCCCGCACAGGCTGAACACCAACGTCAACCCGAACGCGGTCAGGGCGAAGGTTTTGAACAACTCGCGGGCAATGTACCACTGGAGAGTCTTGAGCATATCACTCCGTTGACGCCGCCGGTCGCGTCCCGCACGGACGCGTTTCGCGGGATAAGCCAATTCCGCACAAGCACTTACGCAACAACAGGCTCCGGCAGCCCATCTGAAACCGCTTCAGGCTACTGAAATCCGGCCGGTCGTCAATAGCAGCCCTGGCTCAAGCGGCTCGCCTTGGCTTCCGACTCCAAGCTCAAAACCCACAATTCTCTGATGACTCTGGCGAGCCGGGCGGTCCTCCGCCTGGGGAACGTCGTTCGCATACATGCGTTGTTCGCGAGTCTTGCCGACCGCGACAGACCATGATGGTTATCCGGAGACCCCGGCCCGAGGACGGCCGGCTCGCCTTGTATGAGGAAAAACGGAAAGAAGGAGGAATAATGGAAGTGGGGCGCTTTCTTTGCTTCCTCTTTCCTCGATTCCTTCATTCCTCCCTCTGCCTTGGACGGGCCGGCTCGCCTGGCCTTCCGGCTCAAAGCTCATAGCCCAAAGCTCACAGCTTTCTTATGATTCACCCACCACTACTACGGCGTTGGGGCCGTCGGAGTTTCAAAACGGCTGACTGGAGGCCGCGGCGTTGAACTATGCGGGCGTAACTCAGGGATAGCATGCCGGCTCCACAAGACCGCCTGCCGCTACTTAATCACCCTAACAGCGCCCTTGACGCTATCGAAAATGCGGTTTCGTGAGACCTGCTCGGACGACAAATCGCCCTATATAGAGCTGGATCGACCGCTTGACTGGAGTGCACGACAACAGGGTTGTCACTTTTTTGGAGAATCTCATGAGCTTGGAAGTCTTAGGTATGGCGCTTCTTATCTTTGTGGCGCGAGTCGCCGACGTTTCACTCGGTACGCTTCGCACAGGTTTCATCATTCGTGGGAAACGCGGACACGCGTTTGTGTTCGGTTTCGTCGAAGTTCTCGTGTGGGTGGCCGTGGTCGCCAAAGTAATCACAAGCCTCTCGCACCCAATATACCTGATTGCTTAT
>CAZJTF010000544.1:0-3462 GCA_964548565.1 uncultured Planctomycetales bacterium | reverse complement strand
AGATCGCGCTCACGCCTGCGCAGTCTCTCGCTGCTGAATACTGGATTCGTGAGGCCGACAAACTTGGCGATTCAGCGGGGCTCGCGAGGGGTGCCAGGTAAGTGTTTCCTGGTAGACGCGTCGGGCGATGCGCTCAATCAACTTTGAATCCTTGGTTTCTTGAACGCAATCTGCAGGAGAACAGGACATGTCCAGAACAAGGCAAATCGGCTGCCACGTGACGCTCGCCGTCCTATCGCTGTCAGCAACCGCTGCTGGAACACGCGCGGACGAACTCTGGTCCGGAAACGGACATTACTACCGCGTCGTTCATGTGTCGCAGAACCCCAACTCCTGGATACACTGGGCGGCGGCATGGGCCGCGGCTGAGGCTGCAGGCGGCTATCTCGCGACTTGCACGTCTGCCGAAGAAAACGCCTTCGTTTTCAGCCTCCTGTCGGATCCGCTGGCGTGGTCAGTCATAGATTCCACCCACGTGGGGCCATGGCTTGGAGGCGTCCAGCCAAATGACGCACCCACCCCTTCATCGGGTTGGGCATGGGTCACCGGCGAGCCATGGTCGTTCACCGCCTGGGCGCCGGGTCAGCCCGACGATGCTGGGAGCAAGGCAAAAAAGGTGCTGCACTATCTCTATGGCGACACAGAGGGCGCCGCCGCCACGTGGAATGCCCTCCCGGCGCGCGTGGATCCCAATCGTGCGACGTACCTGCCGTCCTTTGTCGTCGAATTTGATTCCCAGCCCGAGATCCCTCCCTGGACGAAAAGCACCTTCCAGACCGGTCCGGAGGGATGGGCCACGTGCGGTGACGCGACCGTACTCGCCTGGCAGGAGCCCACCGCGTCCGCGCGGGGTTGCGTTTTACTGAGCGACCTGAAGGAAGGACTCACCGGCTCGTTCCTGGCTCCGGCCCAGTTTCTTGGTAACAAGGCGGGGGCCTACGGCGGCGCCTTCTCCTTCGCGCTGAAGACGACCGAAGGTGTTGACCTCCACCCGAGTTGGGATGTCCGCCTGGTGGGCGCGGATCGAAGCCTCTCTTTTGACCTGCCGGATCCCGCGGTGAACAGGTGGACGCCCCGCCTGGCCCGGCTGACCGAGGACGCCGGCTGGCGCGTCGGCGCGCCGAATGGTCCGCCGGCGACCAGGGAGGACCTGCTGAGCGTTCTCGGCGATCTCAAGGCGATCTTGATCAACGGCGAATTTCATTACGGCAGCGACACGACGATGATCGACGACGTGGTCCTGTCGATCCGCCCGGACCTGGACCGCGACGGAGATGTGGACAGCGACGACGCCAACACATGGGTGGCCTGCGCAACCGGGCCCGCCATCCCGGCGGAGACGGAGGCCTGCCGCGACGCCGACATGGATCACGACGCCGACGTGGATCAGGACGATTTCGGCGTTCTGCAACGATGCTACCGTGGCGAAAACATGCCTTCGGATATGGGCTGCAATCGTTAGGCGGTCCCGCTACGATCCTGCCCCGGTCGTCGGAGAAGCAACGCATACCAGGAGCTTTCTGAAGTTCCAGTCCGTCAGAGTTGTTTTGCCCGACGCTGCGTGCACCACAGCAGGACTCCGGCCGTTGGAGTAAGACCGGCCAGCATCCGGCCAGTTGAGAAACCGGGGCATTACAAAAGTGCAATATACTTAGATGTTTGTGCAACGACCGCCGGCGGTGCCCGGCGAACATACCCGACACACATTTTCATGAGGCACCTGACATGACTACCCGTTCGCGTCGATCCTTCCTGAAGCAGACCGCAGCCGGCCTGGCCGGAGCCTCGCTGCTCAAAGCGTCATCGGTCGCCCGGCGCCACAGCCGATTCGTCAGAGATCGCGTGGGCACTTCTTGTGCCCAGCCGGCCTGTGGCGTCGAACTTGAAAGGGCACTCCGCCTTCGAGAATCAGTTACCCTGAGGATTCCGGACGGCGACTCGGCTTCTTCATTTGTCCCTCAGGCCACGTTCGCGCCGGCTGCCGTAGAATGCTCTTGCCTCGCCGAGCGTCACGCGTCCGTCACTGTCCTTGTCCATTTGCTTGAAGGTTTCGGCGCGGGGGAATTCGTCGGCGGTCAGCGTGCCGTCGTTGTTTCTGTCGTACTGCCGGAAACGTTCGTCGATTCTGCCGCCGCGCCGGGCGCCTTGTGCATTGTCCGGGCCGGTGTTCCGCGAGCGGCCGTCCTGCCGTCGCCATTTGGGGGCCATCAACTGCGCATTCCAGGCCGCCCAGGCGTCAGCCAACTCCTTCAGCTTGGCGGGTTCCTTCTCGGCAAGGTCGGTGGTCTCGCCGAGATCCCGAGCGAGGTTGTAGAGCCGCGGCTGCGGATCGGTTCGGGTCCGGACCAGCTTCCAGTCACCGCGGCGGACGGCGTGCTGGTCGTGAAACCGCCAGTACAGCGTGACGTGGGGCAGGCCGGTCTTCTCGCCGGTGAGATACGGCAGCAGATTCACCCCATCGACCTTCCAGTCGGGCGAGATCGGCAGCCCCGCGGCGGCGACGGCCGTTGGATGGATGTCTAACGAGATGATGGGCCGGTCGTCCACATTCCCGGCCGGGATGCGGCTCTTCCACTGGATGATGAACGGCTCGCGAATGCCGCCTTCGAGGACATGGCCCTTGTAGCCCCTGAGCGGCGCGTTGCTGGCCGTGGTCTGCGGCGTGGGGCCGCCGTTGTCGCTGAGGAAGAAGATCAGGGTTCGCTCTTCCAGGCCGTGTTTGCGCAGCACTTCGAGCACGCGGCCGATGTTGTCATCCATGGCGGAAAGCATCGCGGCGAACGTGCGACGCTTCGGGTCCTTGATTGTGTCAAACCGCTTGAGGTACTTGTCACTGGCTTCCAGCGGTCCGTGGACGGCGTTGAACGGCAGGTAGACGAAGAACGGCCGGTCGTGGTGCTTTTCGATAAACGCCACCGCCTCGCGACCGAAGGCGTCGGTCGGGTACTCCTTCTCCTCGACTGTTTGTGTGCCACGCAGGATAGGATTGCGGGAGTCCCCGCGCCGCGGGCCAGGCAGGTAGTTGTTCGCGCCGCTGAGGAAGCCGAAGAACTCGTCGAACCCGCGAGCTGTCGGCTGCAGGTCCGGCTTGTAGCCGAGATGCCACTTGCCGACCATGCCGGTGATGTAGCCCGCGGACTTCAGCCGCTCGGCGAGTGTTTTCTCCGTTGGCGGCAGGCCGAACTTCTCGTCGGCGTACGCCTCCGGGCCGGGATTGGTCTCAAAGCCGAAGCGTTGCTGGTATCGACCGGTCATCAGCCCGGCCCGCGTCGGCGCGCAGATGGGGCAGGAGACGTAACCGCTGGTGAACCGCACGCCATTCCTGGCGAGCGAGTCAATGTTGGGTGTCGGTACATCCTTGTTGCCTTGGCAGCCCATGTCGGCGTACCCCATGTCATCGGCAAGAAGAGTCAGGTACCACGCCCAGAGGGCGTGGCCTGAAGAAGGCCCCCCAAGGGGGCC
>CAZJTF010000543.1:0-3477 GCA_964548565.1 uncultured Planctomycetales bacterium | reverse complement strand
CGTCAGATCATGACTCACTCGTGTCGGGGGGTGGTAGCCGCTGGGCAGAAACCGGACCACCACCGCACTGGCCTGCTCCTCGAACTCCGGCTCTGGCTGGCCCGCCGCCACGCACCAGTCCACAATCTTCTGCGTGCCCCGGCCCCACTGCTCGATCAGGCCCCGGCAATAGAACACGTCTGCGATCAGCGGGTTGCGCGGGAGGGAGACGTGGCTCCGCTTCAAGTCGGCCACCGTGATTCCCGGAGGCAGGAGACCACTGCTGATGATCTCCAGCCGGTCATCGAAGATCGCGACGTTCACCGCACCTCCAGCGATGGAGTAATCCCGGTGACAGAGGGCATTGACCAGGGCTTCCCGCAATGCCAGGGGTGGGTACAGCGGCGTATCCTGCCGCTCCAATCTGCCCGATTCGATCCGACCGGCGACGGGGATGTGGCGCATGATGAAGTTCACTGCCTCATCCAGGATCGCAAACGCATGGCCGCGCAACTGCCGCTGGTCCAGGAACTCTGTCTTGGTCATCCCCCTGAAGCGCGCCAGCCGCAGGGCACATTGCGGATACTCCGGCATCAGCTCCAGGCCGAACAGGACCACCGCCGCCTTGAGGAGTCTGCCGTCTACACGCAGGTGGAACCGATCCAGTGCCTCCGCAGCACTGGTCACCGTGGATTCCAGCCGACCCGCCTCAACCCCCGCGCGCAGCGTCTTCTCGATTTCCCTCGTGTCGAGATCGTCCGGCGAATACCCCTCGGCGATTTCGCTTTCCCAGGGCCGCTGGTTCCTCGTCCTCGCCAGCAGACGCCGCTCGTATTCGACCTGCGGCATGCGGGAGGTCGTGTTGCCGATCCGCTGGTACGGCCTGCCGTCGAACGTGTATGGCGGGTCCGCGCGGTCAACGGTCGCCAGCATCAGCACTTCCCTGGTGCCGGACACCGGAATCCGGGTCTGCTCGATGCGAACGGAGGGCTCCAGCCTGCGGATCGCGTTGGCGACCTCCTGCAAGGTGGTGTCCGTCACGTCCTGGCCCTGGATGTTGCCCGACACCGTGACGCCGAAGAGGACTCTTCCGCCCGACCCGTTGAGGAACGCGCACAGCGCTTCCATGCCGCCCGGCAAGTCGCCGGTGGTCCGCTTGAACTCGATCTGCTCCCATTCACCTCTGCTCTCGGCGATGAGCTGCTGGAGTTCGGCAAGCGTCATCAAAGATGCCTCCCTTGAGCATCTGCTGGCTTCACCTCGTCGGGTTCGCCGTGAGCCACTCGATCAGCCTATAGACCTTTCTCAGATAGACGGGAAACACGACCAGGTTGGCGTACGCTCGCTCACGTTCGATCATCTTGCCTGTCGGGTGTCCGGCGTCATTTCGCTGGTTTCGGATGAAATCGAAAATGGCGTTCAATTCGACATCCAGGCCATCCGCCAGATCATACGGCAGTCGGCCCCGAAGCTCCGAGTCGAGCATCTTGCGGAACTCGTCGAACTGCCTCTTTATCATGCGGCCTTCTGTGTCCTTGCGGAACCTCTCCTGGCTCCGATCAGGCAACGAGTCAGCGTACGCGGCGATGAGCAGGAGCAGAGCCTTCTCTGACGCGCAGCCCAGCGCGATGGTGGACGACAGCAGACAGTTGATGCGCAGGGTACGCAGACTTTCGTTCAGGTAAGTGATGATAATCGGATCAATGCCCGGCGTGTCCCTCGTGAGTCGCTTGAGATAGCCATCAGGGTCGTAGGGTGATTGTGGGCCGTCCTCCAGGATTCGCTTGCCATGTTCTGTCACATGACAATGTGGGAGCCCGTTATTCAGTCCATCGTTCAGGCCGGGGCGAAGGACACCTTCAATAATCAAGTCCCAGACGATACTTTGAACGCAAGCAACATCCTCCCCTGAAAGGTACGCATCGCCTCGCCTCTCACGCTCCGGTAAATGCGTCAGATCTGGTGCCAATCCGAACCTCAGCGCCACTGGGGGGATGCTGCGTTCGAGCGATTCTACGTTGCTCCCCCAATCGCCTCGCAGTGTCTCGAGCACCAGCGACCGCATCTCCTCATAACTGATCTCGAGCCGTGGAAGTCTGTAGCCCATAACAGTTCACCTCAGAACAGCCGTTGCTGAGTGTCGCCCTTGGAACACTCTGCGAGCTGCGTTTCGACAGCGAAACGCCGACAAGATGTACCGCAGGAACTCATCACAGGCGATGTGGGCGAAAAGAATCGGGTTGGTCGGCATGTCAGATACTTCTCGTCTGCCGGTTGAAGAATCGGTCGAGCCAGCCCCTGCGCCCATCGTGCGTGCTTGTAGGCTCTCCTTCTGCTTTCGGCAGAAGCCCCCGCAGACCGTCTATCAGGTTGTTGCGAAACTCCTTTGCTACCTCCTGAACGGCAAGCGAAACTACTTCAAAGGGCACCCCGATGAATTTCCAGAGCCGATCGGTTGACCAGTACGTGGTTGTAGAAAAATAGTCGGGGTACCGGTCACGACACTCGAAGTGGCCCTGGCGAGGGAGCAGTGCCGCAACGCCAACGTGAATGCACTCGGGGTCACGCATGATCTTCTCCTGCACGAGATATGCGTACAGACGAAGTACGTTGAGACGCTCCTGCTTCCGAGTGGGGTGCGAGGCGATCGTCTTCGGGTTGACGAAGCGGAACGCCCAGGCATGCACTTTCCCGTCAAGCCTGTCGGGCTCAACCACCAGCAGGTTGCACTGAAGCGTCACCTTCTGCGCAGGAGGACCCGTAAGCGATTCGGCGACCTGTTTCAGGTGCCTGAGGTCGCGCGCGATGTACGGGCTTTTGTCATCATCCCACTGGCGAATAGTCTTCTGATCCGCGCGTCGCACGCGCTCCCGCTCCTGCTGCCCGACAATTAGGTCCGCCCTTCTGAGCGCCTGCTTCTGAATCAGTACCTCCCATGGGGTACGGCCCGTCAGGTGTTCGAGTTCTTCCTCGCCAATCTCTGCCACCGGCTTGCGTTGTTCGAGGTAACCCTGTACCAGCATGGGCTGTGAGTAGACATGCAGAGCACTACGTGTCCTGGCCCATACCTGCCGCATGATGATCTCGGCGATTGCATTCTCCAGCCAGAAGCGGCTTTCAACGGCAAGTGTCTGCGCGATTGTCCAGTAACTGACGAACGTCCTGGCCAGCGGCTCGTCCTGCATTCCCTTTAGCAGGTCAAAGTAGATGGGATCGTGCTTCTCCTCGAAGTCGCTGTATCGATTGTTCAAGAACTCTGAGTCGCAAATCTTGCCCAAGCCGCTGAGGAAATGCTTGCGCACAATATCGATCGCCCAGCCGTGCTCTTTCCGTAGCTCCGCACCGGAATCAGCAGAAGAACCGCCCGATTGCTCAGAACCCATTACACACCTATTCTGAAAACTTACCGGTCCATCACCGGATGCAACATCGTACGAAGACCTTCCTCGATTGCTCGACGCTCACGCTCCTCAGCCTCCGGGAGGGGAAAAGCCAGAC
>CAZJTF010000542.1:0-3498 GCA_964548565.1 uncultured Planctomycetales bacterium | reverse complement strand
GTCTCGGTGTGATCCTGGATCGGCAGCCCGGTGCGTCCCAAACCCGCGAGTTCGCCGGCGTCATCCCCCACCTTGTCGCTCACCGACACTTCGAGTGCCGCGACGAGATCGAAGGTCGGATCCTGTGCGGCCATCGAGATAATCCGCGACCCCATCCGTCCGGCCGCCCCGGCCACGGCAATTCGAACCATGACTGCTCCTTCACGTGTTCAAGTACACAGCTGCGAGCTGAGAACCCGGCAGGTCCCGCCGCGATGCCCTCCGCGGCTTTTTGTCCAGGGATCCACGGTCACTCGTACCGCAGCGCCTCGACGGGGTCCAGACGCGAGGCCTTGTACGCCGGGTAGAGTCCGCTCAGCACGCCGGTGATAATCGCCATCGACAGTGCGTAAACAACCACCATCGGGCTCGTGTACGTCTCCACGACCTGCGTGACCTTCTCCAGCAGATCCGTCATCGCGTACCCCATCCCGACCCCCAGTGCGCCGCCGAGGATGCTGATCGTCCCCGCCTCGATCAGGAACTGCTTGAGGATGTCCCACCGCTGGGCGCCGACCGCGATGCGGACGCCGATCTCGCGGGTTCGTTCCGTCACCGAGACCAGCATGATGTTCATAATGCCGATGCCGCCCACCACGAGGCTGATACCGGCAATGCTGTAGAGCACCAGGCCCATAATCTTCGTCACGTCGCTGAACTGCTTGCGGAACTCCTCCTGCGTGAGGATCTGGAAGTCGTCCTTCAGCCCCTCCCGGATGCGGATCTCGTGCCGTCGGCGCAGTTCGCGTTTGATCTCCGAGGTCGCGTCGTCCACCTTCTCCGGCCCGTCGGCCCGGACCGAGATGGCCGTGATGTTCTTGATGCCGAACATCCGGTTCATCGCGGTCGTCACCGGCACGATCACCTGCAGGTCGACGCTGCGGAACCCGATGTTGCCCTTCTTCTCCATCACGCCGACGACCCGCAGCGGCACGCCCCGGATCTTCAGCGTCGAGTTCAGCGCCGGCGCGTTCCCGAACAGCTCGTGTGCGACCTTGTAGCCGAGCACCACGACCTTCTGTTCGGATGCCACGTCATCCGCGGTGATGAAACGACCCGATTCCACTTTGTAGTTGAACATCTCGGCGTAGGCGTGATTCGTGCCCAGCACCGTCACCTCGGTATTCCGTCCCAGCTTCTTGGCCGACGCGACGCCGGACACCTCCGGCGCCGCCGACTTGATGCTCGGGCACCGCCGCGGATCCGCCAGCGCCTCGGCGTCCTCGACGGACATCGTCTGCACCATGCCCATCGACCGTCCGCCGCTCCGCGCGGTGGTGGGGTACACCATCAGCGTCTCGCTGCCCAGCGATTCAAACCGCTCCTGCAGGTCACGCTGCGTGCCCTCGAGGATCGACATCGCGGAGATGACCGCCCCCACGCCGATGATCACGCCCAGCGTCGCCAGCAGTGAGCGCAGCAGGTTCGCCCGCAAACCCCGCAGAGCCATCATGATGATCTGGAAGAAGAACATCAGCCCGCCTTCGGCGTTGCAGCCGACCCCTCTGCTCCGCTCCGCTGAGGCGCCATTGCGCGCATCCCGCGGGTGAGCAGTTCCTCGCGAAACGCCTGGTCCACCTTCCGGTCCTCGATCACCCTGCCGTCCTTCATCCGGATGACGCGCTGCGCCTGGGCCGCGACCGCCATTTCGTGCGTCACCAGCACGATGGTCACACCCTCTCGGTGCAGGTCATGGAAAAGCTGCAGGATCTGCTCGCCCGTGCGCGAATCCAGGTTGCCCGTCGGCTCATCCGCCAGCAGCAGCGGCGGCTGATTCACCAGGGCCCGGGCGATCGCCACCCGCTGCCGCTCGCCGCCGGAGAGTTCGTTCGGCCGGTGCTTCGCGCGGTGTGCGAGCCCTACCCGGTCCAGTGCCTGCATTGCCAGGTGCCCGGTGCGGTACTTCCGCGCATAAACGAGCGGCAGCATCACGTTCTCGAGCGCGGTCGTGCGGTTCACCAGGTTGAACGTCTGGAACACGAAGCCGATCTTCTGATTCCGCACCTTCGCGAGACGACGATCGCTGAGCTGGTCCACCCGCTGGCCGTCCAGCAGGTACGCGCCGGATGTGGGTCGGTCCAGGCACCCGATCAGGTGCATCATCGTGCTTTTGCCGCTGCCCGACGCGCCTGTGATGCTGACGAACTCGCCCGCGGCCACCTCCATGTCCACGCCGTCCAGCGCGCGCACGACGGACTCGCCCATGCGGTACAACTTCGTCATGCCCTGGATCTGGATCATCATCTGGACGCCCCCGGTGCCGTGTCCCGGTGCTCGGCGGCAGCGCGCTTACGATGCCTTGTCCTTCTCTTCCTGTTCTTTCCGGCTGATCTGCGGAAGCTTGGTGAACACTGTCTCACCAGCTTTCAGACCTTCGACGACTTCCACGTCGATGCCGTTGTCCGCTCCGAACTTGCACGGCCGGAACTTGTACCGCTCCGGCCCTTGCACGGGCACGTAGACGCCGTAATCCTCGCCGTTCGGATTTTTCTGGATGGCGTCGTAACTCACCAGGACGGCATCCTTGACCGATCGTGCAGTGAAGTGCGCCTCGGCCTGCCCGTTGAGCAGCCCTACGAGTTTGTCCTTGTTCTCGCTCGTAATCCGAATCCACACCTTGAACGTCGCGATCGCCTGCGCGACTTCGGATTGCGGTGAAATTCGCTCGATGACGCCAGCAAACTTGTCATCCCGGAAGCTCTCGACCGTCACCTCGACGGTCTGCCCCTCCTGGATCGCGTCTGTGGCCATCGTGGTAGCTTGCGTCGCGGTCGGCCCGGGCCGCGCCGAAGGCGGCGCGAGTTCCCGCACCTGCCCGATGTCCGCCTCGTCCACGTTCACCACCGCGTATAGTTCGGTGACGTCCGCCACTTCGAGCAGCACGGTGCCCCCCGTGAACATCGTCTTTCCGCTCTGCACGACCTCGCCGACCTGGATGTTGCACACCAGGATCATGCCGTCAATCGGTGAGTAGATTTTGGTCTCGCGAAGACGCTCCTTGGCGTCGTTGAGGGCCGCCTGCATGGCATTCAGGTTCTCTTCGGCCGTTTTCACGTCCTGCTCGGCCGCTTCGATCGCAATCCGCGCGTTCTCCAGGTCCGCCTTCGCGGCGAGCACGGCCGCTACCGCCGCATCACGCGATGCGAGAGTCTGATCCCACTCCTCGGTCGGAACCGCAACTGGCCTGCCCTCCGCCGGCTGCGTCAGAGGAAGCTGGAACTCGTACCTCCGGATCGCTCCGAAAGCCCGCGCCTCCGTATCCTTGAGCTTCGCCATGGCCGCCTCGAGTGCCGCGGTTTTTCGCTGCCGATAGGCGATCTTCGCCTGCTCGACTGCGATCTGCGCCCGGTTGAAGTCGGCCTCCGCCCGTTCCACGCTGCGGCGTTCGTCCACATCGAGGAGTTCGACGAGAAGATCGCCTTTTTCCACCATCTGGCCAGGCTTGAAGGGGATCTGGAC
>CAZJTF010000541.1:0-3499 GCA_964548565.1 uncultured Planctomycetales bacterium | reverse complement strand
CATCGACATCGGGATGCGAGGATGCGTCGTTGGTCTCCCAGTGCAGTCCGACGCCCGTGTACTTGCCGGGACCGGCCTCGAAGTCGCCGTTGAGCAGAAGGTTGGCGGCTGACGCGGAACCCGGGCGCAACGCCAGTAGAATCGTCGTCGTGATCGCGGCGTACCGAAGCGGGTTCATGGCTGCGCCTCGGGCCGACCGGGCACATCCCCGATGATGCCGCCAGGCCAACGCTCGAGCGTCAGCGGGTCGTGGGCGGGCAGGACGATGTCCGCCAGCGATCGGATCCTGGTCATCGCGGCGTGGCACGCGGACGGGTCCGGGCTGCGGATCGGGCGATTCTGCTCGAGGTTGGCGTACTTGTAGAGCACGTCCCCCGCCAGAAGCGCCGGCCCCATCCAGGTACGCACGAGCACGCCCTGGCTGCCGTCGGTGTGGCATCCGAGTGGAACGATGCGCACGCCGGGGACGACTTCCTCCTCCTCGACGAGTTGCAGCGCTTCGGGTCGTGCGGCGAGGGCCTTCGCCACATCGCGGTCGAGACTCGCCTCCGCAGCCTTGTATTCGCGACGATTGACGACGAACCGGGCGTTCGGAAAGAGCTCGAAGTAATCGTAGTGGTCGCCGTGCAGGTGGGTGGCGATCACGTGACTCACGCGGGCGGGATCGATGCCCGAGCGGCGCAGCGCCTCAGGTGTGCGCTCTTCCGGTTTCTGCCGAACGCCGCTTGGGATGTAGCGCGCAGTGGCCTTGCTGAACTCCACCGGGTGCCGGGGTCCGGTCTCGACGACAATCGGGCGCTCGCCGCCCTCGATCACCCACACGTAGAGGTTGTAAGGGGTCGTCTCCTCGCTCTCGCTGTCCTGAAAGGTGATGTAGTCGCGCACGTCGCAATCCCCGACTTTCACCGCGCGGATGGTATACCGGGGGGCGCCCGTCGGCACCGGCGGCCATCTCAGAATGGTGTCGGGATCGTGGCTCGGGAGGATGACGTCGGCGCGCTCCCGGATTGTACGCATCGCCGCCCGGCATTCCTCCTCGCTGGAGAAGACGCCGACGGGCACATCCCGCTCGATATTCGCCAGGAGCGAGACGGTGTCGCCGGTGAGGACTGCCCAGCCGGCGGCCGTATGGATGCGGTAGGCCATCGAGCCGGGCGTGTGGCCGCCGATCCAGAACGCCTCGATACCCGGGAGGATCTGTTCATCCCCGACGAGCACGAGACGGGGCTTCCACTGCGGGTTGTCCGATAGTTCGTGCATGATGCGCCCGTGGCCCCAGCTGGCAGGTGAAGTCGTCGCGAGGTGCCACTCCTTTCTTCCGATGCAGATCCTCGCGTTGCGAAAGGCGTCGAGGCCGTCCACGTGGTCGAAGTGCATGTGCGTGACGAACACCCAGTCGATGTCCTCGGGCGTGAGGCCGAACTTGCGGAGCTGGGCCGACGCCGTCTCTCCGGGCAGTTGGCGGATGGGCTCCCGGAACACGCCGGCCGCACCGCGGTTCATCTCCGCGACGTCGACCAGCCCGGCATCGACGAGCATCGGCTTCTCGCCGCCAAGGATGAGCCAGAGGTAGAGACCGTAACGGTAGCTCTCGTCCGGGTTACCATTCAGGAACGCATGGTTGCCGGCCAGCGTGCAGATGCCGTTGCGCAGTGGATAGATGCGGTACTCCGGCAGACGGGTTGCCGGGCGGGAAGCCGGGGCTGGCCGGGAAGACCCCGCGACCAATAGCAGGAACGAGAGGATCAGGGGCAACGCTGGCCCGGACATAGCTTCTCCTTCCGGCCCGGGAAAAGGCACTCCACCCGCTTCAGGCAAGTACCTGCGGATACAACCCTGAGTGTACCTGTTCATCCGGACGGAGCAAAGCGGTTGGGGTGTCCAGCCCCTACAGGAGGGCGCGTCGCTTCGGGCGGCCGGACGTGGTATGCTCCCGCGTCAACAACGATTCGCTGGTGGGCGTCGCTCACGGCCCCCTTCAACGCAGCAACGCCCGAAAACATCGCAAAGGCCGGGGTACGTCACATGGCTGCACAGGCTCCGCTGCTGATCCAGTCGATCAAGGGCGTAACGATCGCCCACATCACGAGCAGGCAGCTCCGCGAGGTGGCGGAGATCGAGTCGATCGCGGACAAGCTCTACGACCTGGTGGACGAAGGAAACGTCACGCAACTGATTCTCGATTTTTCGAAGGTCCAGGTCGTCTCCTCCCACGCGCTCGGCGTCCTCATGAAGCTGCGGGAGAAGGTCGCGCGGACAGACGGCAAGCTGGTGCTCTGCGGCGTCAACCCAAACCTGCGGCAGCTCCTCAAGCTGGCCCAGCTGACGAAGCTCTTTCTGTTTTGCGAAGACGAGGCTGGCGGGCTGGCCCTGTTTGGCGTGACCTCCGCCGGATGATCGGGGCGAGAACCGCGACGTGACGGTGGTTGAGCCCGAGCGTCCCCGGGCCGGGCTTTCGGGGCGGGCCGATGCGCTAAAGCGGAAAATAAATACGCATAACAGGAATGACAAAGTCGCTTTACTTCGGGTATTGTGATGGGTGCAGCAGTCTGCATCTCTGTGGATTGCGGAGCGGAAGAGTGGCACACATCGGTGACGGTGAGAGGAGAAAGCATCCCGTTTTCGCACCGTTGTGGATCTCCGTTACCACCTTCCCGTCAAACTGAGCAGCAAGTCTCGCCTGTGGCTCTCCGAATCCGGGAGAATCGGGCCACGGGCCAGGTATCGAGGATTCGAGCATCACATCTCGCTAAGAGGAGGAAGGGATATGAGGAGAATCTGTGCTGTTACGGTGATCGCGCTGGCGGTGACGGGCATCGCCCAGGCCCAGCTCTCGCTGACGTTCGACAGCGACGTGCAGGGGGTCGCTGGCGCCAGCTGGGTCGCAGCCGGCCCGGGCGGTTCGGCAATGATCCAGGCGAACGCGGCCGCCGGCGGCTGGACGATGGGCAGCACCGGCATGAAGAAGGAGTACAGCTGGGGTTTCGGCCAGCAGGAGATCACGGCCCTGCTGGGCAACCCCGGCGCCAAGCTCGATTTCGATCTCTACCTCGACGGTTCGAGCTTCCCGAATGACGCCGGCACGTGGTTCTCCGTCAACATGGCGGGCAACAGCGACGGCGCCCAGGGCTGGACGCAAATCGAGCACCTGACGGCCGGCTGGGAGTGGCGGAACCAGGGTGAAATGACCCTGCACACCTACCACATCACGAAAACCTTTGCACAGCTGGCCTGGCAGCCGGGTGACACGTGGTTCCAGATCTTCCTCGGCTCCAACTCTGACGCCGACAAGCCGATCCGCTTTTACGTGGACAACATCATTATCACGCCGGAGCCGGCAACCGGGCTGATTCTGCTCGGCGGGCTGGCGCTGGTGGTGCGTCGGCGCAGGGCCTGAAACACTGAGGCGGTGCAACACCGCCACGCCGTGGAATTGTGACGGACGGTCCGGTCTGGACGAGGCTTCGGGATGATCCCGGTGCGGCGTCCCGGCCGGGCC
>CAZJTF010000540.1:0-3586 GCA_964548565.1 uncultured Planctomycetales bacterium | reverse complement strand
GTCGACCCCATCGATGGAACCGAACTCACCCCAAATGGCACCTTCGGGGTTGATGATGCCAGTCGGAGCCCCGGCATACCGCTCGTAAATCACGGTATCCTTGACGTCACCGTTGGCGTCGACGAGTTGAATCGCCTCGTTGTCGTTGTCCCAGAGATCGAGACCCGTTCCCGGCACCTGAGAGACATTGGCGACGCTGACGGCGCCGATGACGTAGTATCCATTCGCCGGAACGACGGTGGTTCCGCTATCCGGACCGCCGGGGATAATGACATCCTTGCCGGTCATGCTGGGCGCTTTCAGGACCCAGCCGGAAATGTCAACCGGTGACGCACCGCGGTTGTACAGCTCAACAAACTCGCGATCGTCCTCCGCGTCGTTGTAGTCGTCATACTGGAATTCATTGATGACCACGTCGCCGGTGGAATAGTTGTCGCAGTTCGCGTCCGCCTGGATGGCGGGACCACTGGCGCAATTGAGGAAGTCGCCAAAGTCCTGCACGTCGACGCGTCCGTCGCGCGTCCGATCGAAGCAGGAGCAGTAGGCAGGATCGGTTGGCAGACCGGTCGGGCTGAAACACAGTTGGAAGACGGCAAAGTCATCCATATCGACATCGCCGTCGCCCTTGTTGACGCCAACACCGGCAGCGCCCTCGGCATCTGCGAACGGATCGTTGCAGCAGCTGCTCAGGCAGTCTGAGTCCTCGCAGTCGGCGAATCCGTCGCAGTCATCGTCCAGACCATTGCCGCACACCTCCGGCGGCGGGTTCGTCACCGTCATCGTCCCGACGGTGGCCGTCCGGGTGCCGCAGTCATCGGTCACATCAATGCTGACGACTGCTCCGTTGTCGCTGCAAGGCACATTGTTGAGGGCGAGGAACGGGGTATCCGTACCGACGTTGGTGGTGACGGAGTTGACCGTCTTCTTCCACTGGTAGTGGATGGTGCCCTTGCCGGATGCGATCACGGAGAACGTGAACTGCGAGCCGGCCGGACCGGTCTTGTTGCCGGAAATCCCGCTCACCACCGGTCCGTCGCGCACGGTCAACGTCGCCGCGGGACTGGTGACGGAGCAGGTGGACGAGGCGGTCAGCGTCACGACCACGTCGATGAGTGCTCCGTCGTCGGTGACCTGGACGTTGTTCAAGGTCAGTGTCGGTCCTGTTTCACCCGGCAGATCCGCGGCGTTTTTGCGCCACTGGTAGGAGATTGTGCCGGACGAGGGCGGGGCAACGGTCACCGAGAAGGCGGCGTTTGTTCCCGCACAGACGTAGAGGCTGGCGGGCGGCTGCTGAATCGTGGGGCCGATCGCCAGGACCGCCGGCGCGCTCACCACGACACCGTTATCGTCCGAGACCGCGACCTGGATCGTTGCACCATCATCCGCCGCGGTGATCGGGCCGACGGCGAGGTTCGGGCTGTTAGTTCCGACCTCTACACCGTTCTTCGTCCAACGATAGGTCACTGTGCCGCTGGTGTTGCTCACACCGACGCTGAAATTCGCGATTCCGCCGATGCAGGCGCCGCCGCCGCTCTGCGGCTGGCTCGTGATGGTGAGGCCTCCGGTTCCGGTCTTGTTGAGCGAGAAGGCGGACGTGGAGGTTGTCTTCGCGTTCGGACCGTCCGGCGGGGAAAAGACGCGCAGAATTGCGTTTCCGCTCGAGACCGCGTAGAGGTTGCCCGCGTTGTCGAACATCACGTCGCGTCCGATCGTCACGTCGGGAAACGTGTCCAGCAGGACGGCCGTGGCAAGGTTGGGGAGCCCGGTTGTCTGCGTCACAGGGTCCGTGTAGTTCAGATTCAGGATCCAGACGTCGCTGACGTCCGTGATGACCGCCATCCTGGCGCCGTCGGGGGAGATGGCCACCGAGCGCGAGGTCCGCAGCTTGTCAACGGCGCTGGGGTTTCCGCTGTCCGCCCGCGTCTGCACGAGGGAGTTCCAGAGCACGGTGGAGCCGTCGGCCGAAATCACCGCCACGCCCACCTCGTTGCCGTTCGATCGGTTCTGCAACACGTAAAAACGTCCATCTGGGCCTCTGTCCATGTCGACCCACACGCCGCGGAACGTCGTGATGAGCGGATTGACAGTCGCGAAGTTGGCGGGAGTCGGCGCGGCCGGCAACGGACCCGCACCGATGTTGTAGGTCAGGAACTTCTGGAACGGCGCTGTCGTGCCACGGTCGATGTAGGTGATCCTGAGGTCGGCGCCTTCAAGCGTGCCGTCCACCAGGACGGAGCTGGCGCTCTCGCGGTCCGTGACGCTGGTGTCGAGCACCGCCTGGCCTGACGAGACGTCGGGGTCGGTGCGGTAGATGTTGTTGTGCGGATTGGGATTGGAGGCGGACGACCAGTCCGCGATGTAAACGCGGTCATCGGGCCCGACCTGCAGCCGGTACGGGCTGATCGCGCCGGTGCCGTTGTTGAGCGTCCAGTCGATGCCGCCGGTGAGCGCGGTATCTCCCTGGCCGAGGGCATCAGACTGGTCGGCGTTCAGCACGTACAAGCCGTCGCCCACCGGGCGCTGCAGTTCGGCGGGGGCGGCCACGTTCAGCAGTGTCGTGTTGGTGCCGGCAGTCGCATTGGACACGTAGATCCTGCCGTAATACTTGCTGCCCGGGTTTTTGTTGACGGCGACGCCGCGGACGGCGAAAAACACGAGCTGGCGATTGGTGTCGTCGCTGATGCGGCTCCAGGCGTTATAGCCGAAGTCGGCCGCGGTGATGCGGACACTGTAGGAACCGTTCGCGACCCGGACGCCGCTGTCGTTGCGGCCATCCCATTCAAACACGTGTTTGCCTTTCCTCTGGCGGGCAATATTCACGGTTCGCACAACCGTGTTGCCGGCGTCGCGGACTTCGATCTTGACTCCCGGCTGGGAGGCCGTCCCATCCGAATCTTCGTTGAGGACATAGTTGACCTTGACGGTCCCGGCCAATGTCCCGGCCGCGCTGGTGTCGACGTCGAGTTGCGCGGGGTAGACGTTTGCCAGCGCCACCTGCGGCCATCCGGCGGCGCAGGCGATCATCGCCAGCGCAGGAACAGCACGACACACCCATCGATGTAACATGATTCCTCCCTTCCTTCAGATATGTCAGCTGGTACCGGCACACGCGCGGCCGGTACCCGGGATACCCTCGCAAGGCGCGCAGGAAACTACTCCTTCGCGCCTCCCCCGGTCGATCTGAGACTCCGCCGACCAAGCCCGATAAAGAACTGGCCTACACCATTATTCTAACCAGCTGGACGTCCACTCTACAAAGAGAAAGCGCGCGGAATTCGTGGGCGTGCGGTGTTTCCGCGGCCGTCCATCGCGTCGATAGCCCGCACTCATGCACGTGATCAAACGCGCAAGCTTTTGGCCAAGTTAAGGTTATCGGGGCGGGACCTCCGGACGAAGTGAAGACGACTCCCGGAGCGCAAGGAGACGGGAGGCTGGGATGACCAGCCTCCCGTCTCAGGTGTCAGACACCGTGCTCAGCCGCTTCCTCGCTGGTGCGCGGAGCGGCGGGTCGCCGGTTACCGGCGGTCAAATGTCGGCGGCCGGAGCGAGGCCGGCGTCCCTGAGAGGGATTCCCGATAACCCACGT
>CAZJTF010000539.1:0-3587 GCA_964548565.1 uncultured Planctomycetales bacterium | reverse complement strand
GCGATAGACGCAGAACCGACAGGGAGGGTGTACGTAAGCCGGTGTGTCCGCCCTCCCGTCGCGACCTCACAGTTCGGCGTATCGGGCGATGCCCTGCAGAATGAGCGATGCAACGAGGTCTTCGGTTTTGGGTCCCCTCGGGAAAACTCCGAAGATGGCACCGGTTTCGACGTCGAGGCAGACAGTTGCTCCCTCTGGCGCGGCACGTCGCAGCGAGGCAGGATTCATGTCTTCGATCAGCCCGACGAGCAGTTGGAGTTGATCGACGGATCCCCACCAGAAGAACCACTCTTGGCCGTGCAGGGCGACCTTCTCGTAAAACGGGGCCAGCGACGCAGTCCCCTCGCGCGGAATCCGGTAGATGAATGCGTCTGCGCCTCTCTGCACGATCTTCCATGCCGGCGAGGGATTCAGGAACTCAGGTCGCACGGCAGGTAATCGTCCGACACCGAGCAGGAGGGATTCGCAGCTTTGCGATTGGCAAATCGTTGTCACCAACGCGGCGAGTGCCCGGCTGTCGACAATATTGTGCCTGGTCAGGCTGACCGGGCGATCGATGACAATGCAGCCTTCTTCGCTGGCTTTCAGTGTCCGCTCACCGCGCTGGGTAAGAGTCCAGTCACGCGTTCTCTCAGGGTCATAGATCGTCAGATGGAGGGGCATCAGATCTCCGCACGGGAGGCCCTATCGGTCGCCCGGGCCGTCCCCGATGTTCGAGGGGCGTGCGCTTTCGAGTCCCTGCGTTCCATAATGCTCCACCAGCCGATGCTCCAGTCGGAGCATGCCATGAACGATGACGCACGCCAGCAGCAGGAAAACGCTGCCTGCAACTGCAGCGTAATCCAGAGCGCGACCCTCCCACCACCAGAAAACCGGAAGGGTAATCGCCCCTCCAGCCGCGATGACGATGCTGGCCGTCCTGAGACCTGCATTCTGCCGCGCGAGGTACGCCAGATGCGAGGGACACGAGCGCACCGCCCGAATCTGAACGGCCACGCGGATGACGTAAATCGCCACACAGCCGATACAGCCTGCCAGCCAGAAGACGATCGCCACGGGAGGTCACCTGGCTCCTGCGACTCTCAACGCAGGCAGGGCAGGACGCGAAGGCCGCCGCTGTTGATGCAGCCATCCATCACGGCCGGTCATGCCAGACGTTGAGTTGTCTCGATTATGCCCCTTGCGATTTCCGCAGACCGCTCCGCACAGCACGGGTCAGATGCTTGACATACCAGAAGCTCGCACAGCCCGTGCACCCCTCCGGGACGACACAAATCGTCCCGCGTTGCCGCTGCAGCCTCTATAACACGCCAGGAGGACTCACTGCAAGAAGAAAAGGAAAGCCTCACGCAACCCCGGGCAGCGCGCACCACGGGTCCCCATGCCACCGCGTCACCCCATCACCTTCTCACCCCTCATCTCGTCCAGCCGGTCGCAGAGCACCCCCCGCGTTCTCCAGCAGGAGGGAGTGCAATGTCCAGAGCTGGAAGCGTGGGCATCCAGATCGATGAGACACGGGTCCGTTCCAAGGCCAAGCCTCAAGCCTCGAGGCTCGAACCGCGCGCAAAACGCACCATTCGAACCCAATTCCCGCCAAACCCCTGCCCTCCAGCAACTTACAGCGGATTTCGCCCCGATCACAACCGCGCCACCCCTGCGTCCTCCCGAAACCCGCCCGACCCCCAGCGCCACCACCGACCAGCGCCAAAGGACGAATGACCAGTGACAACGCCAAAGACCCTTCGAACCCCAATCTCACGCAAGCCAAGCACTGTCAAGGATTTGCGTCAAATCCGGCAAGCCCCGCCACCCGTCGTCGCTCCATCGCTCGTTCTCTCCATCGCTCCCTCTCCCCCGCGCTCTCCCAAGTCTCCCCCTCTCCCGCTCGCAACCTATCCCGGCACCAGGATTACCCTGTCACCATGTCACCCTGTCACCCGCCCGCCCGGGTTGCCCCCCGCGCTGCGCATGGAGTACAAGGAATCAGACAACACGAAGCCACCGGCCACCGAGGGACAACCGCCGTATGGACCGCCAGAACCTGAAGATTCGCCCGATCATCGGCCTTGAAATCCACGTGCAACTCGCCACGCGGACCAAGATGTTCTGCGCCTGCCCGGTCGAGGTCGGGGCCGAGCCCAACAGCTGCGTCTGCCCGGTCTGCCTCGGCATGCCCGGCGTCCTGCCCGTCATGAACCGGACGGCCGTCGAGTACGCCATCCGCACTGCCATCGCCCTCAACTGCCAGGTCGCCCGCTTCACGAAGTGGGATCGCAAGAGCTACTACTACCCCGACCTCCCCAAGAACTATCAGATCAGCCAGTACGACCTGCCCATCGGCTTCGACGGCGCCTTCGACGTTCCAGACGGCAACGGCACCTACCGGCGCGTGGGCATCATCCGGGCCCACCTCGAGGAGGACGCCGGCAAGAACCTGCACGAGCGGCCCGCCATCACCCAGGTGGACCTCAATCGCACCGGCACCCCGCTCCTCGAAATCGTCACCGAGCCCGACCTGGCCGGCGCCGAGGAGGCCTACGCCTTCTGCGTCGAACTGCAGCGCCTCGTCCGCTATCTCGGCGTGAGCGAGGGCAGCATGCAGAAGGGCCAGATGCGGTTCGAACCCAACGTGAACGTCGCGATCGAGCACGACGGCATGGAGTTCCGCACGCCCATCTCCGAGGTCAAGAATCTCAACAGCTTCAAATCCGTCCGCAGCGCGATTGCCTTCGAGATCGAGCGCCAGGTGGGCGACTGGATGGCCAACCGAGACTACGTCGTCGGCAAGAGCCCCAAGGAGAACCGCGGTTGGGACGACGTCCGCGGAATCACGGAGTTTCAGCGCGGCAAGGAGGAAGCGCACGACTACCGCTATTTCCCCGACCCGGATCTCGTCCCCGTCATCGTCGACGACCCGTGGCTGGAGCGCATCCAGGCCGAGGTGGGCGAACTCCCGCTCCAGCGCCGGCAGCGCATGCAGGACGACTACGGCCTGAGCACCGCCGACGCGGAAACCATCCTCGCCGACCGCGCTACCGCGGATCTGTTCGAGGAGGCCGCCGTGTCCGGCCACCCGCCCACCCTCGGGCGCCAGTTCATCAGCTTCTGGGCGAAAGCCGCCAACGAGCGGGGCGTACCCATCGCGCGTCTCGGCGTCGACGCCGCCCGCCTCGGCGAGCTCTCGAAAATCACCGCCGACGGCGTGGTCAACGCCACCGCGGCCGCCACTATCGCCGAGCGGATGCTCGAATCGAGCGAAACGCCGATGGCCATCGCCGTCCGGCAGGGACTCGTCCAGGTCCGTGACGAAAACCAGATGCAGGTCTGGGTCGATGACGCCTTTGCCGCCAACGCGAAAGCCGTCCAGGACGCCCTCGCCAACCCGAAGAAGATGCAGCAGGCCCGAGGCTTCCTCACCGGCCAGGTGATGAAACTCTCCGGCGGCAAAGCCGACCCCAAGATCGTCGGCAAACTCATCGAGGAGAAGCTGAAAGCAGTCAGTGGTCAGTAGTCAGTCGTCAGTAGCGGCCGCGCTCCGTACCAATGCTGTCCGGGAAAACACCGGCCCCAATTAAAGTGATTTTTTA
>CAZJTF010000538.1:0-3612 GCA_964548565.1 uncultured Planctomycetales bacterium | reverse complement strand
GAGTTCCCAACTCTCCTGCGGATCGTTTCCGGGCACGATCAGGCGATCGCGGTCAATGATGAAACACGATACCATCTCGTCGGGTGCGGTGTACTCCAGCCGGAAGTCATGGCTTCGCGGCGCGAACGAGTAGATTTCCACCGGTCCCGTGTTCGCCCAGTAATCCCCGCCGCCGAGGAAAACGCGTCCTTCGTACACGATCATGTCCCACGGGTTCCGCGAAAGTGCCTTCTCGCCGCCGTCCGGGTAGACCTTTCGTAACGGGCTCGGCAGGGTGACGATCTCGTCGGGTGGGGGCGCGGAGCCCGTGATGCTCCCGTGGATGACGCGTCGAGGTGGCAGGGGCCTGGAATCGTCCGCCTGAGGGGGATCCGGCGGCGGAGGAGGAGGCGTCCACACGGGTTTTCCGCGGGTGTCGATATAGAACCGGCGATGCCCATCCATCACTTCAGCGAGTCCGTGCGAGAAGGTCTCCGCACACGCAAAACGGCTCTCCATGACAGGTTTGCCCGACAGATTCACGTAGGTGAAGCAGTTCTCCTCCTCGCCCGGCAGACGTGCGGCCGCCACGCCGTCAACGAAGGGATAGATCTCTTCGAACGAGGGCTTGACGACGACAGCGCCCGTGCGGTCGATCAACGCGTACAACCCGCCTGGTTCGAGCATCACGCCGGCCTGCCCGTTGCGGAAAGGCCTCGCATCCCAGAACCGCCTCCGGATGACCAGCGAACCGCTCCGGTCGATATAGCCCGACCTGTTTTCGCCGCCCTCGGCCCAGGCAAGCCCCTCGGAGAAACTATCCACCCAGTAGAACCGCGGCTTCACCACCATCTGCCCGGTTCGGTCGATGAAACCCCATCGCCGGTTGAGCCGAACGGCGGCAAGCCCTTCGCTGAAGTTCCACGCGTCCTCGAACTGCGGCCGGATGGCGATCCCGAGACTTTCGTCGACAAACCCCCACTTGCCATCGAGTCGCACGGGCGCAAGGCCGTTTCCGAAGGACCGGGCCACTTCGAATCGCGGCCCGCTGAAGGTGCCCGTGCGATCAACAAACCCCCAGCGGTCACCGACGCGAACAGGCGCGTAGCCGCCCGAGTAATCGCGAAACTCGTCGAAACGCGCGGGCACTACCAGCCTCCCTACGCCGTCGACGAAGCCCCATTTGCCCCCGATCCGGACGGCAGCGAAGCCCTCGGAGCACGTCCAGCCGTCCTCGTAAGTCGGCTGGATGATGATCCGGCCGGTGCGGTCGATGAAACCGGTCTTCTGCTCCAGACGGATGGGAAAGAACGCCTCCGGGTCCGTCGCCTCGCGGCTCCCGGCAGGGCAGGGCCGAACATTGAGCCCGGAGGCGGCGAGTGCCAACACCTGCAGAGTCACGAGTCTCGCATTCCGCTGCACCATCGCCGCATGCTCCTGTTGAGGGACCGCGTGCACGTCGGCATCAGCCCACTGGGCGCGCTACCCCTTTGTTGTCACACTGGCCGTGGATCTTTCGCCCGCGCAAGCCCGGCTGGCAGACAGAGGCCCGCCCGATGTCAGTGAGAAGGGCTGTTTGCCCCATGGGATGCGTTGCGCGTCTCGCTACAATTTGCCGTTCTTCCGTGAGACTCCACCCGGGCTGAGCGTGCACGTTCTTGACGGACCGGCGGGGGGCCGGTAGTGTGCGCTTTTAGCCCAATTGCCTTGAGCGTAAGGGTTTACCGTGGGCGCATTCTCGCCTTCCATGAAGCACCACTGCGGGCTGTTCGGTATCTACAACCATCCCGACGCGGTCAACCTCACGTACCTGGGGCTGTACGCCCAGCAGCACCGCGGCCAGGAGTCGGCGGGCATCTGCAGCCGCGGCAACGGGCCCATCTCGCGCTATGCGGGCATGGGACTCGTCACGGAGGTGTTTAACCCGCGGATCCTCGAGCAACTGCGGAATCCGGTCGCGATCGGGCACGTGCGGTACTCGACGACCGGTTCGTGCAATAACGCCAACGCTCAGCCGCTGCTCGTAAACTACGCCCAGGGGCAGGTGGCCGTCGCCCACAACGGAAATCTCATCAATGCGGCGCTCCTGCGCCGCGAATACGAGCAGCACGGGGCGATCTTCAACACGAGCAGCGATACGGAGGTCATCCTGCACCTTCTCGCCAAGCCGCGGCACGTCGAGAAATCGGATCAGCTCATCCACGTGCTGAACCACCTGCAGGGGGCCTTTTCACTGCTGTTCCTGTTCGAGGATCGGCTGGTGGCGGCACGCGACCCGTGGGGTTTCCGGCCGCTGGTTCTCGGGCGGCTCGACAACGGCGGGATCGTCGTGGCGAGCGAAACCTGCGCCCTGGACATCGTGGATGCCGAGTACGTCCGCGACGTCATGCCGGGCGAGGTGGTGACGATCACCGATCGCGGGATGAAGAGCCAGATGATGGTGCCGGAGGGTACCGTCGCGCACGCCCACTGCATCTTCGAGCAGATCTACTTCGCGGACCCCTCGAGTGACGTTTTCGGCGAGAACGTGCACCGCGTCCGCAAGACCATGGGGGCGAAACTCGCCGAGGAGGCGCCGGTCCCGGCCGACGCCGTTGTTCCCATCCCGAACTGCGCCAAGTGCGCGGCCATCGGGTACGCGGAGAAAAGCGGGATCCCCTACGAGCGCGGGTTCACCGTCAGCCACTACGCCGGGCGTTCCTTTATCATGCCGGAGCAGAACCAGCGGGACCTGGCCGTCAAGATGAAGCTGAACGTGATCAAGGACAACGTCCGGGGCAAGCGACTGGTCGTCGTGGAGGACTCGGTCGTCCGCGGCACTACGACCCGCGGCAAGATCGGCGCGCTGCGAGCCGCCGGCGCGAAGGAGATCCACCTGCGCATCGCGAGTCCGCCCATCCGCCACCCGTGTTACTTCGGTATCGACTTTCCGACCGAGAAGGAACTGATCGCGAACACCCGCACGGTCGACGAGATCCGCGAGTACCTCGGCGTGGATTCGCTGCACTACCTCTCGATTGAGGGCATGCTTTCGTGCGTCCGCCACCCGGCGGCACATTACTGCACCGCCTGCTTCTCCGGGCGCTACCCCATCCCGGTCGACCAGCCCGTCAGCAAGTTCTCGCTCGAAAAACACCAGCTCCGCATGTTCGAGTAGGCGGACGAGGATTGCGCGATCAGAGCTGCGCGCTGCATTGGTCGCAGAAGCGCGCGTCCTCGTCGTTGAGCGCGCCGCAGGATCGGCAGCGGACCTTGACGACCTGGTCCGGGGGCGGCGCATCCTCGGTCAGCTTGTCCACGAGGCGCTGGACGGGCTCCACCTCGGACAGGGCGTCGCTTGCCATCCCGCCGGCCATGCGGTTCCAGGGCTCGAGATCCTTGCGCGCCTCCTGCGGGTCGAGAATGACGCCCGAGCCCGCCAGCCCGGCCGCGCCGATCCCGCGCAGGATGACGCCGACGATCAGAAGGAACATGCCGCCAAACGCCCGCATCGCCATCGAGCGGCCGCGGCTTTCAAAGTCGGTGAAGTCGCCGAAGTGGCAGGCGGCGCTGGCGAATGTGGAGAAGAACAGGAGGAATCCGACGACCATCAGGATGCCGCCGAGGTAGTAGAGGGCCTTACGGCCCTCGGAG
>CAZJTF010000537.1:0-3683 GCA_964548565.1 uncultured Planctomycetales bacterium | reverse complement strand
TCATTAGACATCAAGAAGGTGACGGTGCAGGAGGCGCCGGAGAAATGACGAACGAAGAAATCCGAATGACGAATCAATGACGAAATCCGAAACCCGAATGGAAGCACCGACCGTTTCGTCATTTGGTCATTCGGTCATTCGGGCTTCTTTCGTCATTTGACCTTCGTCATTCGTCATTCATTAGACATCAAGAAGGTGACGGTGCAGGAGGCGCCCGAGAAATGACGAATGAAGAAATCCGAATGACGAATCGATGACGAAACCTGAAAGCCGAATGGAAGCACCGACCGTTTCGTCACTTGGTCATTCGGTCATTCGGGCTTCTTTCGTCATTCGAGCTTCGTCATTCGTCATTTAATAGACATTGGGATCTGGTCATTCGTCATTCTTGACGTCAGAGCGCAATGACAGCCACCTCCTCTCCCGTTATCTCTCTCTTCGGCAACTACGCTCCGGTGCCGGGCGAGCCGCTGTATGAGCAGGCTTATGCGATCGGCTACGCGCTGGGCAAGGCCGGCTACGTCGTCTGCAACGGCGGCTACGACGGCACGATGGAGGCCAGCGCGAAGGGCGCCCGTGCTGCCGGCGGGCAGACGATCGGGGTGACGTGCTCGGTGTTCAGCGACTACCGCGGGATCCCGCTCAAAGCGAACCGCTGGATCGACCGCGAAATCTGCCAGGATACGATCTTCACCCGGATCCAGTGCATGATGGACATGTCCGCCGGCTTCGTGGGCCTCGAGGGCGGGACGGGCACGCTCACCGAACTGGCCATCGTGTGGGAGTATGTCGCCAAGGGGCTGATCGCCCCCCGGCCGATCGTCATCTACGGCGACTTCTGGCTGCCGCTTGTTGATCGCCTCGTCAGCGCCCGCCCGAAGAGCGGGCGCCACATCCACCGCGCGGACACGCCAGAGGAGGTGATACGCGTGTTTGCG
Organism: uncultured Planctomycetales bacterium; assembly: GCA_964548565.1. GTDB lineage: Bacteria > Planctomycetota > Phycisphaerae > UBA1845 > PWPN01 > CAYLLT01. The sequence continues at coordinate 2,745 of CAZJTF010000537.1, read as the reverse complement.
GGATCCGTTCCCCAGAACCGTTAGTCTGTACCGCGCACATCAGCCACGCTCTCTCTTCAGCGGCCCGCCAAACCTTGAGCGGGTCCATTCGCCCTGATGCAGCACCCCGTCCCCGGCCGGGCTGCGGGGTTTTGCCCGCCATGTCGCGTTGATCTGCAGCCGTCGATCGGACGGAGAGGCCTGGCTGGCGGGTGGTGCCGGGGAGTTCCGGATACCGACCAGCAGGCGTGCACAAATCAGAGGAGTCTCCATGCGCTCGAAGCTTTTCAAGATCGTGACCCTGGCGGGTGGCTGTTTGTTTGCTCTGCAGCTCGGGAGCTGCGATCTCACCGGGCAGCTCAGCTCGCTGATCAACAACATTTTCCGGGTTGCCTGACCGGCGCCACGCCACCGGGGTTTCCGGGGGCCGCCCCAGGGTTGCCCACGCGGAGGTCAGGTGGCCGCCGGCGGCCCGGCGGCTACTTCATCCATCGTTCGTGTGCATTCGAACATGCCGTGTGCAGGACCATGGCTCCCCAGCCGGTCTGGTGCACGTCGGCGGCGACCGGCCCGCTCCGCGCAGGCCGGTCGTTTCATTGGAGGACGTCCATGCGATTCAGGAAAGCGATCGTCTCCATGCTGCTCTGTGCGTCGGCCGCGCTGTTCTCGACCGGCTGCGATTTCCCGCAGCAGCTCAGGGACAGCGTTCAAGGCGCGGTTACGTCCGTCGTCTCCGGGGCTGTGACGTCGGCGGCCACCTACTTCCTGGACCAGATCTTCCCGATGCCGGGGTGATACTCCCGGGCGAGCGCGTTCCGCAGGACGAGGTCTTCGCAAGCGGATCCTGCGCGCAAGGCAGTCCACGCATTCCGGTGGCATCACGCCTCGCGTCGCCCAGCCAGATTCGCATTAAGCTGCGGAACAACACCTGTTTGCCTCTGCAGATCGGCACTGTATACTGGCAGTTGCACGCTGATCGCATCCTGGAGGCACATCGTGACGCGCTCGATACGACTTCTCGCCCTTGCCGCGGTTACCCTGACGCCATCGGTCGCGCCTGCATTCGTCGAACTGAGCTTCGAAGTCGGCGGCACCAACCTGTTTGCCGGCGACTTCGTGCTGGGGCTTGGCGGTTTTCACCAGGTCAACCCCTTCCGTCTGGATGTCCGGCTGCGCGGAGACCAGCCCATCAGCGGGATCAGTTGGAACTGGCTGATCCAGGGCGACCCTGTTCCTGAGGGCTTGAAATATGAGGCGCCGCCGACGGTTGGGCCGCTCTTCGGAGAGGCGTCCTACATCGGGACTGCGCAGCCGGGCGTGGCTCTGTGCGCCGCAGGGGGCGAAGCGTTCAAGCTGGCTTCTCCTGTGTCGATCCCGGCGCCGTATGACACCGTCATCGCGAGCTACATGATATTCCGTCAACCGGACGAGGGGTTCTACCCATACCTCACCCTCTCGGCGACCGGCAGGGACGTGCCGTTGCAGTGGTCGTACACCTACCGCGTACCCGGGACGTTCCCGCCGGTGACGACCACGGAGTACGGCGTGCCGGACGTGGTCCCGATGCGGTTCTGGAATATCGGGCCGGAGCCATCGACCGCCCTGCTCGTCCTCGCGGGCGCGGCCACATGGGCGCGCCGCCACAGCCGCCGGCGGCCAAACGCGGCGGACGCGATTGAGACCGCCTGAGGCCGACGGAACCTGCCACGGCGTCCCGGCCGGCTGAGTATTGAGCTGCCCGCCGGAGCGGTTTTGCGCGCACGTCCGGAACCGTTAGAATACCCCCTCTTTCGACCGACCCGAGGCATTCTTTCAGGCAGGTTGCTCCGATGGCCCAGCCCCAAGGCAGCGTAATGGACCGCATCGTCGCCCTCTGCAAGCGGCGCGGCTTCGTCTTCCAGTCGAGCGAGATCTACGGCGGCATCAACGGCTTCTGGGACTACGGCCCGCTCGGCGTCGAGCTCAAGCGCAACCTCAAGGATGCGTGGTGGCACGACATGGTCCACAGCCGCGACGACATGGTCGGCCTGGACTGCTCGATCATCATGCACCCGCAGGTCTGGAAAGTCAGCGGACATTTCGACCTGTTCAGCGACAAGATGCGAGACTGCAAAGAGTGCAAAACGCGTTTCCGCGCAGACTACTTGCTCTTGGCATTCCTGAGACCCTGGCCTCAGCCACTTCCCGCGGATCGCGCAATGACGTACACCGATCTAAACGGTGTTGCGCTGCCGGGGCAGCCCTTCTTGATTGAGAAGAGCGGGGACATCCAAGATGCTGCGAGCGTCATTAAGAAGTTCTTCCGCGCAAGACAATTAGAGTGGGAGCATAGAGTTGCCCGCGGCACGTACCTCGATACAACTGTCCACTTCTGCCGCGTTGATGGGAAGGACTACTGGCTTGAATTGCACGAAGGCCCTCAGGTCAACGAGTATGCTAACTGCCCGCGATGTTACGCCAAAGATTCCTTGACGGCTCCCCGTGACTTCAACTTGATGTTCCAGACGTACGTCGGCGCACTGATTGATGAGGAAGCCAGAGCTTTCCTCCGCCCTGAAACCGCCCAGGGCATTTTCGTCAACTTCAAGAACGTCTGCGACTCGACGCGCATCAAGGTCCCGTTCGGCATCGCGCAGATCGGCAAGAGTTTTCGGAATGAAATCACGCCGCGCAACTTTACCTTCCGCTCGCGCGAGTTCGAGCAGATGGAAATCGAGTTCTTCTGCCACCCGAGCGAGTCGCAGCAGTGGTACCAGTACTGGCGCG
>CAZJTF010000536.1:0-3749 GCA_964548565.1 uncultured Planctomycetales bacterium | reverse complement strand
GTTCCAGGTCGCGTAGTCATAACAGAGGGGCCGCCCGTGCATCGCGCTCCGCCAGTTTGCGTAGGCGGCCGCGCCGTACCAACTCACCTCGACGGCCGGATAGCTCTCCTTGCCCGCGACGACCCCGAAAGCAGTGCCGTTCCACGTGATCTGGCTGGATGGAACCCCTGTCCCACTCGAGGCGCCGACGAGGACATTGCAGTACGGGTACGTCGTTCCGCTGCCGGATTGGTAGACGACGCCGTTGTTCACGGAGATGAGGTTGCCCTGCCCCCGCGCCCAGTTCAGGCCATCTGCATACTGCTGGTTGGTCACCTCGGCGCGGTCCATGTAGAATTTGCCGGTGTGTACTGCGTGACGGGGCCGCTCGTTCACGTCGCCTTCAACGCTGAAGGAATCGCCCATCTGGTAGTCGCCCGCCGGTATGACCACCATGCCAGTCGGAGCCACCTCGACGGTGGCCTGGGCGGTGCCGGTCGCGCCGACGGTCGTCACGGCGGAGAAAGTCACCTGCTTCATACCACTGCTCGCAGGCGTGAGCAGCGCTGACCCCTGCCACCGGTCGGCTGACACGGCCGCGAGGGGCTGCGTCCTCGATCCGCCCAGTTGACTCAGGTCCACCGTCACGCTCTGGACGGAGCCGCCGGAAACCGTCGTCGTGCAGGAGAAGTAGACGATGCCGACTTCGGACTGGTTGAGCCGGCCCGACGCGGACGCGTTCGACACCTGCGGCGGCCGGGCATATCCGTCGTCGGCGCAGATCAGGACCTTGAATTGCGTACCGACCACGCCGGGAAGGTCCACTTTGGAATCCCAGGTGATCGATTTGCCGGTACCAGGTGTCACGCCGGCGCCGACCGCGCCGGAAATGGCCGTCACGGACACGGTCCACGTCGCGCCGCCGTCGTTGCTGACGTAGGCCGCGATCGTGCATGCGTCGCCATCCGCATCGTTCAAGTCGTATCGGATGTCGACGAGTTTGTCCGGGCGTTGAGAGGCGGTCACGTTGCTGACCACCGGGGGGGAGTTGCCCTGGACGGCTGTGGAGAGGAACAAACTCAAGAACGCCAGCGCACCGAGCGCACGTAATGCCATCTTCATTACCGGGTCTCTCGGAAATCGCGGACACCTTCGTCGTGGTACACGGACCTGCCGCTCACAGGTCACCCATGACGTCTGGGAACCACTCGAAAGAGTCCAATTAGATGCGAAATTCACCGCGACTATGGGACGTTGGTAACGATTATACCGGATGGATAACCGTCACAAAGCACTTTTCCCACGTAAATACCCTATTTGCGAGATGGCGGAGGCCGCATAGGCTGGCGGCACAAAAAAAGGGCTTCCCGCAGGAGATCCCCCTGCAAGAAGCCCATTTCATGCTCTTCTGGCCTGCGGGAGCGGGACCCGCGGCGAACTCGAAGCGATCAACGACGGCGCTTCAGGCACAGAACCGTGCTGCCCAGGAGGAGCAGCAAGCTGGCCGGCTCCGGAACCGGAGCATAGGCCGGGCCACTGGCGACGCTACCGTCAATCACGTTGCCGACGGCGATCTGGAACCGGGGAGCATTCGTCTGGACGACCAGAAGCTCCGAGGTCGCGCCGGGCATCAGGGCGGCGGCACCGATCGGCCTTGGCAGGAACGAGTAGCCAATCACGTTCGAATTGGCTGTCCTGTCCATGAACGACGGAATCGTGCCAGCACCAGGCTGGTAGCTCATATCGGTCGCCCAGCCGGCGTAGCCCGTGACCGTAACACGGCCCAGGGGGTCGACGCTCACCTGGTTGTTAGCCACTTCATACACAAACGTCAGGCCACCGAGCGGACTGTTTGGCTCCTGATAGACCCAGGATGTCAGCGTGGCCTGGAAGGCGGCGCCGTTCAGCGGCGTTACGAGCGGCCCGGCGACGAGAACACCACCGACCGGATCGGGCTCCGAAGCCGCAGCAGCCGATACGCCCGGCGCAATCGGAATCGCCCAAGCCTGAACCGCAGCCAGTGCAACAATCGCTACGCAACCAAAGAATTTCTTGGTCATGATCTCACCCGCTCCTATGGATTTGCCTATGCTTCTTCCCACCGAGGTACTGACCTCCGCTTCACATTAGCCAATCGAGCTCGGCAGATCAAGCTTTTTTTCTGACGCCCGTGCAGGAACTTTGGTGCTCTCCGAAAATCGGGGGCGGCGGAAAAATGCACATAACCCATTGTTGCCAAACTGATTAACTCACTTATCGGCCAGGGGAGCACATGAATCCAGCTCCGAGCCCCACAAAAAAAGCTGAGCCGTCGGATTTTCGCCGCCGTAGTCGTCAGCGACAGAACAGGCCGGGCCAGTGGCTATCGGCCCTTGCACGCGCGCCCGCAACCGCGACAAAAGGCTCAAACATGAGGGAGTGGCCGAACAGGAGCCGCGACCGCACAATCGCTACGGCAGAATGCGTCATAGGGGTATACACAACTAATAATCCACTTCCTCCGTCTCGCGATCGAGAACGCGACCGGTGTTACGCTCGACGATCTCGGCCCGGATTTTCAGATGTTTCATGCGATCAGGAGCGGGGAGCAGCACCCTGGTCGACCCCTTGAACTCGAGTTCATCGTCGTCGACCTCCTTCGGCCGATCCAGCGGAACGACCGCGGTGAAGGGTCGACCCTCTTCGTCCGAGATCTCGAGGCCGCGATAAAGGAAGCGCACGACGAGGTCGTACTCACCCGGCGGCATGTCCTCCAGTTCGACTTCGTAGCGGACCCGGACCTCGAGTCCTTCCGCCCGACGACATGCTTTGGCGCCCAGCGAATCGATCTCCGCCTCACCGCATTTCTCACGGCAGACGCGTGACGGCGTGTAGACGACCGCTGGAGGCGGCCCTTCGTACACGACCTCCGGCGGGACCACCTCCACGGGGGTGGGCTCGTAGACGACCCTCGCCGGCGCTCGACGATGGGCGACCACCGGCCGCTCCACGACCGTCTGTCGCTCGACGACGTAGCTTGGACTCGCCACGTATGCCGGCCCTGCCAGGTAGCCGGGCTCCACGACATAGACCGGCGGTGCGAATTCGTAAACTTCTCCGTAGGTAAAGAACTGGCCGGCAGCCGGAGCAACACAGGCTGCCAGCACGGCCGATACCGTCAGCAGGCGATACGCGGACATGGCGACTCCTTGCGAGCCCGATAGAAAAGGGCTCCTGCAGATCAGACACGTGGGAACAGGCAGGGTTTGTGAAGAATTCACGGCGCGGGATCGGCGACGGTCAGCGGCCCCATCCCGCGAAACAGGAAGATCCCGTCCTTGCCCGGTGCAACGATGTCGTTCCAGCTGTTGCCGTCAACATCCGTCACCCACAGGTAGATTCCGGCTCCGCTCGCCCGCCCGGCCGGCCCGTAGTCGATGGTCACCCGTTCAAATCGCCCGTGGTCGATCGTGAAGTAGTACAGTCCCAGCGGATCGAGTGAACCGGGGTCGTGCTCCTGGTGGGCCCGGTACCGCTTACCGGTGACGAGATCGAGCTTGCCGTCCTTGTCCATGTCGACGAGTAGCAGGTCGTGGTACTGCGAGCGGTCGGCATCGATCACGTGCTTTGTCCAGGTCCGCTTGCCCTCCGCGTCGACGCTCTGCTCGTACCAGAACAGGCCGTAATCGTGGGCCATTCCGACGATCAGGTCTGCCCGGCCGTCGCCGTTGACGTCGTGGACGAGAATCGGCACGCTGGCGCTGCCGAGCTGAAATTCGTTGTGCGTCGTC
>CAZJTF010000535.1:0-3753 GCA_964548565.1 uncultured Planctomycetales bacterium | reverse complement strand
AGGAATACCACAAGGGCATCAACCGCAATAACCTCGATCGCTACAAGGAACTGATCGACGGCTTCCACCGCGCCGGCATCAGCGTTTTTGGCGGGTTCATCATCGGTGCCGACCAGGACGACGAGGAGACCGTCGCCGAGACCGCACTGCAGGCGGTGCGCTTGGGGATTGACACCATCCAGATCACCAACCTGACGCCGCTGCCCGGCACCAGGATGTACGAGCGGTACATGCAGGAAGGGCGGATCTTCGCGACGAACTACCCACAGGACTGGGAGCGCTATACCTTCGTCGAGACCGTCTACCACCCCCGCAAACTGTCCGCACAAAAACTCGATGAGGTGATCTATGAGCTGCGGCACGCCGCCGCCAACACCCCCTGGGTCTGGCGCCGGACGCTCCGCACGCTCTGGATGACCCGCAGCCTCACCAGCGCCGCCTTCATCCACGGCATGAACACCGGCTGGAAGCGCATGGCCCGGATCCAGTTGCCCCGCGACGAGGCCCGGTTCGGGTTTTCACCCCGCCGCAATGCCCGCACTCAGAAGCTTCAGGATGTTTTCCGTCTCGCCTTGAGGAAATACGCCTCCAGCGAGCCGGCTGCCACGGCATAGGTGCGCCCGTTTCGAGAGCCGCATCGTGGCCTCATTCTCGCCGACAGGTGCTAGGGCAGCTGTTCCAGCTGCGCGTTCTCGACCGGCTGAATCCGCAGCCCGAGGAGTGCCTCCGCCGCATCGGGAGCGATGCGTCCCGTGGCCAGGTAGTAGATCGCCGCGTCGGCGTACGCCTCGCGCAGGCCGCCGATCTGCCGTTTGAACTCCGGCGTGAGCATCGTGTGATCCAGCGGGCTCACGATCACCACGCTGCCGTCCTCCCGGCGGGCGGCCGGCCACTCGGCTACCACCAGCGTGGCCAGCGGTGAGCGTCGCCGCACCTCCCCCAGAACGCTCATGGCGCTGATGAGCTCGAGCGCGTCTTCCTGGCTGCGGGCCTCGAGCGCCAGGTCCACGAGCAGAAACGCGTCGCGCACGCCCGCCAGCTGCCGGTACTGCTCGGCAAAGAGCAGCCGTTGCAGCGTCGTGAACGCCTTGTGCTCGACGAAGAGCTCAACCTTCTCGCGCGGGGCGCGCAGCCGCACCAGTTCATCCCGGATGTTCTCGTTGATCTTGTAGATCGGCGTCGTGCGGAGCGTCTCCTGCATCTCGGCCGTCGTGCGCAGCGCACTCGCCCCCCGCACCGCCGTCGCGACACCGCCCGTGGCCGCGAATCCCGCCACCGAGACCAGGCCCGACCCGATCTTTCGCCGCAGGCTGAGCTCGTCGAGCAGCTTGTCGAGCACCGGGTTCTCCGTCTCGGGATCGCAGCCGACCGCCACCGCGATGCCGCGCCGCGTGTCGCCGCCCGCCCGGCGGGTGTTCTTGTCCGTCATCGACTTCACCGAGCGTCCGATGCCGCGCGGGATGTCCTTGATTGTGCCGCCGGGGTCCTTCAGCAGTGATTCCAGCCCCTTCCCCGTCTTCTTCAAAGAGTCCTTGACGCCTTCCATCTCCTGCGATTCCTTCGACATCGCCTTCGCGTTGCGGATCGCGTTCACCTCCGCGATGCGGACCTGCAGCATGGCGCGTCCATCCGCGGGAATCTCGCCCCACGGGGTCTCCAGCGTGAAGTGATACCGCCCGTCCTCGACCGGCACGGTTTCCTGCACCTCGAAATCCCGCCCGCGGAGCAGCGACGGATGCAGCACCTGCTGCGCGCTGACCGTGAGGTTCGTTTCACCGTGATCCTTGCGGTCGGCCGCAGGGGCTGCTGCGGCCACGGGCACCAGGCAGGCAAGGACAACGATCCGCGCGAGGGTCATCGTTCGATTCATGGCCGCCATTATATACGGACGTAGCCCGACCGATGGTGTGTGCTTTTCGCCGTGTCCCGTGTCCGGGAGTGATGCGCGGCAGCGGGGGGAGTAGCAGTCAGGGCCGCGTGCGACGCCTGCTACTCTTCTTCTTTCCCCCCGGCGAGGATGATCGCCTGGTGCGGCTTCGGCGGGCCGGGCGCCGCGTGGAAGGGGGTTCACGCGGATCCGTCTTCCGGGGGCCGGATGCCGACGACGATCCCTTGCGCCCCTCCCCGCGCTTCGAGGCGGCCGCCCGGGCGCTGGCAAGGCTTTCGTTCAGAGCCGCCATCAGGTCCTGGAGCGAACGCCCGCCGCCTTCCTCCTCCCCCGGCGCCTCGCTCTGAACCACATCGGTCTGGCTGGATTCCTTCCGCGAGATGAGCTCGAGCAGACGCTTCTTGTGCGTGTCGAGGAAGTCCCGCGGGTCGAATCGGTCAGCCGCGAGCTTCTCGATCTGCTTCTTCACGTGCTGGCTCTCCCGCGCGGACACGTCGTCCGGTTCTGGCAGGCCCATCTCCTCCGGCGTGCGGATCTCGTCATGGAAACGCATCGTCTCCGCCCGCAGGATGCCGCCCTCCGCAAAGATCGCAACGAGGTACTCCTTCTCCCGCATGACGAACGTCGCGATGCCCGCCTTGCCGGTCTTCTCCATCGTCTCGGCGAGAAGTCGATATGCCTTGTTCGACTCCCGCCCCGGGAGGAGGTAGTAGGCACGTTCGAAGTAAAGCGGATCGACGTCGTCGGCCTTCACGAATCGGCGCAGGTCGATGTCGCGCGACTTCTCGGGCGCGAGCGACTCGAGTTCCTCGTCCCGCAGGACCACGTACTGGTCCGGCGCGACCTCGTAGCCGCGCAGGATGTGCTCGGGGTGCACCTCGCGGTTGTCCTTGGCGCAGTAATAACGCCGTTTGAGGGGGGTCCCGTCTTCATCGAGCAGGTGCAGGGAGATACGCCCCTCACGCACCGCCGCGACCATGGTCACGGGGATGCTCACCAATCCGAAGCTGATGGTGCCCGACCACAGCGGTCGCCCGGCGCCGCCGGATTCGACGTTGCTATCCTCGTCGTGCTCAGGCACGCGCCTTCTCCTTCCTGGCCGCCTCGATACTGGCCTTCAGGGCACTCGCAAGGCTCCGGGCAGGGGCTTTCCGCTCCGGCCGGCGGATTTCGATCTCCTCGCCGCGGGCTTTCTTCTCGATCAGCTCCAGCACACGATCGCGATATTCGTCGCGGTACTCCGCCGGGTCGAACCTGTCTTCGAGGGCCTCGACAAGCTGGCGGGCCATCGCGAGTTCCTTCGGATCGGCCTTGCGCCCGGTGGGGGGCTCGATCTCCGATGCGGGAACCACCTCGTCCGCGCGCCGGGCCGTGATCAGCATGAGATAGCCGCGCTCGGCACGCAGAAGGCCGACGTACTCGCGTTTCCGCATGACCCAGCGCGCGAGGCCCTCCCGACCGCTCTCCTCGAGGCTTTGCGCCAACACCCAATAGGGGGCCGCGCCGCCCTCGTCCGGCCCGAGGTAGTAGGGGCGCTCATACCACGCGTGGCCGACTGTGCCGGCCTCGAGGAACTTCTCGACCGTGATGTCGCGGCCTTCCGGAGGTTCAAGGCCGGCCAGTTCTTCGGGGCTGATGAGGACGTATCGACCGGGCTCGACCTGGACGCCCTTTTTTGCACGGGAGAGTTCGACTTCCTCGCCGGTGGATGCGTTCACCATCCGCTGACGGATCCGGACCATGTCCTGGTCATGCAGAAGATTGAAGTGGACGGTCCTGTCCTGTGCCGCCGAGTAGAGCTTCACCGGCACCCGGACGTCCCCGAATGTGATCACACCTTTCCAGATCGCCCGGGCTGCCATGTT
>CAZJTF010000534.1:0-3772 GCA_964548565.1 uncultured Planctomycetales bacterium | reverse complement strand
GGTCGAGGACACCGGGGCCGTCAGCGCCGCCTCCCTGAGCACCACCTGGATGTTCCGCGTGGGCGACTCGGCGGTTCCTTTCGTAGCCACCGGCTTCGCCGAAAACGGGCTGGAATCCGGTTTCCATCTCTTTGATGTGACGGCCGGCCGTACCATCGGGCTGGAAGGCACGGAGCGGAGCGGCCTGCGGTGGGACACGCTCCTTGCGCCGACGCACACCTACGTCCTCACCGCGTCGTCCATCGGCGCGCCGGGTGCCGGAGACGGCACGACCGAACTCGGTTTCGCGATCCGGGGAATGCTGCTGGCGCACCCGGGCCGCACGCACGTGCAGGTTCCGGAACCTGAAACCCTTTTGATTGCGGGGATCGGATTACTGACGATCTGCCGCCGCAGGGCGCGGAACGGGCGCGGGTCGCGATTCCGCGCCGCAACGCCGAGACGCGATTCTGCCTGCCTATAATCCGGAAACGGGAGTGAGCCCGTTCACCTGGTCCACGGCCCCGCAGGACGCACGCAGCCGGTGGTGACATCGTCGCCGCCGGGCTGTCCGATTCGCGGACCTCGTTGATGGAGAGGCTCATGTCCTCGAGGCGTGTGTACCACGTGACCCCAGCGACGGACGTCGGAGAATGGGAAATCAAGGAAGAGGGGCTCCCCCGCGCTCGGAGCCGACATCAGAGCAAGCAGGAAGCCGTCGAGGCGGCTCGGAGGCTCGCGAAGTCGCAGCCCCTCGGCCAGATCATCATCCACAGGAGCGATGGCACGATCGAGGAGGAGCGGACGTACGGCAGCGACCCGCATCCGCCAGCCGGCTGACCGCGAGGAAAATCATGCCAGATCGCAACACCAGAACAGGGAGGAGGGTGTTTGCCAGCGGCTGGGTCTCCGAGAAGGATCCGCTGGTCATGGCGCTGATCTGGCAGGTGGACGAAATGCCGGATACGGCCCCTCCCGTATTTGAGGCAGAAGTGGTGCGTGACCTGGATGTGATCGACGTGATCCGTGCCCCGAGCGTCGACGAACTGACCACGATGCTGACGAGGAAATACGAGTCTTAACAGGGCCGCCGCACGCCGGCAATCGTGCCGGCGGAGTCTGGATTGCCGCGGCGCAGAGCAGGAGGCGTCACATGGCCGACTCGATTCTCCACTGCAGGCGAAACGTCTTGATCCTTGTGTGCATGACGTTTCCCGCAACGCCAGCCTTTGCCAGCGCAAGCCTCTGGCCCCTGTTTCGGGCGATCGAGCAGGTTGAATCCGGGGGGAACGTCAACGCGGTCGGTGACGAGGGCCGGAGCCTCGGGCCGTACCAGATCCAGTACCCGTATTGGAAGGACAGCGGTGTCCCGGGCCGGTACGAGTGGGTCAAGAACCGCGCGTATGCCCGGCGGGTGATGGTCGCATACTGGCAGCGCTACTGCCCGGACGCCCTGGCCCGGCGTGATTACCGCACGCTGGCGCGCGTTCACAACGGCGGTCCGAAGGGCGCGACCCGTGCGGAAACCCTGCCATACTGGGGAAAGGTGAGCCGCGCCTTGCGCCGGTGATCAGCCGGTGCCGGGGTACTCGAGCAGCACGTGCTCGAAATGGCGGAGTGACTGCTCTCCCGGGTTCGATACCATGGCTGCAATGGCGGCAAACAGCGGCAGCCGCAGGCGCAAGGCGGCCATTTCGGAGACGGCCGTGGCGGTCATGGCGCCTTCCACCACCGATTCCACGCTCGCGAGCGCCTCCGGGAGCGTGGTCCCGCTCGCGAGGAGACGTCCGAGGCGGAAGTTTCGGCTGTCGGCGCTGAAACAGGTCGCAACAAGGTCTCCCAGCCCCGCCACGCCGAAGACGTGCTCGGTCGAAATCTTGAGAAAGCGCGAGAGCTCGCTGATTTCGCGGAGGCCGTAGGTCAGCAGCAGCCCCATGAAGTTGGCGCCCATGCCGCGCTCTGCGATCGCGCCCGCGCCAATCGCGAAGACCCCCTTCATCGCGGCGCAGAGTTCGACGTCGACCTTGTCGCGGGTCATGTCGAGGTGAAGACGTTCACTGCTGAGCGCCTCGGCGAGCCGGAGCAGCGTGCTCACATCTTCGCAGCCGAGGACCGCCTTGGCCGGTCTTCCCGCGGCGATTTCCTTCGAGATGTTGGGGCCCGACAACACGGCCACCGTCGCCTCGGGCAGCACGGCCGAGATGAGCTGGCTGGTCGTGCGGAACGTGTTCCGCTCGAGGCCCTTTGAGGCGGTGACAATCGGCGGGTAGGGGGGGCGGCAGGTCTCCCGGATTTGCCGGGCAACCTCCGTGATGTAGGCGGAGGGGACGGCCATGACGACGATTTCATCGCACGTGAGGCGGCTGGCGAACGACGATTCGACCGTGATCGAGACGCGGTCGGCGCCAGCGATCTGCCTCAGCGCCTGGCGGGTGGGTTCCACGAGGTCGGCCGAGCGGCACCAGAGCCGCACCGCGTGCTGGCTGTTGAACAGACCGGCCAGCGTGGTGCCCCAACTGCCGCCGCCGATGATGACGATACTCATGTCAGAAAGCTTCCCGGTCCTGCAATTCGTGGCATAGCGGGCGGTCACTCTACTGCCGGCGCCCGGGCCCGGCAAGCCCCCGGCGGGCCCTGAAGCCATGCTGCAGCGGTGGCTTTCGACCGCCCCGCATCGGTAGGTACCGGGTGCTCAGCAGGTGGGACGATGGCGGATTCCGCCGCGATGCGGGCAGCGGTAGCATCGGTGAACATGGTCAACCCACGCCACACGAGCGGCGGTCCTGCCGGGACGGTTTGCGAGGATGTGCTCTGCCCGCTCTGCGAGTACAACCTGCGCGGCATCACGGAGCCACGTTGCCCGGAGTGCGGGTACGCCTTCGACTGGGCGGACGTACTCGACCCGCGGCGCCGCCTGCCCCCGTACGTCTTCGAGCATCACCCGGAACGCAATGTCCGTTCGTTCCTGCGGACGGCCGTGAATACGCTCCACCCCACGTCCTTCTGGCAGTCGCTCCACCCGGTGCAGCCGTCGCGCCGACGCCGTCTCGTGACGTACTGGGTGATCTGTGCGGGGCTTTATCTGCTCGCCCTCTTCGCAGGCATCGGGGTGAATGCGGTCGGCGTTCTGCAGGCCCAGCAGGCATCCATCACGCAACTGATGGCACAAGTCAACGCGAACCCGCAGACCCGGCAGCAACTGATCCAGCAGTTCGGATCCGTCCGAAACTACCTGCGCGTGACGGGCAGGGCGACTTACATTGGAGCCCTGGGTGAGGTGCTCTCGAAGCATGCCCTGGAGTACATGCTCGCAACGGCCGTTCCGCTGGCGTGGCCCTGGGTGACGTACCTGTCGCTGCTGGTGTTCCGGTGGTCCATGCGCCGGGTGCGGATCCGTTCGATTCACGTCCTGCGGTGCTGCCTCTACAGCTTCGATGCGTTCTTCTGGGTAGCGCTGCTCCTGTTGGGAGGACAATTACTGTTGTTCGTTTTCGATGGCCCGGGCGGCTCGCCGGACGTGTTTATCAACGGGGCCGCCATACTGGCCGCGGGAGCGATCGTGACGGGCGTGTATCGCCTCGCAGTAGCCTATGACCGATACTTGAAGTTCGACCGCCCGCTGGCAACTGTGTTTGCATCGCAGGTGATCACGGCACTCCTGGTGCTGGCCGTCCTCTCGATCATCGCCCCGTGGGGCGTGGCCGACTTCATTAATCAGTGGCTGAGGTTTCTGATCTGATGGCAGGGCCAGGTCGGGGGCTAATACTCCTGAAACCTCCGAATGGCAGTTCCC
>CAZJTF010000533.1:0-3783 GCA_964548565.1 uncultured Planctomycetales bacterium | reverse complement strand
ACCTTCCGCGGACGCACCGCCCGGACCAACTCGTACACCGCCGACTTGCCCCCGGTGTATCCCAGGGACCGCAGCCGGCTGAGCACCTCCACCGTCGGCAGCGACGGCTCCGACTCCAGAATCCGCTCCACATCCCCCCGGAGCCCCTCAACCCGGCTCGGCCGCCCGATCCGCCGTGACTTCGGCGTGGGCGCCGTCTCCGGGCTGATGATCGGCGGCTCCTTCAGGATTCGCTGTACCGAACTCTTGCCAACCCCCACCGCCGCGGCGACCTCGTCCAGCGTGTGTCCAGCCTGCCGAAGCGTCCAGATGCGTACCCGGTCCAACATGCTGATCATCCTCCTTCTTCCTCGCGGCGGAGAGCCCCATCGCTCCCGGCCGTCGCGAGGCAAAACTACCGGAAACCATGACCTCAAATGTGGTCATAATTTCCGGAAAAGAGGTGGTCATTTTTTCCGGAACCCGCACCTCGATTCCTTTGCTTGTCGAGATCACCACAGTATCTGTAACGGTCGTCGATCCATCGGTGGAGGTGACGCGCAGGCGTGCTGTGAAAGTTCCGACGTCTCCATACGTGTAGGAGGTGTTGGGTGAAGAGGTGCTTGAAAAGTCGTACGTCCCATCATCCGTGAAGTCCCACTCGTACCGCGCAACGCCCCCGACGGTAGTGGCAGAAAAGCTGACGGCCAGAGGTGCATACCCGCTGGCTGGGTTGGCCACCGCGGTGGCGCTCAGATACGGCGTGCCCCACACGGACATCGTAGGCGTGAAACGGGCAAGATTCGGGTTGACAAACGCCACCTGGAGTGACCCCGTGGAGGCGCCTGGGGAGAGCACGCCGCTCGCCATGACGTTGCTTAAATCGACGTATGGCGTCCCGTCCGGGAGCGTGCCGCTGCTAACCAGCATTACGCCCGCCGGCAGTCCCCGAAAAGCGAGCACCAGAGGAGTACGGATCGGCTCGCTGGAAATGTTCCTGACAATGGCTGCCATCCTCATTTCACGGTTCAAACGATCGAAATAGTACGTCTTGGTGTTAACTGTTGCTTTCGCATCCAGGTTAATCAAGCCCACGTAATTGTCGGCGCGGGCCGGTAAAACAGTTATAAGACAGGCCCAGGTTGCGACCAGAGCTGCTGCCAGTTTATGCCGGAATTGAACTGTGGATAATCTCTCTTCGCAGCTCGCCATGGCGGGTCCTCCTGCGAGTACGTTTCGTTCTGTGATGTCGTTTCGCTTAGCCTTGCAGTTGCCTCTTGTACAGCGTGGACAAAGCACTTCCAGAGGCTTCTCACGGTTATCAGTCGGTCCGTGTTGTAGATAAACAGAATAAAGATGGTTTCTGTGTGCTGTTATGGTAAAAGCGGACAGGGCAATACGACGAAAGTAGGTTGATGCACACGGAAGGCGCTCGCTGGCCATTTGACGTGCGAGCGTTCTGGGCAAGCGCCACGTGGGCCGGCGTTTAGAACGTCTATGTGGAAGTGTGGATCGCCGGCACATGGCCGACCTCCCGCCCCCAATGCTCTATTGCCACAGCCGAGACCGGAAGAAGCACATCGCTTCGCGGCGAGCGATTGTTACATTGACACACCATGCGTGCCAGTTCCCGCAGCCGCTGCGGGTTCCGGAAAAAATGACCACCTCCTTTCCGGAAATTTGGCCGCGCCCACGAGGCGTCCGAGGCCCTGCACTCCCGCGAGTTGCTTCAGCGGACGAACGAACTGCATCCGCTGGAGCGTGGTGAACCGGTCGTTCTCCGTAAACTGCTCTGCGAGGTATGCGTCCACCCCGAGCCGCTCGAGATCCGAGCGGATCCCCTCGTTGATCTGGTAAAGCGGCGTGGTCCGCAGGGCGTCCTGCATCTCTGCGGTGGTTTGCAGCACCCCCGCACCCCGAGCCGCAATTGCGGCGCCGCCGGTCAGACCGATCGTGGCGACGCTCGTCAGGCCCTCGCCGATGCCGCGGCGGATGACGAGTTCCTCCAGGAGCTTCTTCAGGACCGGGTTGCGCGTTTCCGGGTCGCATCCGAGCTGCGCCGCCAGTTTGCGCCGCGCCTCGCCGCCGCCCTTGTACGTGGATTTATGAGTCAGCGACGCCAGCTTTGAGCCGAAGCCGCGCGGGACGTCCGACACCGTGCCCAGCGGGTCCGTAATCAGCGACTCGAGCCCGTCGCCGGTCTTCTTGAAGGAGTCCATGATTCCCATCACGACCTGGGGCTGGTCGCTCATCTGCCTGGCTCGCGCAATCGCGCCCATTTCCACCAGGCGCAATTCGAGCATGTCGATCCCCTGAGCCGGGATCCGGCCGTAGGGTGTGCGCAGTACGAAGCGATAGTCGTTGTCGACCAGCGTTACGCTGTCTTCGATGGTGTAGCCTTCGCCGGTCAACACCCCTGGCTTCAGCAGATCCGACGCCCGAAAGGTCTGGGCCCGGCCCGCCCGGGGGCCGGCCACGAGAGCGACTGCCGCAATGGAGAGCGCGAGAGCATCCCTGGTCCGCATGTGTCATTCTCCTTCTGGTTCTTCCACCACCCACGCAACTGACGCCAACGGTGCAAATCGCACCAGACATCCGGGACGAAGCCGGCAGACGTGTTGATCAGCCCTGCAATCTGGATCGTGCGGCGCCGGCGCATGGCGCATCGTCAACTGCCGCTCGTATCCCCCTGCTGCTGGTTCGGGGGAGGCAGGCGCACGAGCATCCACTGCTGCGTGCTGTTCTGCCCCGTGTGGATCAAGCAGGTCGCCTGCTTCTCCGTCAGGTTGCAGAGCCCCGCCTCGTAGACGGTCGTTTTGTTGTTGCCGATCGTCCACGCCGCCCGCTGGGTCTTCTTGTCGACGGAGCCTTTGATCGTCAGCACCGTGCCGGTCAGCACGTTCGTGTAGTTGCCGCCGATCATGCCCTGATCGTTGACCGCGATCTGCAGGATCTGCGTCGCGCTGGTGTCGTTGGGCTGCGCGAGGCCAAAGACTCCGAGGGGCTTCCACGTGCTCGTGGGAGGCGGGGTCGCCTGGCCGGCCTGCGCGATCTGGCTGCCCTGCTGGTAGTAATCCTGCGCGCTGCCGACCGGCTGGCCGTTCTGATAGACGCTGTCGCCCTGGTAGACCACGGTGGTGCCGTAGTTGTAGCTGACGGGTGGCGGAGGCGCCGCGGCCGCTCCGTAGAGCATCGAGCTCAGGTTCGCCATGCTGGTGGTCGCGTATGCGGTGGTCGCGGCCCAGCCCGCCGCCTGCCACGACTCGGGATACTGCGCGTGCCACGCAGGGCCGTACCAGGCCGCGGCGCCGTGCCACGGGCCTGCATTCGCCCAGTTGTTCTGGATGTACGTCGCGTGGCTGTACATGGTGTTGTCCGACCACCGCTCGGTCGGGTGGTAGCCGTACGCACCTGCAGGGTGCGCGCTATACGCGGCATCCGTCGGGAAGTGGACGGGTGCGTGATAATCCGCGACGCCCCGCCCGAAGCCGTACGCTCCGGCCGGTCCGCCACCGAGACCCGCCTGGCCGCCGACTCCGGCACGCCCGAATCCCGCACCCGGCAAAGCACCCGCACCGCTGCCGACCGGACCGCGACCCAGTCCCGCCGAGCCCGCCGGTCCGCCGCCGAGCCCTGCCTGGCCGCCGACTCCGGCACGCCCGAATCCCGCACCCGGCAAAGCACCCGCACCGCTGCCGACCGGACCGCGACCCAGTCCCGCCGAGCCCGCCGGTCCGCCGCCGAGCCCTGCCTGGCCGCCGACTCCGGCACGCCCGAATCCCGCACCCGGCAAAGCACCCGCAC
>CAZJTF010000532.1:0-3791 GCA_964548565.1 uncultured Planctomycetales bacterium | reverse complement strand
ACGCCGCGGATGGCAGCCCCTCCCGGAGCCAGGAGTTCCGGCAGGCCGAGCGTCAAGCCAGAGCCCAGCTCCGCTGGACCTCTCCCGTCGCTGAAATGCGGCGGTTCCTCTCGTCTTGTGGGTATTTCTTCAAGCTGTCACCCGAACAGGTTGCGCGCGGGGAGAAAACCCTGGCGGAGTACACCGCCCGAGCCGAGGCCATCATGACGCCCGAGTGGAAAGAGGTCGTGCGCCAAAACCGGGTCAACTACAGTCTCGCCCCCAAGCTCGGCCTGCCCGTCCTTCCGTACCAGTACCGACTCGATCGCGAGTATGAGGCGAGCTTCGCGCCGCTCAAGGACCTGACCACCGCATTCCGGCAGGAGATCCTCGCTCTGAATACGCCGGAGCAGAAGGCGGCCGCTTTGGCCGAGCTCCAGTCGTTTGCGGGCATCCACGGTGCGACGGTGGACGCGCGCCTGCTCGAAATCCTCGGTCTGGCCCCCTCGACACAGCCCCAGGGAGCTCCCTGATCATGCGACCATTGATCGCGGATATCGGATCCGCCCTGTGGAGACTGCTGCCGGCCAACCCGATCGTCCTGCGGGTCGTGAAGGTGAGCAGCAAACGCCTGCCGCACCTCTGGGTGCGCGCGGGTTACCTGGTCATCCTGTTTTTCGTGCTTCTGATTGCCAACTGGGAAGCCATCGACAGCACCGGCTCGCTGAGTGAGCGGGCCAAAACCGCGACACGCGTATTCGCCGCGGTCTCGATGCTCCAGCTCGCCATGATGTGCCTGATCTCGCCTATTTTCGCGGCCGGTGCGATTTCGCAGGAGAAGGACGCCGAGACGTTCAACGTCCTGCTCACCACGCCGCTCACCAACGCCCAGATCGTCCTCGGCTCCCTCGCCAGCCGCATGTTCTTCGTCATCGCGCTGCTGCTCTCCGGGCTTCCGATCTTCTGCATCACGATGCTCTATGGCGGTGTGACCGCCAATCAGATCTTCACCAGCTTCGGGATTGCCGGCGCCACGGCGATCCTGATGGGAGCGGTTGCTATCCTGGTCAGCGTGGTGCGGTTCGGCACCCGTGGGACAATCTTCGGCTTCTATATGGGCACCGCGCTCTTTCTCGTCGCCGGCATCGGCCTCGGGATGTGGAAACGGACGTTCGTCCCGGAGTCCTTCGTCCCGGCAACCGGCGAAGGCATGAGTTGGCTGGCGCCATTCCACCCCTTCCTCGCCCAGATGGTTGCGTTGAGCTGGATCAAGGCGCCGGAACGATCGACTGTCGAGCACTACCCGTGGCCGCTCGACGAAATGGCCGCCTCGCCGCAAACCTCGTACATGGTGATCACGCTGCTCGTCTCGGTCCTGTTGGTGGGGCTCGCCACGTTTTTCGTGCGTCACGGCATCCGTCAGGGCGAGGTCTCGTTTCTGATGCGCCTCAGTTCGAAAGTCCTCCCGCGCAAAAAGGACGGCGAGCGGCACCGCCGTGCCCGTCGGGTCTGGTCGAATCCGGTCGCCTGGCGCGAGGCCATCACGCGAGCCAGCGCGGCGAGCGGCAGCTTTGCGCGTTACAGTTACATCATTGGGGGTGTCGCAGCCGCCGCCATCCTGCTGTACATGTACCACCGCGGCGATTTTGCTGTCACGACCAACCCCCCGAATAACGAGGCCCGCAGCTGGCTTTCCGTGATCGTGATGATCGAGTTCGTCGCCGTCATGCTGATGGCCACGAACACCGCCGCTACCGCCATCACCCGCGAAAGGGAGTCCGGCACCATGGAGCTGCTGCTGACGACCCCCCTGACGAGCCGCTACATCGTCTGGGGTAAGCTCCGCGGTCTCGTGAGCTTCACCATTCCGCTGCTGGCGGTCCCTGCCCTCACGGTCTTCGTGGCTGCCATGTACGACTTCCTGGCGAAGGCGCCCGTTCCGATTGCCACGCTCGAGTCAGCACTGCTCCTGCCCGCACTCATGCTCGTCTACTCCGCCTTCTCGTGCATGCTCGGGCTGCACATGTCTCTTAAGAGCAAACGATCCGTGCAGGCGGTCGTTTCGAGCCTGGCCATCCTGCTGGTCGTCGGCTTCGGCCTGTTCATGTGCGCCCTGGCCGCCCAGGAGGCCGCCAACCTGGCCGCCCTCATCGTGCCGCTCACGTTTGTCGCCGCCATCTGGATGGTGCTCAACCCCGACACCATCGACCGCGCCGCCGGCATGTCGGGTTACCAGCTCGACGACATCACCGTCTTCATGTTCATCGGCACCCTGCTGGCAATCGCCGTTTTCGGCGGCATCGTCGCCGGCACCTACCGCTCGATGGTGACCAACTTCGACATGATCGTCCGCAAGCAATCGCGGTAGCCTGGCGTCTCACCGGCGCGCAATCAACAACGGAAACCCGACGAACGTCCCGGCTGGTTCCGCAACCGTAAGCCAACGGTTCGTCACTCAATGCGCCTCGCCCTCCCGAACCGGCTCTCCCCGGGCCCGCTTCCGGGTTGGCGGCGATGCGCGTGTCCCGTAGTCTGGTGCGGCCGCCCGGAATGGCTCCGGACGGTTTCTATCTGTGGAGCGACCTCATGACACGAGTCGTCACTTCGTCGTCTCGCCGGATCACCTGGACCCTGGGGGCAGTGCTCGCAGGGGCCTGCATGGCCGGATCACCTGCGTACGCCCAGTCACAGCCCGAGGTAACCCTCCAGACGCTCCTGGGTGAAATGACCGACCTCGAGGTGTTGAGTACGCCGCCCAGGCCCGCATTCACGACCGTCCAGTTCTCCTCGTACGACCGCCGCAGCACACTCCCAAACGGGCCCGGCTGGTTCGATAATGCCGATGGCTTTGGAAGAGAGCCGATCCCGAACTTCATGAAGGTGCTCCGCGAGCCCGGCCCGGACGGCGTCGGCGAGTACCTCATGGCCGAGGTGGATGGCCCCGGTGCGATCGTTCGCACGTGGTCGGCTGCACGAGGAATGACCGGGACCCTCGCGCTCTACCTGGACGAAGCGGAGACGCCGCTCTACGAGGGTCCATCGCTTCAGTTTCTGCGGTGCAGCTACGGCGCCCTCCGCGGCATTGAGGAGACGGACGCGGAAGGATACACGCAGTACGATGCCAGCTACCTTCCCATCCCGTTCGCCCGGCACATGCGAATGGTCTGGACCGGGAAGGTCAATCAAATCCACTTCTACCACGTGAACGTGCGCCGCTACGCCGCCGGAACGCGCGTCCGGACGCTGACCCCCGACGATCTCGAACGCGACCGCGCTGTGCTCGAGCAGACCCGCCGGATCCTGGCTGACCGCACACTCCCGGCCGCCGAGGGCCGCCCGGTTGCCATCGACTGCAGCGTCCCGCAGGGTCAGGTCGCGGAGGCGTTTAAGCGCGAAGAGGCCGGCACCATTCGTGAGCTGACGCTTCGTCTCGAAGCGGAGGATCCGTGGTCGTCGCTCCGCCAGGTCGTGCTGGAGGGCGCCTTTGACGGGTCCCGGCGCCCGCAGATCGAGTCACCCCTCGGCGACTTCTTCGGCAGCGGCCCCGGACTCACGGCTTTCAAGACCCTGCCCCTTCAGGTCGAAGCGGATGGCACCATGGCCTGTCGGTTCGTGATGCCGTTTGCCAAATCAGCAGTGCTGCGCGTCCGCAATCTGGCACTACGGCCGGTGCGCGTCACGGGCCGCGTGATTGTCGGGGATGCACGCGCGGCCGGCGGACCGCTTCAGCACTTCTGCGCGAAGTGGCGGGTCGATCACGGCCTGCAGTGCGGCGGGGGCGAGGTATACGACATGCCCTATCTCTGCGCGCG
>CAZJTF010000531.1:0-3801 GCA_964548565.1 uncultured Planctomycetales bacterium | reverse complement strand
GTCCTTGGTCCCTGGCCAGTGGTCCTTTGTCGTTCGTCATTCGTGCTTTGTCATTCGTCATTAGTTCCTGTGGCGGGAGTGGTCGGCCGCCCCTTCCTTTTCGTCGCTTCGGCCCTCCCCTCGCTTCGGCCGTCGGCGGGCGGCCGCTGCAGATCCTGCCCATCGATCGGGGCCGCTGCGAAGCCGGTTCTGCGACGCACCAGTTCCTTGTGCGATAGTCCGATAGGCCAATAGGCCCCGTGGCGGCTGGAGTCGTGGTCGATTGCGCAGCACGACGCCTCGTGCGCGAAAAAAAGGGCGCCGAACCTGATTCAGCGCCCCGGGAGGTTGTTCACTGCGTGCGGTCGCGTGCGAGAGCTCCGCGATCCTTACGGGCAGCCCGCGGAAGGCGCCCAGAGGATAGCCGGGCCGGTTGCACAGTTCACAAAGGACGTGAAATCCGTCAGATCCACGCCGTTGCTCGCGTTGCGGTCGAAGCAGGCACACGGATACGGGTTGCCGGCCAGGAGGCCGCCCGTCGGACCGGTAAAACACGCCTGGAACGCACCGAAATCGTCCATGTCGACGTCCTGATCGGCGTCGGCATCCGCAAAAGGCGTGTTGCAGCAGCTCGTAGCGGCGCAAGCCACGCCGTCGCCCTTGTAGACGCCGCCGGCCTCGGTGCAGGCCGCCTGGGTCGTCTGCGTGCACGTGTAGTGAGCGCAGCAGGCGCCCTTCGGATCCGGGCGGGTCAGCTTGATGTCATCGAAGTAGCCTGAAACGGAGCCGAAGTTGGTGTTGACCTCGATCACGTTGTAGCCCCAGGTCGTCACCGAGTTGTGCGTGAACACCGGGGTCACCATGTCGTCGACGTAGAACTTCACTTCGTTGGTGTTGTCCGGCAGGGCCGGCCCGACCTCGATCAGGCAGTGGTGCCAGCCGACCGACCGCGTTTTCGTCGTGTTGAACCAGCCGTTGCGGTATCCCTCGGTCGCGCCGACGATCCGCACCTGGTACTTGGTGCTGTCGAAGCCCGTCGCCTGCTCAGAGCTGGCCCCCAGGCACAGACGCTGGATCTGCGACGAGCCGTTCAGACTGCCGCTGCCCGGGTAGTCGGTATCGCTCGGCGCGGTGTTGTAGTAGCCGATCGCGGCGAAGTCCCTGAGGTTGCTGCCGCCGGAACCGAGCGAATCGTAGAACCAGAACTCCAGAGCGATATCGCCGGTGTAAGGAGTGCCGCCGTTGAACCGGTAGGCGATGTTGACCCAGTTCTGGTCGAAATCCGTGGGTGCCCTCCCGCGGATCATGTTACTGCCGCCATGCGGGACGATGCCGGACTCCGTGTTGACGACGCGGGCGTTCGGCGGAAGAGGGCCAAACCACGGGTTACCTGAACCGTTCGGAGCGGCGTTGGGGCCGCTGGTGTTCTTATCGAGCGGGCTGTTGGCCGTGTAGGTTTCGAAGCCGTCCTCAAACACGGTGACCGCGCTGGCCGACCCGGCGACCGCCAGGACCAGCAGCCCAACGAACAAACCTCTCGCCTTCATCTGTGTGGCTCCTTTCGTCCCATGCCTGCGGAATGCGTGGTATACGCCGCCCCCACAACGGCCTGTGCACCGCGACGTATCATTGATTATACCCGAAAATTGGCGGTGTCGAATCGGTATTGTGCGTGTTTTCCGGAATAAAAGGCAGATTTGCCGGCCTGAGAGTCCCCCGCTCTTCACCCCGGGCAGGCCTTACCGGACGCGCGAACGTGCGGCCCCCGCCGACGGCACGTTTCCCCCCTGCGGCCCCCTTTTATCCGACGGGCGCGCCCCTGCCGCACCCGCGTCCGTCATTCGTCCGAGAGCCGAAACAGCGCCCGCAGCGTCTCGGCGTACACCCGCGCCGCCCCGTTCTCGCCCCTGTCGTTGAGCGTCTGCACCGGGGCGTGCAGCAGCTTCTGCGTGATGCGGTGGAGCATCTCCTGCACGAGCTGGCGGTCGTGCTCGGACATGCCCTGCAGCTTGGGCAGGATCCGCTCGAACTCCGCCTGCCCCACCTGGCGGAAGTGCTTCTGCAGCTCCACGATCACCGGGGCCACCTCGCGCCGGCTCTGGTTCTGCACGAACTCGACGACGCTCGACTCGATGATCAGCTCGCACTGCTGGATGGCCTCGCGGCGCTGGGCGAGGTTCTGTTCGACCACTGTCTGCAGGTCGTCAATGTTGTAGAGGAAGACTTCCTCCTGCTCGCCCACCGCCGGGTCGATGTCGCGCGGCACGGCGATGTCGATCAGCAGCAGCGGCTTGTAGCGACGGCGCGCGGGAACGCCCGCGAACTGCGCCACCGTCAGGATCGGCTCACGGGCGCCGGTGGAGCTGATCACGATGTCGGCCTCCGCCAGGGCGTCGATCCAGCCCGCGAAGGGGATCACCCGCGGCACCACACCGTGCCGGGCGGCCAGCCGGTCGCTCAGCGCCGCAGCGCGTGCGTCCGTGCGATTCGTCACCCACAAGGCGCGCGGCTTCATGTCGAGCAGGTGCGTCAGCGTGAGCTCGCCCATCTTCCCCGCGCCGACCATCATGACGATCTTGTCGTCGAAGCGCGAGAAGATCTGCCGGGCAAGGTCCACCGCGGTGCTGCCGACGCTCAGGCGCCCGCTGGCGATCCCCGTGCGGCTCTGCACGTTCTTGGCGACGCTGAACGCCCGGGGAAAGAGTTCGCCCAGCACCCGCCCCACCGTACCCGTCGCCCGCGCGGTCTCGAATGCCGTGCGTGCCTGCGCGAGGATCTGCGTCTCGCCCAGCACCATCGAGTCGAGGGCGCTCACCACGCGGAAGAGGTGCCGCACCGCCTCGATGTCCTGGTGGCTGTAAAGGGCCTGCGCGAATTCCGACGGGGCAATGCCGTGGAACTCGCCCAGGTAGCCGATCGCCTCGTCGATGCGGGGATGGCCCTGGGCGGGACGGGCGATGTAGAGCTCCATCCGGTTGCAGGTCGAGATCAGGACGCTTTCGCTCTCCGGGAAGCGCGCCCGGAGCCCGTGCAGCGCGCGCGGCACCGTCTGCTCGTCGAACGCGATCCGTTCGCGCATCTCGACGGGCGCCGAACGGTGATTGCAGCCGATTACCAGCGTTCTCATCTGTGCAGCGGTGACACGAACTCGATAATCAGGAAGACGATCGCAACCAATCCCATGCCGCACGTCGCCAGTGCGGCCGCGCGGCGCCCGCGGATCTCCGGCCGGACCCACATGGAGGCCACCATCACGGCATACACCACCCACGTCACGAACGACACAACCACCAGGGGGTCCACGAGCCAGGCCCGCGGCCCGGGGTCCCGCGAGCGCGACAGCTCGCAGATGCCCGTCAGAATCCCGTACGTGAACAGCGGGAAGCCCAGCATCAGCATCCAGCGCCCGAACCGCTCGAGCGACTCCAGCGGCGCCACCGATCCGACGATCGCCGAGGCGCGTTTGCGGCGCAGGACGCGGCTGATCAGCAGGTAGGCGACTCCCGCCGCCCCTCCCGCGATGAAAAACGCGCCGCTCAGCGCGAACGCGAACGTATGCGTGATGAACCACGGCTTATAGGCGAAATCGTTCCCCGGCTGCCGCAGGACCGCCAGGCCGGCGAACTGGACGACGGCCGCCCCGATGAAGAGGAAGCCGTCCACGCCGCGGAGCTTAGAAGCCAGGTGCGTACCCAGGCCCATGCAGCCCAGCAGGGTGGCCATGAGGAGCGTGGCCGCGAAGTTGTGCCGGAAGGTTTCGATCGCGCCGGCAGCCTGGATGCCGCGGGCGAAGTAGATGGCGTTGGTGAAGAGGGCGAGGCC
>CAZJTF010000530.1:0-3805 GCA_964548565.1 uncultured Planctomycetales bacterium | reverse complement strand
CTCGGGAACGTCGCCTATCGCGGCGGTGCCCGCATCGAATGGGATCCCGACCAGAGGGCGCTCCCCAATGCCCCGCACGCCGAGCGGTACCTCCGCCGGGCCGATCGCCCGGGCTGGGGGCGTTCCGGCTCGTAGCGGGGTTCCACATGTGTCCTCTCCGCAGACTTTCACGCGTTGGGAGTTGGGTTGCACGAACACACAGGAGGAACATGGGCTGAGCCCAGCACAATGCCGGGCCTTCAGGAGTACACCGTGATCGCGCACGGTCCTGGGCTCGAGCCGCGCAAAAGCTCTGGACAGCCGCCGGGGTTTCGCATATATTCCTCCAGACTGCAGTGCGTTGCCGTGAGTTTTCGGGCCTGATTTCCTGTATTCTCGAGTGCATCTGGCGGCGTGGGCTCGCTTGTTTGCGTGCCTGTCGCCCGACTGTGTATGAAACTCTTCGCGTTCGATATTGCCGGGATCCGCGGTCGCCTGACGGCTCTGGCCATGGCGCTTTCCCTCTGCACCGGAGGGAATCTCGGCGTCCTGCGCGTCAATCTCAGCCTCACTACCGCACCGACCGAGAATCTCGCCCCGTGGGAAGAGGAGCGGGGCAAGTCCGGTTCAGAGCGCGCCCAGTTCGAACAGTCGAGGGGCGTGTCTGCGAGGCCGCAGCGTCACGCCCGTCCGGTCGCCATGCCGCGGCAGCTCGCTGCTCCCGCCAACTGTGCCCACAAGAGGCCGCTTCCGGTCCCTGATTCGCACGAGGATCTCCGCAATGGCCTCGGAGCTCCTCTTCTCTGCTGACTCGCTCCGTTTGTGCTCCTGGTTGTATGCTGACACGCGCCTCGCCCGCTGTCTGCCCCTCTGTCGCGGCAGCACGGACGTGCATGGCCCGCGTGCAGCACGGACGAGTCAGTGGACTTCGCGCCGCCCGCGCTGCCCGCTTTGGCGTGGCGCTGCGGCGACGGTTGCGATGAGCATGGAGTGAGCCTCACATGCAGAAGCTTGTCAAAGGCGTGCATCAGTTTCAGCGCGGCGTATTCGGTTCGCAGCGCGAATTCTTCGAAAAGCTGGTCTCCGGGCAGCGCCCGATGGCCCTGTTCATCACGTGCTCGGATTCGCGGATCAACCCCAACCTGATCACCCAGACCGAGCCCGGCGACCTCTTTATTCTCCGGAACGCCGGCAACATTGTCCCTTCGCATGCCGGCACCGGCGGCGGCGAGGCGGCCACGATCGAGTTCGCCCTGGGCGTGCTCAACGTCCCCGACATCATCGTCTGCGGACACTCCCACTGCGGCGCCATGAAGGCGCTGATCGGAGACCGCAGCGATCTCGAGAATCTTCCGGCGACCCGCGCCTGGCTGGGGCACGCCGAAGCCACGCGCCGGATCATGCAGGAGAAGTACCGCCATCTGGAAGGCGGTGCGCTGCTCACGGCCTGCGTCGAGGAAAACGTGCTGGTCCAGCTGGAGAATCTCCGGACCCATCCCGTCGTGGCCGCGGCACTTGCCCGCCGGGCGGTGAACCTGCACGGATGGGTGTACAAGATCGAAACCGGCGAAGTATTCGCATTCGATCCGGACCAGGGTCAGTTCATCCCGCTCTCGGAACATCGCCTCACACCGGTGGGTGCGTCCCCCAGAGCATCAATGTCATCCGTCATCTGATATTCCGCCTGTCTGTCTCTTCTCGGAGGTGCGGTCATGCGTACGCACGTGCGCGCTGATTTGCTCAGTACCTTTCGCCATGATTTCCTGGCGTCCGTTGTCGTGTTCCTTGTCGCCCTGCCGCTGTGCATGGGCATTGCGATCGCCTCGGGCGCGCCGCCGGCGGCCGGGCTGATCACGGGCATCATCGGGGGGCTGATCGTCGGTTCCATTTCCGGCTCGCCGCTGCAGGTGAGCGGCCCGGCGGCCGGTCTGGCCGTCGTGGTCTACGAAATCATCCAGCGCGAGGGGTACCCCACGCTGGGGATCGCCCTGCTGATCGCCGGGGGCGTGCAACTGGCCGCGGGATTCCTGCGGTTCGGCCAGTGGTTCCGGGCCGTCTCGCCGGCCGTGATCCACGGGATGCTGGCGGGGATCGGGATCCTGATCTTCGCCAGCCAGTTCCACGTCATGGTCGACGACGCCCCGCGGGGCAGCGGCCTGGCGAACCTGCTCGCATTGCCGCAGGCGGTCTGGAAGGCCCTCGCTCCATCGGAGTCCGCCAGCCACCGGCTCGCCGCGGGAATCGGCATCCTCACCATCAGCATCATTGTGGGCTGGAAGCTGCTTGCCCCGAAGAAGTTCCAGGTACTTCCGGCTACGCTGCTGGGGGTGCTCATCGCGACGGGTGCCACGGCAGTTTTCTCACTGCCTATCCGTCTCGTGGACGTCCCTCAGAACATCCTGTCTGCCGTGCAACTGCCGACGGCCGAGTCGCTCAAGGGGCTGCTCGACGGCCAGATCCTGGTAGCGGGGCTCGGGCTGGCCTTCGTTGCCAGTGCGGAGACCCTGCTCTGCGCGACAGCAGTGGACAAGATGCACCAGGGGCCGCGCACCCAGTACGACCGCGAACTCGCCGCCCAGGGCGTTGGAAACATGATCTGCGGCGTGCTCGGTGCACTGCCGATGACCGGCGTGATTGTCCGCAGCGCCGCGAACGTCGAGGCGGGAGCGCGGACCCGGGCGTCGGCGATCTTCCACGGTATGTGGCTCCTGCTGTTCGTGGTGGCGCTGCCGGTGGTTCTGCGGATGATCCCGACCGCCAGCCTGGCAGCGCTGCTGGTGTTCACCGGTTACAAGCTGGTGAACCTCAAAGCCCTCCGTGAACTCGCCAGTTACGGCCGCGCTGAGGTCGCCATCTATGCGGCCACCGTCGTGATGATCGTCGTTTCGGACCTGCTGACGGGCGTGCTTGTCGGGATCAGCCTTGCCGCCGCGCGCCTGCTGTACACGTTCTCTCAGTTGCAGGTGGACATCGACGAAGAGCAGCAGGCAGGTACGACCATCATGCGGCTGCGCGGGACGGCCACTTTCATCCGGCTGCCCAAGCTGGCTGCCGCGCTGGAGGGTGTCCGCCCGACTACGACGCTGCACGTGCACCTCGAGCAGCTCGAGTATATCGATCACGCCTGCCTCGACCTGCTGATGAACTGGGAGCGCCAGCACGAGGTCACCGGCGGCCGCCTGGTCATCGACTGGGATTCGCTGACCGCGTGTTTCCACCGCCAGGACACGGCGACCAACGGCAACGGGCGGATGAGGTCGCTCATCGACCAGCCGGAGAAGAGGGAAGTGACAGCAGCGGTGTAGCCGGGGCTTTCCGGCGGGGGACGATGCGGCTGACCTGAGGTATGATGCCGGCGGTTCGTGAGCCGGACGCGCGGACGCGTACGTCCCGTGCCCTTCGCGAGCCGCCGGATCGGAGGTCGGCCATTCCGCTCCTGTCGTTCACGCGACCGCGGGCACGCTTCGACGGCGGGCTGTACCTGCCGCGCACCTACGCGCTGCCGCCGCGGGAGACCATCCGCGACCTCGCGGTGCCTTCGCGGATCCGCATTCCGCTGGAGCGCGGTGGGGTTGCAGCGACGCCCGTCGTCGAGCCGGGCGTGCTGGTGGAATCCGGGGAATGCATCGCCGCAGCGCCTGGCGACGGACGCTTGTGCGTCTGCTCACCATGCTGTGCGCGGGTGGTCGGAACCACCTGGGTGGATACGGCGCGCCGGAGCGAGCTTCCGGCGATGGAACTGGTTCCAGTGGCCGTTGATACGGATCCGTCTCCTGAAGTATCCGGCGCGCCATCATTCCAGCCGCTGCAGGAGCTTGCAGGGATC
>CAZJTF010000529.1:0-3805 GCA_964548565.1 uncultured Planctomycetales bacterium | reverse complement strand
GCGCGTCTGGATTTTTGCGGTCGCCGCCTGTTTTGTGGGGCCGGCACAGAGCGGGCGCGGTGCGGCACCGGAGTCACCGGCCACGCTGTCGGTCGGCGTGACCAGCGTGGACATCACGCCGCCGGGCCCTGTCGCCCTGCGCGGGCAGTTTCACCTGCGGATCTCGCAAACAGTGGAGACGCCGCTCACGGCCAACGTGCTGGCGATGGAGTCCCGGGCGGGAGAGAAATCCCTGGACGCGGCGGTCCTCGTCTCGTGCGACTTGATCGCGATCCCCAACGACCTGCTGCGCCTCGTGCGCGAAACAGTCGGCAAACGTGTCGCCGGACTCGATACGGACAAGATCGTCCTCAGCGGCACACACACCCACACGGCCCCGGAGATGGAAGAAGGCCACTATGTACTTCCGAAGGAAGGCGTGACCTCGATCGAAACCGTGCGGAGCTTCCTGGTGGGACGTATTTCGGAGGCCGTTGAGCGCGCCTGGAACACCCGTGCGCCGGGCAGCGTCACGTGGGGGCTCGGGCACGCCGTCGTGGCGTACAACCGACGTGCGGTCTACGCCGACGGCTCGGCCGTGATGTACGGCAGGACCGACGTGCCGACGTTTCGCGGCGTGGAGGCGTTCGAGGACCACGACGTGGACACGCTGCTGCTCTGGAACGCGGACGGCAAGCTGATCGGCCTCGGTGTGAATGTGCCGTGCCCGTCTCAGGTGGTGGAGAACCGAACGACCGTCCACGCCGACTTGTGGCACCCCGTTCGTGAGGGGCTGCGACGGCGCTTCGGCGAGGATGTGTGCGTGCTCGCCTGGACGGGGGCGGGAGGCGACCAGTCGCCGCGGCCGCTGTACCGCAAGGCAGCCGAGGAGCGGATGCGGCGCCTGCGCGGCCTCGACGAGACGTCCGAACTTGCGCGGCGCATTGTGCGGGCCGTTGAGGAGGCATACGAGGCCGTCAAGGACGACCGGCACACGGACGTTCCGCTACGGCACCACGTCGAAAACCTGTCACTGCCGGGGCGGCTCGTCACTGAGGCGGAGTACAACGAGGCGAAGGCCGGCGTGAGGGAACTCACCGGGCAGATCGCCGCGGATCCGCAGGCATCCGACACGCTGGGCCGACGGATCAAGTGGCTTGAACGGACGGTCGAGCGGTTCGAGACGCAGAAGGACATTCCCGCACCCACACATCCGGCGGAGATCCACGTGATTCGACTCGGCGACGCGGTCCTCTGCACGAATCCGTTCGAGCTCTTCACCGAGTACGGCGTCCGGATCAAGGCGCGGAGCAAGGCGGTCCAGACATTCGTCGTGCAGCTCGCCGGGAACGGGACGTACCTGCCCACGGAACGGGCCGTCCGCGCGGGGGGCTACGGAGCGGTCGTCCACAGCAGCCAGGCCGGTCCCGAGGGTGGACAGATGCTCGTTGACCGGACGGTGGCCGCCATCGACGCGCTTTTTGCCCCGCCAGACACGCGATAGGCGGGCAGCGGCGCCAGGGTGTGGCGACGGACGTCGGGAGACCTCATGCAGATCGGCCGGCGCAGGCGGGAGCCCCCCCAAAACGCCCTGCCTGTCCCCCATTTTGACCGTTTCCCCCGGCATTGACGCGAACCCGTACTTCTGGCAAACTAATTGGCTCGGCATTGGACGAGTAACAAGCGTTTCTGGCCCCCGAATCCCCCGTCTGCCATCCTGGACAGCAGCGTCATCCGGGATCTGGAAATCCGCAGGGATGTCGCGTGGCCGGGTGTCCCGGAGAAATGAGACAAGCATGTCCGTCAAAGTGAGCGAACTCAAAAAGGGCCAGGTGATCATGTACGAAGGCAGCATGTACACGATCAAGGACCTGCAGCACGTCGCGAAGGGCAACTGGCGCAGCTATTACCAGGTGAAGCTCAAGGACTTCAAGACCGGTCGCATTATCGACCAGCGGATGGCGGTCGACGACCGGATCGAGACCGTCTTCGTGCAGACCAAGACGTTCGAGTACCTCTACCGCGACGGAAAAGATCTCGTTCTGGCCGACGTCGACACGTACGACCAGATCCCGGTGCCCGAGGACATCGTCGGCGACGGCCTCAAGTTCCTCAAGGAAAACACGCGGCTCACGTGCGAGCTGATCGAAGGCAAGATTGTCAACGCCGAGCTCCCCAACGTGGTCGAGCTGCAGATTGTCGACACGCCGCCGTCAATCAAGGGCGCGACCGTCACGAACCAGCCGAAGGAAGCCACCGTCGAGACCGGCGCCCGCATTCGCGTGCCGGCGTTCATCGACAACGGCGAAGTCGTCCGCGTGGACACCCGCACGGGCGAGTACCTCGAACGGGCGAAGTAGGCGCACGGGGCATCACCCCAGGACGTGCACCACGGCGCCGGCCATGCGTGGCCCCCGCGCGCGGCGCCTCGCGGCGAGGCCGAGCGGCCGATGTCTCCCTTATGCCCTCTCCAACCTTGCGTTGCCCGGAGTGAATACTCCGGGGTCCTACGTCGCGATCCACATCCCGCGACGATCAGACCAGAGGCTTGCGCCTGAGACTGAGTGACGCC
Source organism: uncultured Planctomycetales bacterium (assembly GCA_964548565.1). Classification (GTDB taxonomy): domain Bacteria; phylum Planctomycetota; class Phycisphaerae; order UBA1845; family PWPN01; genus CAYLLT01. The sequence goes on along the minus strand of CAZJTF010000529.1, from coordinate 1,254 downwards.
AAACCGATGATCGCCAACGACGCGGATGCCGGAGACGGGACGACCGTAGCGGCGGTCGTCGTCAGGACCAACTCCGGCCTGTTCGAGGAGGCATAGTCGTTTGGGTGATCCATGCGGGGCTTTCCTCGTACCCGTTCCCACCCCTGGTCAGACGCTTCGTGCCCATTTTGCGGAGTCATGTCGCTTGGGCGGCCGCTCGTGGAGTGTCCACGGTCAACGTACGCGCATATACCCCGCGATCTCGGCCCTCTCCAGCCGAAAATGACCATATTCCGCTGTGATTCAGGGATTTCCGCCTCCCGCCTTCTCTCCGCGTTCCTTGCGCGGGCGGCCGCGGGGGCGGAGCGAGGATTCGATGCCCAGGCGGGCGGCGGTGCGGAGTGTCCAGCCGGGCGAGCCGAAGGGACGGCCCCGCGCGAGGCTGAGGCGGAGTCGGTCGAGCTCTTTTGGCGTTTCGGCGGCGTTCACGCGGTGAAGCCAGTTCGACGGGCGGTCCACGGGCCATCGGCTCAGGCAGTCCGCGAGCGTCGCGTCACCCTGCCGGCGCCTCCACAGGCTCGACCAGCGCCAGTCCTCCGCCCGCTCGACAAGCCCTGCCCGCAGGGCATTCCGCTCCACGTATCGGCAGACCGTCAGGAAATGTTCATCCCGCTGGACCGGGAACGGCTTGTACCGACCCTGGTAGACGTGCCCCTCACCGACGACGCGGCGGTGCTCCTGCCAGCGCCGCGCGTGCGTGATGCTCAGACGCTGCATGAACGCGCCGAGCTGCCCGTCCTCCCGCGGCCACAGCACCAGGTGCCAGTGGTTCGGCATGACGCAGTACGCCAGCAGCCGCATCGAACGCAGCTCCAGCGTCTCCAGCATCACCTCCTCGAAGGCGGCGTAGTCAGCGGCCCTGCGGAACAGCCGGGTCCGCCCCACGCCGCGATTGAGAACGTGAAAGACCATCCCGCCGGGTGCCTGACGCGCTGTTCTGGGCATGACAGCAGGCTATCCGGCGGGAACAGCGGCGTCAATATCGAACCTGTCCCGCTTCTCTGTCCGCTTCCCTGTCTGTCGATTTCCCTGTCCCCGTCCCGCTTCCCCGTCGGAACAGGGCCGGCGTTGCCGCCGACTGTCCTCAGGGACTTCCCGGACGCCGCCGCGGCAATCGGGGGATCGGCTTCCATCGGACAGGCGGAGATCGCCGCAAGAAAACGGTAGAGTAGAGGACTGATCGACCTGGGTTTCAGCGTCGATCAGTCCCCCCTC
>CAZJTF010000528.1:0-3829 GCA_964548565.1 uncultured Planctomycetales bacterium | reverse complement strand
GGGGAACCGCCATGTTCTTGAGCGTGCCGGCGCAGTACCAGGTCCATGTCCCGTCCAGCGACGTGCCGCCGTCGGCGTTGTCATTGAGCCCTTTGGCCGCAGCGGCGCCCTCATACCGATAGCTCCAGCTACCGCCCGGAGCACACGCCGGCGGAGAGTAGGCGTCGGCTCGAACAACCTCACTGAAGATGCACGGCAGGCAGAGACTCACCGCGAGCAGAACGCCGAACGCCTGTTTCAACGCCGCCATTTCCATCCTCCTTCGTCGCCCTGACGCGCGCGTCTGTGTCAATACCCCACGAGGTTCTTCTTTTTGGCTTTGGCCTGCCAGTAGGAGAGCGGATACGAAATCACGTGCCCGTCCCAGAAGGACTGGTTGGATACCTTCTTGCCGTGGTTGTCCCAGGGCTCGGGAATGTTATTGGTCGCCCCGCCGGGGGGAGCGCCCACGACGTCTCCGCCGTTGCTCTCACCCTCGTCGGCATCCCGCATGCACTCGTCTTTCCACGGGGATTTGATGTTGTTCTGAGTTCGAGGAAATCCCTTGTAGTCAGACTCCCAGGTCATGAACGGAAGCCAGGTGATCGTCGTCCTGACGCCGTTGCCGGAATCCGACCACCCGTCGTACTCGTAACTGGTTCCGTTCAGGTGCGTTTCCACGTAGCCGCCGGTCTTCATCTGCTCGCGGATGACCTGGCCGTGAAACTCGAAGTCGTTGCGCGGCTCGCCGGCGGTGTAAATGTCGTAGCGGATGCCCTTCCCCGGGACTGGCACCTTCTCGATCCGCTCCGGCGCGCGGATCGCATGGTGTGTCGCCGGACACGTATAGGTCGCGACGTTCCGCGTCACTTTGCTGAGCCAGAGCGTAAGGAGGTTATCGTCCGCGCCCGGGTTGCTCTCGTAGATCCGCGTCCCGATGTACGAAGCCAGCGGGTAGTAGCCGCGGTTGCCGTTGGCGTACTGCTGGAGCCCGATGCCCGAGTCGTGCAGGTTGGAGCGACAGGCGACGAGCTTGGCCTGGTCCCGGGCCCGGCGGAGCGAGGGAATCAAGACCGAGACGAGCAGCGCGATGATGGCAACGACAACCAGAACCTCGATCAGGGTGAATGCGGACGGACGGGCGCGGACATTCCGGAGCGGCGCTGTGCTATCTGAGGAACTGAGCCGTGTTTCCGCGCGCATGAGTCGCGGTCCTGCTGTAAGCGGCTGCCGGGCACGGAGACATGATTTATCGATATCTTAGAAGATTTATCGATGATGTCAAGGGGGCGGGGCTGTGCACCGGCGGCGCCCGGCGGGAAGCCCAGGTCGAATTCCCTTGACAAAGAGCCGATCCGCCGTTTAAAGTATCAATTGTTAATCACTTTTATCGGTAGTTTTGCCTCACAACGCGTCGGCACACCGAACCAGGCTTTCGCCGCGGTGTCGGTGTTGCGCGAGAGCGGGTCTGAGCTTTGGAACGTTACCATCCCGGTGCACGAGAGCCGGGGATTGGCCGTACGCCAGGCGTCGACCCTGAGCGCCCGATGGGAGCGGGAGGAATGCCATGACAGGACGACTGCTCGCATGCGTGCCTGCAGCGGCGCTCATCGCCGTCGCTTCGAGCGTGCAGGCCGCTCCATTCGCCGCCGGCAACCTTGTCGTCCTCCAGGTCGGTGACGGCACCCCGATCGCGAACAATGATCAGCCGCAGACGGTGGTGTTGAAGGAGTTCTCTCTCGTCCCCGAGTCCCCGCCCGTCCAGTCACTCACGATGCCGACGATTGCGGCCCCACCCAACCACCGGCTGACGATTCCGCGGAGTGCGCACCGCCATGGCGTGCTCAAACGCACGACGAACGGGCTTTACCTGCTCCTGGGCGGCTACGATGCCGCACCGGGCGAGGATCCGGTCCCCGGTAAGCCGCTGCCCTACGCGTCCAATGCGGATGTCGTGAACCGCGTCGTCGGGCGGGTGGACGCGACGGGCAACATCGACACGACCACTGCGCTGGTGGACGCCTATAACGGGGACCAGGGGTTCCATGGAGCCGCCTCGGAGGATGGCATCAACATCTACCTGGCGGGGCGCGCGCCCAACTCGCTGACCAACCCGGCCATGGATTCCGGTGCGGTCCGCTACACCACGCTGGGCTCGACCACGTCCATCCGCCTCGGCCAGGCCACGCCGGGCAACGGCAACCTGCTTCAGCCGCGCGTCGTCAACATCTCGAACCATGTTCTCTATGCCAGCTACAGCTACTCGGGCAACCGTGGCGTCCGGACATTCGGCGGGCTGCCGACGACAGCCGGCGGAGCGGATCCGACGCGTGTCGATTCGATCCTGATCTACCAGAACCAGAACAGCTGCTACGACTTCTTCTTCGTCCACAACGATGGACCGTGGCAGAACGGCGACATCGCGTACATGCACACAGACGACGACGTCAACAATACGACCTCGTCCGGCGGCGTGAACCGCTACGAGTACAGCGCCGAGACAGGCAAGTGGGTATTCAAGTACGTGCTGAGCAACGGCCTGCCCGCCTTCTGCGGGATAAACCCGGCCAATGCCGTGCGGGCGATGACCTGGCGCCTGAACTCCGAAGGGAAGGTGGAGATCTACGTCATCACCGCGGAGGACCAGCGCGGCTGCAGCCCTAACCGCGTGATGATGATCACCGACACCGGCTGCCACACGGGTGCGGAACCGGGATGCACGCACAAGGACACATTCGTCACGCTGCAGATCGCACCGGAAAACACGACGTTCCGCGGAATTGACTGGACACCGCGCGCGTGCGAGGGAACCGGCTGCCTCGGGGCGTGCTGCCACGCCGGCCAGACCTGCAGCAACACGACGCAGCAGGACTGCCCCGCCTCCGACCGGTGGCTGGGGCTGGATTCGAGCTGCGAAACCAGGACCTGCCCTGTCGTGTGCCGTGATCCGTTCGCCGACACCGACGGGGACCACGACGTGGACATGGATGACTTCGCTGTTTTCCAGAACTGTTACACCGGCCCCGGGCAGCAGCTCGCGGCCTCCGATCCCTGCAACTGCATGGACCGGGGAGAACCGGGCGGTGACAAAGACGTGGATCTCGATGATTTCCAGGCGTTCTTGAACTGCGCGACCGGACCGGCGCTTCCCCTCAACCCGACCTGCGACGGGTAATCAGACGTTGCGTGCGGAGGCCGGGCTGGACTTCACGGGCTTGGCATCGATCTGGTTGAAGTAGCCTTCCCATTTTTCCGCGCCGGCGATGCATGCCGGCCGATCGCTGCAAAACCGGAAGTATGTGACAATCGTGCCCGCCGGGAGGAAGGCGTGCGCGCTCTCATCGACCTTCTTGATGCTGATCTTGTCCTCGGGCCGCACGTCGCCGCATACCCGGCAGCGGATTTCGTTGGTCATGGTGTCGCTCACCCGCAGGGTCGTCCTGGCGCGGGAGATTGTACCACGCGAAGCCGCACCCGGACCACGACACCGGCATCGATTTCAGGCTGATGCACCGACTCCTGCTCGCCCGGGTACGGTGCACCAGCGGTCTGTGCCGCCCAGACCGCGGAGGATGCACCGCTACCGGGCGACTTTGTAGCTGAGGAGCGCGGCACCGGGGCGTGATGCGATCTCCACCGCCAGTCCGGTCTCCATCAGGCTTCGCCCCGTCGCCACAGAGGTCCGGCCGCTGTCGAGGTCGGTGACGGCGTACGTCTTCTCCGGGTCCAGGCCGTGCAGTTGGAGATCCGCCACCCGGTAGACACTGTCCACCCGCCGGAATGCCTGCACAAAACCGTCCCCTTCGTCCGGACGATGGAACTGCCAGCCGATCCACGCGTCGCCGGCGAG
>CAZJTF010000527.1:0-3845 GCA_964548565.1 uncultured Planctomycetales bacterium | reverse complement strand
GCCGGTCGAAGACCCGGAGCGGCAACCCTTCCTCGATCACGAGCGCCAGGCTCAGTGCTGCAGGTCTGGCGCCCATGACCGCCAGGTCGTTGACGGTACCGCACACCGCGAGCCACCCAATGTCACCTCCTGGAAACTCCAGGGGTTGTACGACGAACGCATCCGTGGTCATTGCCAGGCGGCCGGCGGGCACCTGAAGGACGGCGCCGTCCGTCAGCGGATTCAGCAGCGCGTTGCCGAGTCGCGGGAGCACGTGTTCCGCAATCAGGCGCCGCGTCATCTCGCCGCCGCCGCCGTGGGCGATGACGATGTGGTCGTCGGTCAGAATGTCGCTCGTCGCGCTCATCACGGGTTCGCTTTCTCCAGCGCCTTGCTGGAGGATGCTGCAATCCCCGTGCCAGAGCGTCCGTATTTAAACCAGGCCGCGCAGGTTCCCTCGCTGCTGACCATGCATGGGCCAACCGGGCGCATGGGCGTGCATTGGCTGCCAAAGAGCGGACATTCACGCGGTTCAGTTTTGCCCTGGATGACCTCGCCGCAGCGACAGCCGGGCGGATCGTAATCTGGGCCAAATGCCACCCCAAAGTGCGTCAAGGCGTCAAACCGGCTGTACGCCGGTTGCAGTTCCAGCCCGCTTTCAAGAATCGTCCCCATTGCCCGCCATACCGCGGGGCCGGGCACGAACACCTCCGCGAGCAGTTGTCGTGCATGGCGGTTGCCTGAGTCGCTCACCGCCACGCCGTAGACGTTCTCCACCGAGGCCTGCCCCGACGCTTTCAACTCGAGCAGGCGAAGAATGCCCGAGAGCATCTGCTGCGGTTCAAATCCGGTGACGACGCACGGCCTGGCATACTGCTCGACGATTGGAGTGTATGCCTGCGCCCCGATGACGATGCTCACATGACCCGGGCAGAGAAAGCCGTCGATCGGCACATCGCCTGCCGAGAGCAGCGTCATCATCGCCGGGATCACGAGCTTGTGGCCCGGCAGGACGAAGAAGTTGCACACGTGCTTTGCCCGGGCCTCGAGCAGTGCTGCCGCTGTTGCCGGCGCCGTCGTTTCGAAGCCGACGGCAAGGAACACGACTTGCCGGTCCGGATGCCGCTTGGCGTATTGCACGGCATCGCGTGCCGAGTACACCACGACGAGCTGTGCACCACGGGCGCGCTGCTGCTCGAGGCTGCCGCCACGCCCGGGCACGCGCACCATGTCGCCATACGTGCAAATGGTCACTTCCGGACGTGCCGCCAGTTCGCAGGCTGCGTCGATGTAGCCCTGCGACGTGACGCACACGGGGCAGCCGGGGCCGCTGATCAGCCGGAGGGAGGCCGGCAGCAGCGATCGCACACCTGTCCGGAAGAGTGATACAGTGTGTGTGCCGCAGATTTCCATCAGGCGCACCGGGCCGGTGCGCTCCGCGACAGTGCGAATCCGTTCGACGAGCTGCGGTATGCGGCTTTCAGACACGACGGTCTCCGCCGCCGGAGGACGGCTCGGCGCGCGTGTCGGCCCCGAACTCGCCGGCCTCTTCGGCCTCGAGGTACTTCCACGTCTCCATGGCCTCGGCCTCGTCGAGTACGTTCAACGCGAAGCCAGCGTGGACCAGCACCCAGTCACCGGCCTTCGCCTCGGGGGTAAAGATCAGGCTGACCTCGACGCGTGTCCCCTGGAAATCGACGGTCGCCGCGTTTCCGATACCAGCGGTGCTCTCAGGCTTGCGGACATCGAGGATTCGGCCGGGGACAGCGAGGCACATCACGTGGTCCTCCCGCTCAGCTCGGCGGCCACCACTGCCTGGCCGAGGGACAATCCGCCGTCACCCGGAGGCACCCGGCGGTGGGTGTAGAGTTCGAGCCCGGACATAGCCAGGCGACGTGCAATGCACTCGGTGAGCAGCCGGTTGGCGAAGCATCCGCCGGAGAGCACGACACGTGTCAGGCCGCTCTGTGCGGCCACCCGCTGCACCGCGGCCGTCAGCATGGCGGCGACCGTCTCGTGGAAGCTGCGTGCGAGTTGTCGGACGGACTGCAGGTCTCCGACTGATGCAACGAGTTCGCGCAGCATCGGGCGGGGGTCGAGCTGCAGCGGTGCCGCCGCGTCAGGCACGATGACGTCGTATGGCAGCAGGGGCGCATCGCCGGTGTGTTCGCGTGCGGTTGCCTCGAGCAGCATGGCCGCCTGCGCTTCGTGCTGGTTGCATTCGCAGATGCCGAGCAGGAACGCGACGGCGTCGAACAGCCGGCCCAGGCTCGAGCATCGCACGAGCCGTGACGATGAGGAGGACAGCTTGCGATCCGCCATCGCGAGACTCTCGCGGCACAGCTTGCCTGACCGGCTCGGCATCCGCTGCTGCCAGTCCGGCCCGAACGTCTCGTGGAGCAGCCCGGCGGCGGGTCGCCAGGTCTCATGCGCAGCGGCATCGCCGCCGAGAAGCGGGAAGTAGCGCAGATGGGCCGCGCGGGTGAACCCCGCCTCGTCCGCCTCGAGCACCTCGCAACCCCAGATCGCGCCATCCGTGCCGTAGCCCGTCCCATCGCACGAGACGCCAATGACTCTGCCGGAAATCCCACAGTCCGCCATGCAGCTCACCACGTGCGCGTGATGATGCTGGACGCCCACCATGTCGAGCCCCAGCCGCCGTGCGTAACGCGTGGCGATGTACGCGGGGTGCAGGTCGTGCGCGACGACGAACGGCTTGATTCGCAGGAGCCCCTGGAACTGCTCGATGGTTTCGACGAAGTTGCGGTAGGCCGCGACGTTCGAGAGATCCCCCAGGTGCTCACTCAGCACCGCCTCGTTGCCGCTGAGGATGCAGACGGTTGATTTGAGCTCGCCGCCTACCGCGAGCACCGGCCTGGTGGCGTGCCGGCTGATCCGCACCGGGGCCGGCGCGTACCCGCGGGCGCGGCGGACCGGCATCGTATGCGCCGTCGGAGCGGTGACCGAAAGCACAACAGAGTCGTCGACGCGGCGCTGAATGTCCCGGTCGTGCAGCAGAAACGCGTCGGCGATGTCAGCCAGTCGCTGCAGGGCCTCCGCGTTCTCACAGCACAGCGGCTCTTCGCTCGGATTGCCGGAGGTCATCACGAGGGGGCCGAGGTTCTCCGCGAAGAGCAGGTGGTGCAGCGGGGTGTATGGGAGCATGATGCCGAGGCATTCGTTGCCCGGGGCGACATGCCGGCTGACCGCGGCGACGGAAAGGCGGGGAGCGAGCACGATGGGCCGCTCAACGGATTCCATCGCCGCGGCCGCCTCCCGGCTGAGCTCGGTGAGCGCGCGGGCCGCATCCATCGATGGCACCATGAGCGCGAACGGCTTGCTCTCCCGCGCCTTGCGAGAGCGGAGCCGCTCGACGGCTCCGTCGTCATCCGCCCGGCAGGCCAGGTGGAAGCCGCCGATCCCTTTGATCGCGACAATCTGACCCTCCGCCAGCTGCCGTGCGGCGAGCCGAATGGCGTCGCCTTCCATGCGGTTTCCGCGTGAATCCGTCAGCCAGACCGTCGGTCCACACGATCGGCAGGCGTTCGGCTGAGCGTGGAACCGTCGATCGGCCGGGTCGTCGTACTCCGCCTGGCACTTCGGGCACATACGGAAGCACGACATGGTTGTGTTCGGGCGATCGTACGGGACGGCGCGGATGATCGAGTACCGGGGTCCGCAGTTCGTGCAGTTGATGAACGGATACCGGTACCGTCGGTCGTTTGTGTCAAAGAGCTCGCGCAGGCAGTCGGGGCAGACCGCCGCGTCCGGCGTGATCTGCGCTTCCTGGTTCTGGCCGGTGACGCTGTCCTCGATCACGAACGCGTCCGAGCACAGGATCGGAATGGAAGGCGCGAGCGCGGGAC
>CAZJTF010000526.1:0-3858 GCA_964548565.1 uncultured Planctomycetales bacterium | reverse complement strand
TGAGAAGAAGAACGCCGCCTGATTACGGGCAATCCACAGGATTTGACAATATCTCGAAACGAGGAGGACGGCCGAGATCGCGAGGGTACGCTCAACGCAATACCTTCTGGCGATAAACGTTATGTGATTAAGGCGATTGCGCAGTGCACAACGCCCACGGAGGGCAATCAGTAACTGCCCGAATTCGCCTGTAACCTGGCCTCCCCATGAGGCTGACGACTACGCCCGGTTCTGCCGGATGGTTTTGAACGGTGGCGAACTCGACGGGGTTCGCATCCTCAAGGCCGGAACGGTAGACCTGATGTTTCAGAACCACCTGAAGAACCAGCGGATGAAATACGGCCTGGGCGGCGCAGTGGACGGCAGGGCGGATACTCATGGGGCGGTGCGAACGGCACCCAGTTTTGGATCGACTGGAGGAACAACCTGTTCGCCATCTTCATGGTCCAAATCCAACGTTACCGCAGCCCGGCGTTCAACGAGTTTCGCCGCCTCACCAACAGCGCCGTCGATCCCGATGCGAAGCCGGCTTTGCCGCAGCCAAAGAACGAGGAGACGCCATGAAAAGAGTCTTCATCAGTGCCATTGCCTTGCTTGTCAGCATGAGTCTCGTGGCGCAGGAAACGCGGCCCGCGCGCGGTGGTGGCCTGGCCGAGCGGTTCAGGCAACTCGACCGCAACGGCGATGGAAAGGTCAGCGCTGAGGAATTTCCGGGCCCGCTGTTTGACCAGATGGACAAGGACGGTGATGGTTTCGTGACGCGGGAAGAGGCCGCTCGATTCTTGCGGGACCGGCGCGCGGCGGGACCGGCGCGCGGCGGGACCGGCGGCCACGCAGCCGGCATCCGCGTCCGTGCCTCCGGCAGGTGGTGGACTGGAAGTCGTGGACGCCGTGTTCGAGCTTTGTGTGCGCGATACCGAGGCGTGCGTGAAATTCTACCGCGACGGCATCGGGATGCGCGAGGTCGAGCCGGCGAACGCACGCAAAGGCGCATTACTGGAGTGGGCGGGTTGCTATCTGCGACTGCGACAGGTGCCGGGCGAGAAGCCGGCCCGGTCCACGGGTAACCCGATGAAACAGATGCTCTCGCAGAACGGCTTTCGGGGGTTCTCCCTCTGGTTCAACGCCCCGGCGGCGGTTGGCGAGCGGCTGGTCAAAGCCGGTTACCCAGCGCCGATGAAGGGCCGCAACGTGAGCGTGACGCGTGACCCCGACGGCAATGTGGTGGAGCTCATGGGCGTGCCGCGCAGCGCGTCGGGCGAGACGTTCACCTGGGGCACGGGTGTCAGCGATGATGCGGCGGCGCGTGGGTTCTACGGTACGGTGCTTGGCTTGCACGAGTTCGAGCCATGGAACCTGCCGCCGCCCTACAGCATGAAGATGTACCTTTTCGCGCCCGGCGCGGGACGAATTAAGTTCTCCGCGCCCGAGGGCCATCTCCCCAATGAGGCGGACGCCGGGCCGGATGCGCCTGGCCTGCGGAGCGTGACCCTGCGCGTTTCTGATCTGGCCGCCGCGCGGGAAGGTCTGGTCAAGCGCGGAGCGAAGGTCGAGGGCGATAAGCGATTGCTCGTGACCGATCCCGATGGCAACCGCGTTTACATCGAGCAAGCATCGCCTGATGCGATCAAGGCTACAAGAACCCTCACCCCGTCCCCCTCCCGGAAGGAGAGGAATGAAGCTTTAGCTCGCGAGCGCAAAGGGCAACCTCCTCAGAGGCGTCAATCTGCGTTGGAGCGGTTGCGGGCGCAATACGGCGACATCAAACCGACACCACACACCGAGGAGATCGCCGAGCAACGACCGGGGGAGCCGCCGCTCAAGAAGATGCCCGACGGCGACCCGTGGCGCGATGCCGCCGGACGCGGCCAGCTTTTCGAGAGCATCGTGGTGCCGGACTTCACGAGCATTCAGGAAGGGATGAACGGCGTCGCTATCGCAGACCTGAACAAGGACGGCTTACTCGACATCGTGGCAACATACTCGGCGCCGCGCGGCACGGGCGGGCAGTGGGGCAGCGGTGAGAAGCTGCGTGTGTTCATCAATGAAGGCGATTTCCAGCTCCGGCAGCATACCATCAAGATTGTCGACTCGAAGGTCTCACCCGATGCCTTTGGCCGAGGCCAGGTGCCCGTGTTGGCCGACTTCAATGGCGACGGCTTCTTGGACCTGTTCGTCACGCGCCACGCGCAGATGTCCGGCGGCCAACCCAATCCGCGCGACCAGAAGCTCGGCAACGGCCTTTACCTCAGCGACGGCGCGTGGGACTCGTTCCGCGATGTGTCGGCGAAGATGGGCATCCAGAACGAGAAAGCCTACAACCGCCAGCCGAGCATCGGGGATGTGAACAAGGACGGCTGGCTCGACATCGCCGTCGGTTGCGACAACATCAAGGACGCGCAGGGCGGCTTCCCGCACAGCCGGCTCTACGTCTTCAAGCCGAACGGTGCCGAGTTCACCGACGGCCGCTTCGAAGACATCGGCGGCACGCCGCTCGTGCCCGACTTCGGCGGGTTCTACCACGACAGCGCCAAGGACAAGGCCGGCCCGGACATCGATCTGCGTGACCTTGACAACGATGGCGACGTCGACCTCATCCAGTCGTTCCACTGCGATGTCCTCGACTTGGCCGCTCCGTATTCGCCCATCGAGTATCGGCAGGGCGTGTTCTGCTGGAAGAACCTGCTGAAGGAGACTGGCACACTCCAGTTTGAGAAAATTACCGGCAACGGGCTCGCCTGCGAAGCCCACCTGAAACTCAGCGCCGACAAGCGGAGCACGGAGCCGTTCGGCAAAGCGCCGGGCCTGCCTTACATCTCGCTGGCCGACGTGGACAATGATGGCCTGCTCGACGTGCTGGCGGTCGGCCCGGCAAGTCCCGGCTGGGCGCCGCGCACGGAATACGTCAGCGGCCGGTTCTGGCGGAACAAGGGCAGCTTCCAGTTTGAGGAGGCGACCGGGGCCGCCGGGTTGTCGGCGTTGAACTGGGTCTATCGCGACTGGTGCAAGTTCTTCGATGCTCCGATGCCGCAGGGCCGGCCCGGCGCGCCCATGCAGCCCGGTGATCGCCAGCCTTACTTTGCCGACGCGGTTTTCGGTGATTTCACCAATGATGGATGGATCGACCTTGTAATACAAGATCGCCACGACGTGCCGAACCATCAGGCCCGCGCCATTCTGTTCGTGAATCGAGCCGACGGCACGTTCGAACCCAAGCCGACGACGTTCAGCGGTCTCGATGGCATGGGCATCTGCGGCGAGGCCGCCGATCTCAACAACGACGGCCTGCTAGACCTCGTCTTCGCCGCCGATCCCGACAACTCCGGTGTGGTGCTGAGCATGGCCGGATACGAGAGCAAGGTCTATTGGAACACAGGCCTGCACGGCGCGAAGGAGAACCACTGGCTGCGCCTGCGGTTCAGTGGCGTGCAGGACGCGGAGCTGATCGGGGCCCGCGTGGAAGCCCGCGATCCGAAGACCAACAAGCTGCTCGGCATGCGGGTCCTCGCCGCCAACCACAGCTACAAGAGCGGCGGCGCGCTGGAGGCCCACTTCGGCCTCGGCAAGCGCGAGCAACTGGATGTTCGCGTTACGCTGCTTAACGGGAAGACGACCAAGTTTGGAGGTGTCAAGGCTGACCAGTTCCTCGATCTGAACGTTTCGACGTCAAGAGCATCCTCGGTCGGGAGACAAACCAAGCCATGAGACACATTCATCTTTTGCATTGGCGTTGGTTATCGCCTCGACTTCCGTCGGCAGCGCCCATCTCGCTTACTCAGCACAACCGGTCCGTCCGCCCAACATCGTCATTACTTTCTGAAACCACGGCCTGTGGCCGTGTGACGCTGGAAGGCTCTG
>CAZJTF010000525.1:0-3892 GCA_964548565.1 uncultured Planctomycetales bacterium | reverse complement strand
CACCTGAACCACCCGGTAGTCCTGCCCACGCGCGGACACGCGAACGGTGGAGATTGATTGCCGGGTTTCTTGATCGCTCATTCGATTCTCCTGTCTATGGAGGTGCGGTCAGTGCCTGCGCTGTGAGCCGATCCAGCCGCGACGCGGTGCGATGGCTCACGGCATTGAGGATGCGGCATCAATTGTCGAGCCGGTCGAGGATGTCCTCCATCTCGGCGATCTCCTCTCGCTGGCTTTGGATGATGCGATCACAGAGGTCTTGGACCTGCTCGTCCGTGATCGATGCTTCCTCACACATAAGGATGGCGCCGGAGTGGTGCGGGATCATGGATTCCAAGAATCGCTCATCATTGACGGCGACTTGGGTGCGAATTGCCAGGAAGCTGCCAACGGTGATTAGGAAGCTGATGGCGAGAACTGCGACGTTCAGCCGCCTGTCGCGGTACATCGTCCACATGAGCGATAGTTCAAAGATGCCCATGGGGGCTGCCATGAGCACGGCCATGTAGAAGAAGTTGAGGTTCATATAGACGTCCGAGAACGTGTTCACCATCGCGAACATCGCGCCGTACATCCAGATCAGGGACACGCCGAGCATGATGCCCAGCCGCCAGTACATGGCACGGTACCCGTCGTGTCCGCTTGACTGGTCGTGCGTCTCTTTCTGTCTGTTGGCTTCACCGTGCTGCATTCGTTGGTGGTCGTTATGAGCCATCAGAGACCTCCGGCGTGTAGGATATCGAATCGCAAGTTGAACTCACGAGGGGATGCGAGTTTGCTTCGGGCCGTGAGGCTCATTTCCTATTCCGGATCGCGTAAACTTCGTTCCAGGCAACGCCGTCGGATGACTCGAAGATCCCCTCGCCGGTGGCCGCGAACAACGGATCTGCGGACGCACCGAACGCCTCAGGCCGCCCCGCGACCGACCCTACCCTCTGTGGACTCGCCTCGCCTCCGTGGCGAAACACGGCTCCGTCGGAGCTGATACCCCAGGTAACGCTCCCTGGCTGACTCGCGACTAACAGGACCTGTGGGGCGCCGGCGGAGGCAGTCCAAGTTCTCGCTCCATCGGTAGATTCAAGCAGCCCGGCCTCCGTTGTGGCGAGGATCGTGCCATCTTCTTTCGCGGCAAGGCTCAATGCGCGCACTTCGGACCGGGATTCCCAAGACCTCCCGTCCGAAGTTGCAAGGAGCCGGCCGCTTGTACTGTCGACCGCATAGATCACATCGCCTACCACGGCGAGGGCGTGGAGATCAGCTTCGCCGCGCATCGCGAGGATTTCCCAACTGGCACCGGCGTCCTTTGTCTCGATGAACCCAAGCAGCGGTGGGTACCTGTCCTCGCGGATCTCGGTGAGCGAAGGATGGCCGCCGCCAATGAAATTGTCCGGACCCCGGACGGTGAAGCCCATCACGTCCCAATATCGCCCGCCCACCAACTCTGGGACTCCTTCGTTCAAGCGATAGAGGCCGTTGTGCGTTGCCACGTAGAGCATGTTGTCGGCCGGGTTCACTCCGAGACCATGGACGTGGACGAGTTGGGGCGGGCCGTTCTCAGGCCCGACCGTCTCGAACGCAGTGTTATCTGACCCGTCGCCGCCACACGCCGTCAGGACCGCCGCGGCGAGTAACGCCAGGCCGAGTCCAGTTTTCCCCCTCATGTGCTGGCACTCTGGAGTCGTGCGGGCGTCTGGATGACGACCTCCCGCTCGACCTCGTCCATCTGCCGACCCTGGCGGCGGAGGAGCACGGCGTTGGTGGCCACGATGATGGACGAAACCGACATGAGGAGCGCCGCGATCTCTGGCCGGATCTGGAAGCCGGTGCTGTTGTAGATGATGCCAGCGGCAAGGGGAATGGCGGCCAGGTTGTAGATTGACGCCCAGAAGAGGTTCTGCTTCATCTTCCGCATCGTGGCCTTGCTCAGGTCGATCGCCTTGAGGATGTCGACGGGATCGCTCCGCATGAGCACGACCGAAGCAGTCTCGATCGCGACATCTGTGCCCGCCCCGATGGCGATGCCGACATCCGCGGCCGCGAGCGCGGGCGCGTCGTTCACCCCATCGCCGACCATCGCGACGACTTTGCCCTCGGCCTGGAGCCTCCGCACGTACTCCGCCTTGTCCGCCGGCTTGACGTTGGCAAACACCCGGTCGATGCCCACCTGGGCGGCCACCGCGCGGCCCGTGCCTTCGTTGTCGCCCGTCAGCAGGGCAACCTCGATCCCTTCGGCCTTGAACGCCCGGACAGTCCCGGCGGCGGAGGCGCGTACGACATCCGCAAGCGCGATCACACCCGCCGGCTCGCCGCCAACCGCGACGGCCACGACCGTCCGTCCCGCGGAAGCGACTCGCTCGGCCTCTGCGTCAAGGCTGCCGAAGTCGACGCCCTCGCGCCGCAGCAAATCGAGGTTGCCGACGAGAACGAGCTTGCCATCAACAACGCCCCTGGCGCCGTAGCCGGGCACGTTTTCGGCATCTTCGAACGCCGGAAGCTCGTGCAGGCCCCGTGGATGCGTCGCGTTGACGACTGCCTCCGCGAGCGGATGCGTGGACGACTGCTCCAGTGCCGCTGCATACCGTAACAGCGTGCGTTCGTCCCATCCGGCCGCGGGCGCGATTTCCACAACCTGGGGCTTCCCTTCAGTGATGGTGCCGGTCTTATCGAGAACGATGGCATTCACGGCGGACACTCGCTCGAGCGTGGCTGCGTCTTTAATCAGGATCTTGTGCTGAGCACCAAGTCCCGTTGCGACCGCCACTGCGGTCGGCGTGGCGAGTCCCAGGGCGTCCGGGCAGGCGATGACAACGGCGGCAATTGCAAAGCGCAGCGCGGTCGTCGTGTCACCATCCAGCAGCATCCAGAGCGCGAAAGTGAGTAGCCCAGAGCTCACGGCAACCACCACCAGGACGGCCGCGGCCCGGTCGGCGATTCGCTGGGCGGGCGCCTTCGACGCCTGGGCGTTCTGGACCAGCTCGATAATTCGTCCGAGCACCGTCTCGCTGCCCGTGCCCACGGCTTCGATGAGCAGCAGGCCGTCACCGTTCACCGAGCCCGCCACTACCTGGTCCCCTTCGCGGCGTTCGACCGGGAGGGATTCGCCAGTTACCAGCGATTCGTCGATGGAACTGCGGCCTTCGAGCACGGTGCCATCGACGGGTACGCGCTGGCCGGGCCGGATGCGTACCCGGTCACCCGGCACAACTTCCGCCGTATCAACCTCGATTTCCTGTCCATCGCGGACAACGAGGGCTCGCTCCGGGACGAGGGTGAGCAGCGCGCGTAGGGCGTCCGTGGTGCCGCGCCGGCTACGCATCTCCATCCAGTGCCCGAACAGCACGAACGTGATGAGCATCGCTGCCGCTTCGTAGAACACTTCGCCGCCGCCGGTGAAGGTAACCCCGACCGAGTACACGTAGGCAGCTGCGACACCGGTAAAGATGAGGACCGACATGTCCAGCCGCAGGCTCCGAAGCGCGTCGTACGTCCCCATGATGAAGACCCAGCCGCCGTAGAGGACGACCGGTGTCGCCAGGATGAAGCCCATCCACTCCATGCTCAGACCGAACGGCGCCGGCGGCATGTCTCCGAAGATTGTCTCGCCCAGTTCGGAGTAGAGGATGACGGGAATCGTCAGGAGGAACGACACGAGGAAGCGGTTCCGCATGTCCCGCTCCATCGCCGCGGCCATGCGGGGATCGGACATCATCGCAGCGTGGTCGTGGCCTCCGCCGTGACCCTTGCCGTGGCCTTTGTGTTCGTCCCCGGCCGCTTCGGCGGCGTGCTGCGCGTGCTCACCATGACCCACCCGAGCGGTCGGCGACGGAGATTGCACTCCGTGCCCAGCATGATCGGTGTGACCGGCGTCGGGGGCGGCGGCCGTCGGCCGGGG
>CAZJTF010000524.1:0-3900 GCA_964548565.1 uncultured Planctomycetales bacterium | reverse complement strand
TGTTGTGCGCAAATAAAAGGCTCTCTTCCCGAAAAGTTGGTGACGTAACCCCCTGGAAGACAATGGACACCGGCTCTCCATCGGGTAAACAGGCGATTGGGTAAATGGCGTCTGTTTGGCCTTGTAAGGAGGGGCACGGTGTCCGATCTGAGTGTAGCGGCTTACTTTCCCTGGCGCCGAGTCCGAATCGTGCACCAGAGCGTGCAGTCCGGCCCGCCATCGGCGCTGATCCGTATTGAGCCGGACCGGCGGTTCCGGCCGGCGTGCCATGCATGCGGCGGGCCGGCCAGGACGGTCCACTCGCACGCCCGCAGGTTCGTGCGGGACCTGGACTTCGGCGGCCACCGGATGCTGCTGCAGGTCGAGCACCGCAAGATCTGTTGCGACACCTGCAACGGGGTGCGTGTCGAGCAGCTTGAGTTTGTGGATTCCTCTCAGCGCGTGACGAATCGACTGGCGGTCTACGCCGCAGGTCTGTGCAGGATGGGCATGACCGTCCAGGCGGTGGCGCACCACTTGGACCTGGACCCCAAGACGGTCAAGGCTATCGACAAGGCGGCCATGGAGGTCGCCTTCGGCGAGACGCGGTACGACGGCCTGCAGCGCCTGGCCATCGACGAGATCGCCGTGCGCCGGGGGCACAGCTACATGACGGTCGTGCTGGACTACGACACCGGCCGCGTGGTCTGGATGGGTGAAGGCCGGCAGATCGAAACACTGGACCGATTCTTTGAAAACATGCCGGAAACGGCGCGGAGCGGCATCCGCGCCGTGGCCATTGACATGTGGGAGCCCTACATCAACTCCATCCGCAAATGGTGCCCGGAAGCCGACATCGTCTTCGATCTCTTCCACGTCGTGAAGGCGTTCAACAAGGTTATTGACGACATCCGTAACGAGGAGTTCCGCAAGGCCGACCAGGAGGGACGCGAGTTGCTCAAGGGCAGCAAATACCTGCTGCTGCGCGGGGGCAGCACGCTCAAACGCAAGCAGCGACTCCGACTCAAGGGGATCCTGGCCGCCAACGAGCGGCTGAACATCGTGTACTGGATGAAGGACCTGCTGAAACACATCTGGGACTACCAGCGCCGGAGTTGGGCGGAGACGACCCTTGACGGCTGGTGCCTCGCCGCTGAGGAGGATGGCCATCCCGCGCTGCTCCGGTTCGCCCGCCGGCTGCAGACGTTTCGGTACGGCATCCTGAACCACTGCAGGCATCCGATCCACACCAGCAAGATCGAAGGAGTCAATAATAAGATCAAGGTGATCAAACGCGTCGCCTACGGCTTCCACGATCTTGAGTACTTCGCCCTCAAGGTCAAACAGGCCCTGCCAGGCCGGGAATCAACCAACTAATCTGGAAGTGAACCTCATTTTACATGGACGGTGCCCAGATCGGCAGCCAGCCCAGTTCGCAGGCTCCGCCCGGCTTCGGCATTGCGCGCGCCTATTTCGGTGACAACAACGGTCTCGGCGAGAGTGAATCGCGCTGGTCGCTGGTCAGTTTTGAGGTTGGACAGCACATCGTGCCGGAGCCTGCCAGCCTTCTGCTGATCGGGCTGGCCGGTCTCTTGCTGAGACGTCGAACCGCGGTGCGCTGATCACCGCCCCCTCTTCACCTCGCGAGACGAACCGTGGAGGAGTAGACGCGGTTCGTCTCGTGAAGAGTGGTCAGTCAGAAGGCGCAACCCGCTGCCGGGTCTGTCTCCGTGCGGGGGTGGCGTTACAACTCGCTGGCATCGTGCCAGCGCGCCTGTCAGCTCGTCGCCCTGGCCGATCGAACCATCCCCCACACGCCGAGTTATCGTCTCTACCGACGTACCGGTCAGGCCGTCGTGACGCTGAACGGCCGCGAGTCCGGCCCTCATTCCCGACTCACTGTCTCGGTCGTGAGCAACACGGGATAGCTCGTCGTCACGAGCGGTGCCGTCTGGTACGCGACGGAGCCGAGCGTGACATTCCAATCCTGAGCCTGCAGGTCATACGTGACGTCGTGCAGTCCCGGGTCAGGGCTCGTGGCCCGGGTCGGCTCGAGATCCACGAAGCCGTTTTTGGCGAAGACCTTCATCGCCCACACCTGCCCGCGAAAGTCGTCGCGCCGAGTTTGGGCAAGTCCCGCGATCAGCGCGCCTCCGTCATCGGTGAGCCGCACGTCCGGAAACGCACTGTCGAGATACTCACCGGCGCCGCCGAGTGTGTACTGCCGCGACCAGAGCACGCCGCCGACGGCATCGAGACCGGCAACGATAAGGCTCGTCGCGCCGTCGATTGCGGTCGCGGCGTAATCGGTCACTGAGCCCGCGACGACGTAGCCGGTCGTCGGGAGTTCGGCGATGGAGTGGAGCGCGAAAGACCGCGTAAGGGAGGGCGGCAGGTCTGGGAAGCTCCCCCACGCGATGCTGCCGTCCTGCCTCAGCCGGGCGACGAAGCCGCGGCTGTGCCCGTTGACGCTGCCCGCCAGTGTCACATCCCCATTGGCGGCGGGAATGCCGGCCGATGGTGCAACGTCGAAAAAACCGTCATTGGCTGAGTACCAGCGCGCAAATCGCAGCGAGCCGGCGGCGTCGAACCGTGCTGCGAACATGGGGCCCGCCAGGCCGCCACCCGGCGCCGTGCCGCCAGCGATCACCGCCTCGCCGCCAGCCGCCACCAGTACAGTGGGAAAGAAGTTGTCCCCGTCGGGATCCGTGAAGCTGGTCGCCCCCACGACGTTGCCCGCGCTGTCGAAGTGCATCAACCATCCCGTCACATTGCTGACGCAGCTCCCGGCGACAAAGAAGCCGCCGGCGCCATCGGCGGAAAGGGTCTGAGCCTCGGCGAAGCATTCGCCTGGAACCGCAAACCCGATGTGGAAAATCGGTTCCCCGGTCTGCGACACCTTCAGCAGCCCCAGACGGTAATCGCCCGCCATCCGTGTCAGCAGCATCAGCCCCGCGTCGGTGGTGTTCGCGACGCGAAGGATCTGCGCCGGGAACGGGTCGCCCTGTCCCTCCGTGCGGTACTGACGCGCCCAGGTGACGACGCCGGCCTCGTCTATCTTGAACAGCACGTCCGCGTGGCTGCCTGCTACCACGTACCGGCTGTCGATCGTCGGGTGGAGTTCGGTCCAGTAGGAATCGTCGAGGCTGGGGAACAGACGTCCGCTGTTCGTCGTCGGCGGTTCGACCGTGCGCGACCATGGTGTGAAGGTCGGATTGGCGAAGCGGGTCGAATCAGGACCCGCGCCCGGCGGCAGGGTCGACGCGGTCGGATCGGGCAGGCAGTCGCCGCTCGCCAGTTCCAGGTTCAGCGCCTCGAACGGATCCGATGACCAGTCGAACAGGGTCACGGCCCCGAGCAGCGGCAAGTTGGGGATGACGCGCAGCCCGATCTGGCTCTCGATCCCGGAGTGGGCGGTCCAGCAGGGCGTGTTGTCGGAGTTGGCATCGAGGGCGGCGAAAATGCCCATCTCGGCATAGGGGCCGGCGACGTTGAACAGCGTGGCCGTGATTGAGGCCCCGACGCCGGCCCGGGCGTGGGCCCGCAGCGAGACGGTCGGCTCGTGTGGGGTAAAGCCGACGCGGGTGATATCCGGCAGGCGTATCGTGGGTTGGCCGAGGTTGTTTGAGGAAATGTCCACGCCCGTGGAGATGTCGCCGTCCACCTCGACGCCGACTGCAAACCTGGCCGAGGCGCCACCCTCGACGCGGCCGGTGATCTCGAGCACCGGCGCGATCACCAGCGGACCGACAATGATTTCGGCGATTGCCGCCGGCGGGAAGATGGGAAATTCCTTCTCGAAGTCGGCCTTGGCCGCGCCCTCCATGTCCGCGCTGGCGACCAGGTGCGCCGTCACGTCAAAGGTGGCCTTTGCCTCGGGCAGGAGATTGTCGATTGAGCAGTCGGGCGGGCCGCCGCCGA
>CAZJTF010000523.1:0-3933 GCA_964548565.1 uncultured Planctomycetales bacterium | reverse complement strand
AGGGCGGGAAACGCCGTGAACGGCCCAATCGGCGCTGCGGGCGGGAGCCCCGAAACTTCAATTAAACGGCCGAAAAACGAATGGAGGCGAAGGGATTCGAACCCTCGACCTTCGCATTGCGAACGCGACGCTCTCCCAGCTGAGCTACGCCCCCACTTGAGGACTCATCTTAATGCCCGCCCCGGCGGCTGGCAAGCACATGCTCGCCAGCCGTTTGCCGCTGCCTTGGGTCGGGCCGTCGGCGACACTCGCGGGGCGCCGGCGCCTACTTCATGCTGATGCCGAGCAGGCGGGCTTTTAGCTTTTCCGCCTTCTCGCCGGCGTGCTCCAGGGCCGTGTGGTACTCGACCCACTCCTCTGTGACGAGCATGTGGAGCGAATCGACGTACGTGACGCAGCCGAGCTCCTTCATGGCCGGCTTTTCCATCTCGGCGCAGGCCTCGACATACCGGCGCTCGCGGATGTACCGACGGGTCAGCGGGTTGGGGATGAAGATCTCGTACGCCGGCACGACGTCCACGCCCGGCTTGCGGCAGGGCAGCAGGCGCTGGTTGATGATCGCGCCGAGGTTGTCGGCCAGGGTGCCGAGGATGCGCTGCTGCTCGACGGTGTCGTAGTAGGCGAGCACGCGGTCGAACGCCTGGGCAACGCCTTCGCAGTGGAGCGTTCCGAAAATCAGGTGACCGGCCTGGGCCGTCTTGAGGGCGGCTTCGAGCGACTGTCGGTCGCGCATTTCGCCCGCGAGGCCCGCGTCGGGGTCCATGCGGACCAGGTTGCGGAGGGCGGCATCTTCGTTGGGGATGCCGTCCTCGCCGATCTCGATCTGCACGATGATCGACTTCTTGGGCGTGTAGACGTACTCGATCGGGTCCTCGATGGTCACGATCTTGCGATGGAAGTTCTTGTTAACGAAATCGAGCATCGCAGCGATCGAGGTCGTCTTACCGCTGCCGGTCGAGCCCGACATGATGACGAAGCCGCGGTGGTTCGAGGCGAGCTCGATGTAGTTTTTCGGGAGGTTGTACTTGTCGAAGTCCTTGATGGCCTCGAACCGCCGCATGGAGATGCTGCGTCCGATGAACGACTGCACGATGTTCACGCGGAACCGGACGTCGTCGACGTGGTACGAGAAGTCGATGCAGTGGTTCCGCTCGAAGCGGGCCCGCTGGTTCTCATTCATCATCGCGTTCGAGAGCATCACCACTTCGTTGTGGGACAGCGGCTTGGAGCGGACGCTGCGGATGACGCGCTCGATGCGGTAGTCCGGCGGACGACCCGGGTTGATATGCAGGTCGGTGGCGCGGGCGTGGCCCCCCTTGTCATCGAGGCCGGCCGACTGGGCGCCCATCGCGCGGAGCAACTGCTCCATCACGGCGCGGGCGTTTTCGGGGGTGATGTGGAAGTCCATGTGGGCGGGCGGCGGCGTCTGAGGCGCGGGGGCCGCCGGGGCCGGTGGCTGGGCCGGCTTCGGCGGCGCAGCGGCAGCCGGAGCCGATGGGGACGGGGACTTTCCCACGGCAGAGGGTGTCTGCTCTGACGGCATACCTGTCACTCCTTGGCCGTGCACGAACAGAAAACGGATGTGTGAGCCGGAGCCCGAGCGGAGGTGCGACTACTTCCGACCGCCGCGGCCGGCGACGCCCTCGCGCTGGCTCCTGTTCCAGGGCACGGCGCGACATGCTCAGCTTCGAGCATAACCCCTGCCGCGATCGATCGCAACGAAAAATCGCCGCGCTCACCGGCGGGGGGGCGACTGGCAGGAGGAGCCCCGGAGCATTTCCATGAACACCGAGCAGGTCCAGCCATATCCGCGGCAACCCTGCGGCTCGCCGGTGCGCGAGTCATAGAGTTCGGCCATCTGCAGGTCGCGGGTGAGCATGGCCATGAGGCGACGGACAGCCTCGCGGCGCGCCTGCTCAAAGCCGTGCAGGCGGAGGACCTCGGTCATGAGCCAGGCGATGTTCATCCAGACGGGGCCTCTCCACCAGTCATTACTGGTGTAAGATGGTTCGTCGTAGGCCACGACAGGGAAAGGGCAGGGGCCGAAGAACTCCCGTTCGTTGAGGAGGTGGCGCTCGATCATGCGTTTCGCGCGGGCGGGGTCAACGGGGACGCCGGTGGCGAGCGGCATGAAGCAGGCGGGGGTCTTCAGGCGGTGGAGGGCGTCGGTCTCCACGATGCGATCGAAGAAGAGGCACTCCTGCTCATCGAAGAGGCGCCGGCGGATCCGTTCGGCGTGGGTATCGCGGCGGGCCGTCCACTCGCGGGCCTGGGCGGGATGCCCGAGCACGTCGGCCATGCGCGACAGGATCAGCATCTCGCGATTCAGATAAGCGTTGAGGTCGGCACCGGCGATGCGGCCTTTTTCAAAGCGGGGAGAATTGTCCCAGCCGGCTTCGAGACGCCCGAGGTATTCGACCAGACCGTCGCCGTCGGCGTCGCGGGCGTCAAACCACCAGTTCACCATCCCGCACAGCGGCTCGTACACCTGCCGGAGGAGTTCCGGCCTGGCGGAGCGCTCGTGCAGCCGCCAGGCGGCCCACGCGATGAGCGGCGGCTGGGAATCGCCCGGGCGGTTCCAGCTCGAGCAGATGAACTGCGGGATCTTGCCGTCCGGCTCGCGGTTTTCGCACAGGTTCAGCAGGTACTCCCAGGCGAGCGGCTCATTGAACTGCGCCACGCCCATGGTGCTCAAGCAGGCGTCCCACAGGTAATGGGAACAGTAGGTGCCGCGGCTGGGGAAGGCGGAGCGGTGCCGCAACCGACCGCGCGGGGCCTTGGTGTTGCCGAGCAGCTGGCAGGCCGCCATGGCGTAGTGGCGGCGCAGGTCCTCAGGGACGCCATCGAAGTTGAAGCCAGCCAGGCCTTTCCGCAGCCAGGCGCGGGAGGCCTGCCGGCTGTCGCGGCTGCCCGGCGTCGGCAGCGTGGCCATTCGTGCGCTGATCCGGTCTGACTCCTCTCCCTCGCCGATGCCCACAATGAAGGTGTGTTCGTCAGCGCGGAGCGGCACGTCGAATGACAACGTGACCGCGGAGTCGGTGGGTCGGCTGATCGCATTACCGTCGACGTCGATGCCGGCGGGCAGCCGCAGGACCAGCGTGAGCGGGTGATCGGGCTCGGGATCGCGCTTGTCGGTGCGGGGGACGCGCGTCTCGATCGTGACCTGGCGGAGGGCGGCGTCCCAGCGGACCTGGCGCGGGAGCAGCGGCTTCGTCGGCGGCAGGTGGAACGTCGCGCGGATCGAGCGGAGCCGGCCCGGGTCGTCGATGACCAGGTGATAGCAGAGAATGTCCATCGCGCAGAAGGCGGCCAATCCGCGGAGCCCGTGGGCGTCGGTTTCCTCGACCCACAGGGGGCCGGGCTTCTGCGATGCGGCAGGCCGGGCGGCGGAAGCACCGTCATCTACGTCGAATGTCAGCAGCGCCCGGGAGAGCAGGCCCGGCTTGCGTCCGTAGAAGCGGTACACCGATTCGAACCCCAGGCGGGCGGTCTTGACGAGGCCGACCCAGGATCCATGCGTGGAGAGGGCGGCTTCCCGGACGTCGCAGGGGACCTGGCCGTCGAGGAGGGCGAGGAATCGATCGAGCGTTTCGGGCCCGGCGGGAGTTGTGGCGGCGGCGCCCGCGCGGGCGGCGGTCGCCCGGACGAGGACCCCGCCGACGCTGCCGGCGACGGCCACCTGCTGGAGAAACCCCCTGCGGCTGAGGGGAGGGTGGTCTGATTCGCCCGTGTGGTGCTGGTCCAACGTCATAACTGCCTCATCATCGTCTCACGTGAGCCCCGGCCCCCGTCCACGCGGGTGGCGGTCATCTTGTCCGCGGGCTGCGTTGCACGCAATGCGCGGCCTGCGCGGTGACATGGTGACGGTGACAGGGGCATTGCGGATTGCGGATTTCGGATTGCGGAACGGAACGGAGAGCCGGGTTGCCGAAC
>CAZJTF010000522.1:0-3946 GCA_964548565.1 uncultured Planctomycetales bacterium | reverse complement strand
TTTTAAGTCCCCAGCGTCTGCCATTCCGCCACTCGCCCGGGCCCTGTGGACACCGGCATCGACAATACTCTGGCTGACGATTGGCGGCAATTTCGGCCCGGGCCCGGTGGAGCGGGGGGCTGTCTCGTCGCCGACGTCCACCTCGGGAAGAGCTTACGCGGGGCGACATCAGACCGTGCGTCGGGCGGCAGAGATCCCATCGAGGCACTGCGAATCGATGCGGGATCCGCCCCGCGTGGCGTGCGAAACGGGGAGGGTATGAGCTTGCGCCTGTCCGGTGGTCCAATCCGCCAGTCATGGATCCGGCTGAGCTTTTTCACGGCCGCGCTTTCCTTCAGGCCGCTCGTCGGGCCTATAGTCGAGATGACGGGCAGGCTCCCTGTCCGGAGGAGTTGTTCAGTGCCCGGATCCAGACGGTGTGCATGGGAAATTCGGCACCGCGTGAATCGTCGCTGATCGCGCCCTGTACACTGCGAAGGGGAGCAATGCGTTGACGCATTCGACAAAACCGTTGGAGACCATCGAGAGTGCGGCCCGCGATCGGCGCGACGCGCACCTGCTCTGCGGGCTGTTTCAGAGTTTCTTCCTCGGCGGGTTTGAGTGCTCTTCGCATCGGCGCGACCGGCCGAATGGTCCGAGGCTCGACCTGCTGGCTTCGACGCAGCACGATCGGTTCGCCCACCAGGACTACCTTGCACTGCGTCGGCTCGGGATCCACACCGTCCGCGACGGCATCCGCTGGCACCGCATCGAGCGCATAGCGGGACATTACGACTTTGCCGATGATCGCCCGATGCTGGATGCCGCCCGCGAGACCGGCACGCAGGTCATCTGGGACATCTGTCACTACGGCTGGCCGGACGACCTCGACCCGTTCACGCCGGAGTTCGCGCGTCGCCTGGCCGGGCTCGCTCGTGCGTTCGTACGGATGCTGGTCAACGAAGGCGTGGAGCGCCCGTTCCTCGTGCCGTTCAATGAGATCTCCTTCGTCGCGTGGATCGGCGGCAGCAAGGGTCGCTTCCCGCCGTTTGCGGTGGATCGCGGTGACGAGCTCAAACGCTCCCTGGTGCGCGCGACGATCGAGTGTATCGAGGCGATCCGCGAAGTCGCACCGCGGGCACGGATCTGCCTCGTGGATCCCCTGATTCACATCGCTGGTCCGCGGCGGAGACCGGATCTGTGCCGCGAGGCCGAGCAGTACTGCCAGGTCCAGTATGCCGCGTGGGACATGATTGCCGGGCGCCTCGCGCCGGAACTGGGCGGACGGCCCGAGTACCTCGACGTCATCGGCGTCAACTACTACGTGCACAACCAGTGGGTACACGAGCCGCCGCGCGAACCTCCGCGTCTCCTGCGTCCGGGCGACGCGAGCTACCGTCCCGTCTCCGACCTGCTGGCGGACGTCTACCACCGTTACGGGCGCCCTTTGTTCATCGCCGAGACGGGAATCGAGGGGCGCATGCGTCCGCGGTGGCTGCGGCAGATCTCCGAGCAGGTTCGCACCGCGATTGAAAGTGGGGTGCCAGTCGAAGGCGTCTGCATCTACCCCGTTGTTGATTACCCGGGTTGGGCGGACGACCGGCACTGCCAGACGGGGCTTCTCGGCTATCCAGACGAACGGGGGCGACGTCCCGTCTGCCGGTCGTTCGCGCGCGAACTCCGACGTCAGCAGGAACTGCTCGTCGACCTTCCCATCGCGTGCCACTGCGCGGCCTGAGACCGCTTGCCGCGAGCAGCTCATCCATTCGTGTGCGGCTGCCACCTACCTCCAGGATTAAGGTAATTTCCACTACTCCCGCGGCGGTGATTGTCGCGTAATATTCCGTGGATTGCAGTGGCGGGCATTGACGGCCCGCTGAGTTTCACGGGGGGTATGCGCATGACGCGCCTGCTTGATTCAGTCGACGTGCTCGCAACACCGGCGGAGCTGGACCTGTGTCCGATGGCGGTTGTCGAGCCGTGCGAGCGTTCTCCGGAATTGCCGTCGCCGCCACGGCGGGCCAGGCCAGCCCGTCCGCTGTTCGTGAACCCGGTCTGCGAGGGGGCCGACCCGTGGGTCACGCGGCACGACAATCTTTACTACTTCTGTGAAACCGAGGGCCACGACGGGATCGCCGTCCGCAGGTCCGCCCGACTGACCGACAAAGGTGTGAAGCGCGTCGTCTGGCGCCCCGAACCGGGACGGTGGAACAGCCGCGACATCTGGGCGCCCGAGCTGCATCGCCTGTTCGGTCGCTGGTACATCTACTACACCGCTACCAGCGACAAGAACGCGCATCACCGCTCCGGAGTGCTGCGCGCCCTCACGGATGATCCGCAGGGCCCGTACGAGGACTGCGGCATGCTGTACACCGGCGACGATATCGAGGGCGGCAGCGGCAACCGGTGGTCGATCGACGCCACGCCGCTGCTGGTCGGCGATCGCCTCTACCTGCTCTGGTCCGGCTGGCCGGACGAAGCCGACATTCAGTACCTGTACATCGCGCCGATGGCCAATCCCTGGACGGTCGCCGGCAGCCGCGTCCGGCTCTGTGCGAATGACACCTACGTCTGGGAGCGCGTCAACGACTGCCCGACGGGGCGCGGCCTGCACGAAGGCCCCCAGGTCCTGCAACGCCACGGGCGTGTGTTCATCATCTACTCGTGCAGCAGCTCCTGGCACCCGACGTACAAGCTCAACATGCTCTACATGGAGGAGCATGCGGATCCACTTGACCCGCGGAGTTGGGTGAAGTCGGCCCGCCCGGTCCTCGCGCCGACGCGCGATGTTTTCGGCGTCGGGCACGCGAGTTTTACGACCTCACCCGACGGAACGGAGGACTGGGTGCTCTTCCACGCGAAGCGAACCCGGCGCCCGGGTTGGGAGCGCGCCGTCTGGATGCAGCCCTTCGGCTGGACCGCGGATGGTTTCCCCGACCTCGGCTCACCGATACCGGCGGGCACGGCACTGCCGGTGCCGTCCGGTGAGGAGACGAACCAGCCGGGCGAGGCATTCTGCGACACGTTCGGCGACGACACGTGGGATCGATGGACGTACTACGGCCACAATCGGTACATCTGGGTGAGCGAAGGGCGTTTGAACCTGGGCGGGCTTCCCGGGCCGGGCGCGGTCAATCTGTACCGTGCCGGCGAGAAGGCGCTCGTTCGCGGGGCGGACTGGAGCGATTTTTCGATGCGCGTGCGGCTGCGGATTCTGTCCGGTCGCCGAGAAGCGGGTGTCGTCTTCCGTGTGACACACCCCGGAGTGGGCTATCACGCGCAGCGCGGGTACTTCGCGAGTTTCGCTGGCGACAGGCTGGTCCTCGGACGGACGGACGGCACTCGGGCCCGTCGGATCGCCAGCGCTGCGTGTCCGACCGTGGAGGGGCAGTGGTATACGCTGCGGGTGGACGCAGTGGGCGAGAACGTCCGCGTCTACGTGAACGATGAACTCCGCATCAGCGCGCGGGCCGGCGATGAACGCGCCGGGATGGCCGGCGTGCGGGTCGTGGATACCCACGCCGAGTTCGACACGTTTGAAATTGAACCTCTCTGACGCCCGGATTCGGGCCTGAGACCTACTCCCCGAGGCAGAACGCCGCGTGAAGGCATTAATCATGCCTCCGCGCGGCGCTGCTGTGCGCGGACACCGGGCCAGGCGCGTGAGTCCGCAGGAAATCAGGGAGGGGAGCAGAAAAGATAAACGCACCGGGCGGTGCGGCGGTCCGCCTGGTGCGTCGTAAAAAAAGAGGAGCGAACCAGCAACTCCCTTCTTGTTCGGGCCGGAGAGGGGGATTGCAGCAGAAGGGATTTGGTTGCTGCTGGTTCGCTTTAGACCGTTGCGGTCTTATCGTTCACGTCGATCATTCAATCGACGGTTATGTTCTGACCGCCGCCTGCCAGGAAACTAAAAAACTCAAGTTGCTCGGCTCGGCTGTCGCTGACAAACGCCTGTTGTCGATCACTG
>CAZJTF010000521.1:0-3969 GCA_964548565.1 uncultured Planctomycetales bacterium | reverse complement strand
CTCTTCGTCCGCAGCCGAGTCGGCGGGACGCTCCAGGCCTGCTTCAGCCGGGGGGGCCGGAGGGGTCGAGGAGGACCTGGGTCGGAGGGATCTGAGGTTCGGATTGTGGGGCCAGGCGGGTGCGGAGGAGGGCCGCCGTGAGCGTGAAGGCTCCGAGCACGAGCAGGATGGACCAGGCGTGGATGCCCGGGCCGCGGTCGGCGAACGGCGGGATCAGCATCCAGTAGAGATCGACGGCCCGCCCGACCAGCAGGAGGACGCAGACCTGGAGAAGCGTCGTTGGATTGCGCTTGGCGGATCGCGGGAGCAGCACCACGAACGGCACACCCCAGTTCAGGGCGACATTCAGCAGCGACAAGGACGCCCAGCCCGGGCTGTGGCGGAGCATATAGTACGATGTCTCCTCCGGCAGATTCGAGTACCAGATCAGCATATACTGGCTGAACCAGATGTACGCCCAGAAGACGCTGAACGCATGCACCAGTTTGCCGAGATCGTGGAGGCAGTCGTCCGAGACGACCAATCCGGCGCGCCGGCCGCGATGGAGGATGGTCAGCACGCCGATGGCGGCCAGGGCACTGAGAAACGTGCCGGCGAAGTTGTAGACGCCGAGGATCGTGCTGAACCAGTGTGTATCAATCGACATGATCCAGTCAAACGTCGAGAGCACAAAGGTCACAGCGAAGAGCACGATGGTCGCGGCAGCCACGCCGACACGGCGCGGGGTCGCTCGCAGGGCCCGCGTCAGCGCGGGGATCATGGCAAACCAGATCGCGATGTAGATCAGCGCGCGGAGTCGAAAGAACCCGGGTTGCAGCCAGGTTTCGCGGAACCCGGCCTGGCCGTGGTGAGCGTGCGTGTCCGTCCAGCCGTAGATCCACGGCAGACCGACCGTGACGGCGAGCAGAACCATGCCCGCACCCCATGGCAGCAGGCGGCAGAGTGCCTGAGGCACGCACTGGAGGCCGTCCCACCAGCGGGCTCCACATACGACCATCAGAGCGATGAAGAAGAGGCTGCCGAGCGCGAGGCCGAGGACGTACTGCCCGGCCAGCAGCCACGCCGGCCAGACCTGGGACGGCGTCGCAATCAGGCCAGCCAGCGCGACGAGCATGACGCCGGCACCAGCCGCAAGCACGCGCCGATCGATCCGGACGATTCGTGATTCAAATGACGACATGTACACCCTCCTCGATCACGGCTGGCTCGCGGGCGCCGGCTGAGTCGCTGATCTCGCGGACGCTTGTAGCGCGCGAACGTGCAGGATCACCTTCCAGCGGTCCTCGCGAACGATCTGCGCGGCGTACGACGCCATGTTGTTCTGGCCGAACGTCAGAATGTGGAACATCCGCCCGTCGGGGACGTTCAACGCGTTCTCGCCGAGCAGCGATGGAGGCGGCGGCACGCCACGCCGGGTGACGGGGCCGTCGCCCAGGCCTCCCCCACCGTGACACACCTGGCAGAAGGCCGCATACACGGCGGCGCCGCGGGCGAGATGCTGCGGTTCCGGTGCGAACGGATTGCGCAGCTCCGCTCCCGCGCGCGCGGCGTCCTCCGGGGTGGCGGTGTAATGCAGCGGCAGGTGGTCTCGTGCGATGCTCCCCTCGGGCGGCGGCTGCATCGTCATGCCGCCGGGAAGCACGGCGCTCGGCGCCTGGGCCTCGGCGGCGACGGAGTCCGCCATGTTCGGCAGGACGCGATAGTTCCGCTGCGTCGGATCGCCGGGGATGGCCCAGCGCATACCAACCGCGGCCAGCACGAGCCCGGCGAGCACGATGTTAAGCACGAGCCGAGGCATGCTTCCTCCTGACTTTTCTGCGCGGGACGGCCGGGCGCGCTTCCGGTTCCCGATCGTCGGGATGCCGCACAGCGGGACGCGGGTGGTCCGGCTCCGCGATCACAACCGGCACTTCGACGAGGTGGCCATCGACCTCCTCCGCCATCCAGACAGCACCGAAGCCAAGAAACAACTCGCGCGCCTGCTCCACGTCGAACATTGCGTCGGCCTGCTCGATCGCGAGGACGGCCAGGTCGTCGGTGACACGTTTGTGCGGCGTGACAGCCGTTCTGCCCGGGAGGAGCCGGCATCGCAGCAGCAGCGCCGCCACGGTGCCGAGACCGGCGAGCAGCACGGTGAGCTCGAACGCCACCGGGATAAAGGCGGGCATCGAATTGAACGGCTTGCCGCCGACGTTCAGCGGCCAGTCCGTCGCCGACGCCCAGTGCTGAAACCAGAGTGCGCCGACCGCGCCGACCAGGCCGCACGTCAGGCAGACGTACGAAAGCCGCGAGGGGCGAAGGCCCATCGCCTCGTCCATGCCGTGGAGGGGAAACGGCGTGTAGATGTCCTGAACGCGGTATCCGGCGTTCCTGGCCGCACGGGCGCCGGCGACGACGTCGTGACCGGCACGGAACCCCGCCAGGAAGAATCGACCGCTCATGCGTGACCTCCCTCGTGATCGGCCATCGCCGCCTTCACCTCGGCGATGGCAATAAATGGCAGGAACCGGCAGAACAGCAGGAAACACGTGAAGAACAGGCCAAAACTGCCGGCGAACGTTGCGATTTCGATCAGCGTCGGCACATAGGTCGTCCAACTCGCCGGCAGAAAGTCTCGATGCAGTGACGTGACGATGATCACGAAGCGCTCGAACCACATCCCGACGTTGACGAGGATCGAGATGACGAAAACGGCCGCGAGGTTGGAGCGGACACTGCGCAACCACAGGAGCTGCGGAACGACGACATTGCAGCTCACCATGATCCAGTACGCCCAGGCCATCGGGCCGAGGGCGCGGTTCAGGAACGTGAAGTACTCGTACTCGGAGCCGGAATACATCGCGATGAAGAACTCGGTGCCGTACGTGAGGCCGACGATGCCGCCGGTCGCGATCACGATGCGGCACATGGCGTCGATATGGCGCTTCGTGATGTAATCCTCGAGGCGCATCACCTTGCGGATGATGAGCATCAGCGTCAGCACCATTCCGAAGCCGGAGAAGACCGCCCCGGCCACGAAATACGGCGGGAACACGGTCGCATGCCAGCCGGGAAGCACGGAGGTCGCGAAGTCGAAGCTGACGATGCTGTGCACGGAGACGACCAGCGGAGTCGCCAGGCCGGCCAGGAGCAGGTACACGAGCTCGTAGCGGTGCCAGGTCCGCGCGGAGCCGTTCCAGCCGAGGCTCAGGATGCCCAGGATCAACTTGCGTCCGCGCGTCACGGCCCGGTCGCGGAGTGTCGCCAGGTCGGGCACGAGACCGAGGTACCAGAAGACGAGCGAGATCGTGAAATACGTGCTGATGGCGAACACGTCCCACAGCAGCGGAGACCGGAAGTTCACCCACAGCGGGCCTCGCTGGTTCGGGTACGGCATCACCCAGAACGCCAGCCACGGTCGCCCCATGTGGATCAGCGGGAAGAGCGCGGCGCACATGACGGCGAAGATCGTCATCGCCTCGGCAGCGCGGTTGATGGATGTGCGCCAGCGCTGTCGTACGAGGAAGAGGACGGCGGAGATCAGGGTACCGGCGTGACCAATGCCCACCCAGAAGACAAAGTTCGTGATATCGAAGCCCCAGCCCACCGTGCGGTTGAGACCCCAGGTGCCGATGCCGGTCGCCACCTGGTAGGCGGTGGCAGCCGCTCCCACAAGCAGCAGCAGTGTCGACGGGATGAACGCCGCCCACCACCACGTTGTCGCCGGCTGTTCGAGCGGCAGACAGATATCGCACGTGACATCCGCCGGGCGCTTGTGGCCGTCGATCAGCGGCAGGACGGGAGAGAGACTGAGCTCAGCCATGGTGCACCTCCTGGTCTGCCGAACCGCTGCGTACCGCGGCCAGGTAGGTGACCGCCGGGCGGACGTTGAGCCCCTCGAGGGCCTGATAGGCGCGCGACTCGCGCATCCTGCGCGAGACCGCGCTCTGCGGGTCGTTCAAGTCGCCGAAAACGATCGCTTTCGCCGGG
>CAZJTF010000520.1:0-3981 GCA_964548565.1 uncultured Planctomycetales bacterium | reverse complement strand
GCAGTTTCAAGGTCACCGCACAACAGATCGAGAAGGCGATCACGCCGAAGACGCGGGTGCTCATCTTCAATTCGCCGAGCAACCCCGGCGGCTTCACGTATACACCGGACGAGGTCAAGGCGATCGCGGATGTCGTGGCCAAACACGACATCATCGTCTTCAGCGACGAGATGTACGACCGGCTGATCTACGGCGACCAGCGTTTCATGAGCTTCGCGGCGGCACGGCCCGATGTCGTCGACAAGACGCTCACGTTCAACGCCGGGTCCAAAACCTACTCGATGACGGGATGGCGGGTCGGCTATGTCGCCGGCCCTGACAAGATCATCAAGGAGATGGCGAAACTCCAGAGCCAGACTACCAGCGGAACGGCCACTTTCAACCAGCTTGCGCTGGTTGAAGCGCTCAACGGCGACCAGTCGGCCGTCGAAAAAATGCGCAAGGAGTTCGAGCGCCGCGCCGAGTACATGTACGAGCGACTCAACCGGATCAAGGGCGTGAGCTGCGTGCGCCCGACCGGCGCGTTCTACGCGTTCCCGAATGTTTCGAAGGCCTACGCCGCTCTGGGCGTGAAGGGCTCGCTCGACTTCTCCGCGAAGGTGCTCGAGCAGGCGCACGTCGCGCTCGTTCCGGGCGAGGCGTTCGGAATGGACGCGAACGTGCGGCTCTCGTTCGCCACGGGTATGGAACAGATCCAGAAGGGTCTGGACCGGCTCGAAAAACTGCTGGGCAAGGCATAACCCCCCATATCCGCGAAGGATCCCGGCATCGACGGAGAGCGATGTGACTGAGGAGCGGGCGGATCAACTCGTCGAGGACGCGCTGCCGGCTGAGACCATTCTCCCGGACCGGTTGCCCATGGTGCGCTACCTCGACCCCGCGGCGGCACTCGCCTATCGCACGCCGGTGCAGGAGCATCTTCTCAGCGCGGACGGCAAGGCAGCGGGCATTCTCACGCTGCTCGGGCTCATGTTCACGGTGCTGGCCCGGTGCTCGGACACGCTCTCCGTCATCCTGCGGACCGGCGGCGCGCTCCGCATCCTGTGCCTGTCGCTGCTCGCGGGTTTTGCCGTGATGGGGGTTCTCGCCGTCATCCAGGGCTTCCGCACGATCACGCCGCGATTCCCGAAGGCGAAGCAGTCGCTCGCATTTTTCGGCGACATCGCGCGGCTTTCTCGAGACGAGTATGTCCGGCAGGTCGAGTCACTCACACCGACCGCGGCTATCGAGCACATGCTCACGTTCAATCACACTGCTTCCATGATCTGCATTGCGAAGATGAGGCAGGTCCGGATCGGCTTCCGGTGTTTTGAGATTGCATTCGTGTTCTGGCTGCCGCTGGTGACCATCCTGGCGGTGAAGGTGCTGGTGACATGATGCCAGATCCCGACATCCACGCCGTCCTCGGCCCGGCGCGGCTCGCCTACTACACGCCCACCGGGGAGCTCTCGCCGCTGGCGGAGCGGAAGGCCGTATTCCTGCTCGGAGCCAGTGGCCTGATCGGCACGGTCATGATCTTCTTCCTGCCGCGACTCGCCGAACTGATCGACAGCCCCAGCCGCGTGTTGTCCGTCACAGTGATCCTGATCCTGCCCGTATTGCTGGTGCTGCTGCTGGCGGCAGCCTGGTTTTCGTACCGCGCGGTGACGACAGGCATCCCCGACATGCCGGACTCACCCGCCTACTTCCGGCACGTGGCGGGGCGCTCGCTGGAGGAATACGAACGCCAGGTGAGGCGACTCACGCATCCGGAGGCGTTGCGGGCGATCCTGCACTACAACTACAGCATCGCTCAACAGGCGGTGCGCAAGTTCGAGCACGTGAAGCGGTCGCTCCGCTGTATGCGCGTAGCGATTTTGCTCTGGATCCTGCTGCTCCTGACCATCGCGATCGCGGACTGAGCACGCTCAGCCCGGGCCCGTCGCTCCAGTAGCGCCGGCCTTCGCGCTGGCCGGCTGGGGCATCGTCATGATGACATGCACGACGCCTGCCTCGGTGGACGTCTCGGTGTTCAAACCCGATCGGTGGAAGATCTTCAGCATGCCGCTGTTCTCGATGAGAACGTCGGCCTGGTACCGGCGGATGCCTTCCTGCTGCGCGATCGTCAGCAGGCGCCGGAAGAGGTACGTCCCGAGGCCCTTGCGCTGCCAGGCATCAGCGACGACGAAGGCCAGTTCCGCGCTGCTCTTGGCCGGATCGGTCATGTAGCGGGCGACGGCGATGACCTCCTCGCGGCCCGGCGGGCCCGCGACACCGACGATGGCCATTTCGGTATCGTAGTCCACGTTGCAGAACACCTGCAGCTTGTTGTGAGGCATGCTCTTGAGCTGCCCGTGGTACCGCAGGTAAACGGTCTGCTCGCTGAACGAGTAGAACATCTCCTTCATCATCGGCTCGTCGCTCGGCTTGATCGGGCGGGAGAGCACCGTGCTGCCGTCGGCGAGCGTGATCGTCTCCTCGAGCTCGGCCGGGTACGGCTTGCGCGAGGGTGGCATGATCTGGTCGGGGTAAACGATGTGGCGGCGCTTGGCCGCGTGGAGCAACTCCGAGCGGAAATCCGGGTGGGCGATGCTGATGAGCGACATGGCCCGCTCGCGCATCGTCTTGCCGTGCAGGAAAGCCGCTCCGTACTCGGTCACCACGTAGTGCGTATCGCCACGGGTGGTGACGACGCCCGCACCTTCTTCGAGGATCGCGGTAATGCGGGACCGAACACCGTCGGGCGTGTGGGCGGTGCTGGGCATCGCGATGATGGGCTTGCCGCCCTTGGCGAGCGCGGAACCGCGGATGAAATCCGCGTGCCCGCCGATGCCGCTGTAGAAGTGCTGCCCCAGCGAGTCGGCGACGACCTGGCCGGTGATATCCACCTCGAGCGCCGAGTTGATCGCCACCATGTTGTCATGCTGGCTGATGATGAACGGGTTGTTCGTGTAGTCGGACGGGTGCATCTCGACGATCTGGTTGTTGTTCAACCACTCGAAGAGCTTGTGACTGCCGGCCGCGAAGCTTCCAACAATCTTGCCGGGATTGAGCGTCTTACGCTTGCCGGTGATCACGCCGGCCTCGGCCAGATTCATCACGCCGTCGGAGAACATCTCGGTGTGGATGCCCAGGTCGTGCTTTTCGGTAAGCGCGGTGACGACCGCATTCGGAATGCGCCCGATTCCAAGCTGCAGGGTCGCCCCGTCGGGCACCAGGCGGGCGATGTTCAGGGCGATACGCTTCATGATGTCGTCTGGCTCGTGCATCGGCCACTCGAGCAGCGGCTCGTTGTGTTCGACCAGCGAGTCGATGTCGCTCACGTTCACCATGCAGTCGCCGAGCGTCCGCGGCATGAACGAGTTGACCTGGGCGATGACGTACCGCGCCGACTCCACCGCGGCTTTCGTGATGTCGATCGACACGCCGAGGCTGCAGAAGCCGTGCTCGTCGGGCGGGCTGACCATGATCAGCGCAGTGTCGACTTCCATATGCCGGCTCTTGAAGAGCGAGGGCACCTGCGACAGGAAGATGGGCGTGTAGTCGGCGCGGGCCTGGTTCACCGCCTCGCGGACGCTGTTGCCGATGAAAAAGGCGTTCGCGCGGAAGTTGGGTGCGTACTGCGGATCGGCGTAGGGGGCGACGCCGAGCGTCAGCACGTGGATCACCTCGGTATCAACGAGCGAGCCCGCGACCTCGACCATGGCACGGACCAGGGCCTGTGGCTCGCCGCAGGCGGAGCCGATGAAGACGCGATCTCCGCGACGGATCCGCTTGAGCGCCGTGGTGGCCGGCTCAAGCTTGCCTGCGTACTGCTGTCGCCAGTCGTAACTCATGAATCACTTCTCCTCGTCGGGCGTTGTCTCGCTCAGGATGACGCGGGCGTCCGCGACGACGGCGCCCTTGTTGCGGGCATAGACGATGAGCGGGTTAATGTCCAGTTCCTTGATCCGGGGATGGTCCGTCACCAGCTGCGAAAGCCGCAGAAGGCACTCGGCGATG
>CAZJTF010000519.1:0-3993 GCA_964548565.1 uncultured Planctomycetales bacterium | reverse complement strand
GTCTCGTCGGCGGCGGGTGCGTGCCTGGAGGGGCGTTTCTACGTGGCGTCGGGGGAGACGGGCGGCGACATGACGCGTCGGATGTGGTCGCTCGATGTGAGGGAAGCGGGGGCGTCGTGGAAGCCATGCCGCGACGTGCCGGGGACGCCCCGCACGCTGGCGACCTTGGTGGTGGTCGGCAAGCACCTCTACCTGCTTGGGGGCGTGAGCAACTGGACGCCGTTGACGCCGATGGCGGAGTGCCTGCGGTACGATCCCGCGGCGGATACTTGGGAACGGATGAAGGATCTGCCGTTCCCCGGTTACGCATGGTCGGCCAGCCCGGTGGATGGCGCCCACGTGCTGCTGGCGGGGTGCGCCGATGGGCGGATCCGGCCCGACATCTGGCTGCTGAACCTCGAGAAGGTCTCCGCAAGCAAAGTGGGCAACGCGATCATCCAGACGACGACGGCGCCGCTGCTGCGGATCGGCGACCACGAATGGTGGCTGCTCGGCGGCGAGCCGGATTCGAACCGCCACCGCACTCCCATCGTCACGCGCATCCGCGCCGGTGCCGCGGATTCATCGCCGGCCGCTGCGTCGGAGTGACAAACCGCGACGGCAGCGGGCTCACGGCAAGTAACCGCGCGCTACGACGGCGGAGCAGACGCCGTGAACGGCAATGTACATGGCGGCGTCCCGCATGCTGAGGCCGCGCTGCTCGGAAAGCTCCCTGACCTGCGTAAACCTCTCCGACATCCGGCGCATCAGGCGTGTCTGCACCTCGTGCTCGGTCATCTGCTCCTGTTGGGTCTCCTGCGTGTACTCGAGATACGAGACGAAGACGCCGCCGGCGTTGCAGAGGATGTCGGGGATGACGAGAACACCACGGCGGGTGAGGATCTCGTCGGCTGCAGCATCGGTTGGTCCGTTCGCACCCTCCGCGATCATGCGGGCGGCGATACGAGACGCGTTTTCAGCGGTGATTTGACCGCCGGCGGCCGCGGGGATCAGGACATCGCAGGGCAGTTCGAGCAGTTTGCGGCCGTGCACCGGTTCGCCGCCCTCGAATCCAGAGACGGTTCCGTGCGCGGCGACGTGTTTGTCGAGTGCGGCCATGTCCAGGCCCGAGGAGCGGTACACGGCGCCGTGGATGTCCGAAACGCCAAGTATCTTACCGCCGGCCTCGGCGAAGGCCCGCGCGCTGACTGCCCCGACATTGCCGAAGCCCTGCACAATGGCGGTACTTCCGCGGATCTCGCGACCTTCGGTGCGAAACGCCTCCTGGATGCACGCGACGACACCGCGCCCGGTCGCCTCGCGCCGACCGGGTATGCCGCCGAGGATGACGGGCTTGCCCGTGACATAGCAGCCGGCGGTCGTCGACTGTCCGAGCGAGTAGCACACCGTGTCCTTGAGATGGCCCATGTCGCGCTCGTTGGTGCCCATGTCGGGGGCGGGGACGTAGACCTGCGGGCCGATGTGGCGGTGGGCGTTGCGGGCGAAACTGCGGATCAGCGTCTCCTTGTCATCGGCGCTCATCGCGGCAGGGTCGGCGACGATTCCACTCTTGCCACCCCCGAAGGGGACACCGATCAGCGCGCACTTCCACGTCATCTCCATGGCGAGGGCGGTGACGTCGTCGAGCGTGACGGTGGGCGTCATGCGGATGCCGCCCTTGGCGGGCCCGAGGGCATCGCTGTGCCGCACGACGAATGCACTGAACGTGCGGACGCTTCCATCCTGCATCCGGGGGCCCATGGAGAGTTCGATCCGCTCCCGGGGGCGCCGGACCTTCGCCAGCAATCCGGATCCGAACTCGTCCTGAAGGAGGGATGCGGAACGGTCGAAGTTGATGCATGCGTTCTCTAGAAGGGACATGTCTGCCTCCGATCGGGTGTGTTCAAGTGTGTTCATTTTAAACAAATGGCCGCTCATGTCCACTCGGGGTCGCGCGGGGACGAGATCGGGCCGGCGTGGCGGCCGGCGGATTCAGATAGACCATTGGTCGTAAAGGACTTATAGAATCGGGGGTGTATCCGATCGGAATGATACCCGCCCAGGAACGCTCCGTTTGCGCGTCAAAAACCCGCTTGTTTGGCCGGCAAAAAAGTGCATAATGGCGATCATGGACGCTCCGAGACGGGCACAGAACGATGCGGCCTACCAGCAGCTCCGGCGGCTGCTGCTGTTCGGGCAGATCCGTCCGGGGGTCCGGCTGGCGGAGAAGGAGTGGGCGAAGCGGCTCGGCGTGCACCGGGCGGCGCTTCGCGAAGCCATGATCCTGCTCGCGCACGAGGGGCTCCTTCGCCGGGGAGAGCGCGGCGGGTACTTCACGCCGCTGCTCGAGCAGCGCGACCTGGATGAGGTGATGCAGGTGCGCGCGATCATCGAGGCGGGGGCGATCCGGCTGATCGGTGCGCGCACGCCCGTCCCCGAGGAGTCGCGGCTGAGCGAGGCGTGCGACGCCATGGAGCAGGTCCTGGTGGCGGGGCTCGAACTTGGATTCGCGGAGGCAGATCGGCGCTTCCACACGACAATTGTCGAGCTGTCGCACAACGACCACCTGATCTCGATCTGCCGGCGCGCGCCGCTGCCGCTGTCGCCATCCCGGCTTGCTGACCCGGACGCCAGGCATCGTGCGGCGCGGCAGACAATCGCCGAACACCGGGAGATCGCCACACTTATCCAGTCGCGACGGATCACCGAGGCGATCGCGCGTCTCGAGCAGCACCTGAGCACGTCGCACCAACTTGCACCCGTTTACTGAATCCAGGAGCAGGCATGACAGCACCGCAGTTCATTACGGCAATCGGAACGCCCCTCACGGAGGAGGAGGATCTTCACGAGGCAGGGCTGGAGGCGCATCTTTCGGACCAGCTGGCGGCCGGCATTTCCGGTTTCCTGGTCGGCGGGACGATGGGCCTCATGCAGCTGCTCTCGGATGCGACCTACCGGCAACTGGCCGAACGCTCCGTCCAGATCGTGCGCGGACGCGTGCCGGTCTACATCGGGGCGGGGGACGCGAGTTTTTCGCGCACGCGCGACCGCATCCTTTACCTCAACACGCTCGACATCGACGGTGTCGTCGTCCTGTCACCGTACCTGCTCACGTTCAGCCAGGAGGAGCTCATCGCCTATTACACCGAGCTGGCGGCGGTCTCGCGGGCGCCGGTGTACCTGTACGATCTGCCGATCCTCACGCGCACGAAGCTGCGGATCGAAACGGTGGTCGAACTCTCGCGTCACCCGAACATCCGCGGCATCAAGTGCTCCGACGAAGCGGCGATGCTTCGGCAACTGTTCGACGCGCTGGAGGCAGAGGCCGCCGGGAGGCCCGGCGCCCCGCCGTTCCACCTGTTCGCGGCCCAACCCGACATGATCGACGTGCTCCTGAGGTACGGAATTCGTTCGCACCTCGACGGGATTTACACCCTCGCTCCGACATGGGTCGTGCAGATCGGCGCGCTGGCGGACCAGGGGCGGTGGGAAGAGGCGGCGACGTACCAGCAGAAGCTGTACCTGATCCGGCGGCTGCTCATCCGATGCGGCGTTTTCCCGACGATGACAGCCATCCTGAACGCGCGCGGCATCCCGGGGAATTTCGCGCCCCGGCCGTACCGCCGGCTCAGTGAGAAAGAGCAGGAGGCAGTGCTGTCGGATCCCGCGGCACGTGAGGTGCTCGAGCCGCCGGCGAAAACTCAGAAACAGCGGCCGGCCCGCGTCTGAAGATAATCCCGCGGTTTCGCCGCAGGCGATCATTCGGCGTCATGGCACGGGAACGAGTCACCCGACGCTCGCTACTCTCCCGTGCGATTCCTGGCGGCAGCGAGCATCTTGAGCTTGACATCGACGTCGTCGAGCATCGTGTCGAGGTCGCCCGGCTTGAACGTGGGCGACAGGCCGAGGGTAACCGCTTCCCTGTCGAGGCGGCTCATGGCCTCGATTCCGCTCTTTGCTTTGGAGAGGAAGTGGACGCATGCGTCCGTCCGGTTCTTCCATTTCTGGCGCGAT
>CAZJTF010000518.1:0-4012 GCA_964548565.1 uncultured Planctomycetales bacterium | reverse complement strand
CCGCCGGCACCTTTTCGCGGTAGAGGTTGCCGGCATGCGGGAGGATCACCGTCACCCCGGTACGCACGGAGTCGCCGCGCCGGACCGTCTGATGCCCGACCCTGACGCCGGTGACGTCCGTGATGGCGTTCCACCGGCCCGTTGGCAGCATGCCGACCTCGATCCCGAGCTCGCGTGCACGGGCCCGCTTCTCTGCCTGAACCACTCCGCCCTCCTCGCCCGCCGGTGGCGACTGCTGGGCGGGCGCGCTCCAGCCGCTTGTCAGCACCGCCACGAGCATCCCCGTGGTCATA
Source organism: uncultured Planctomycetales bacterium (assembly GCA_964548565.1). GTDB lineage: Bacteria > Planctomycetota > Phycisphaerae > UBA1845 > PWPN01 > CAYLLT01. Next base: position 3,719 of record CAZJTF010000518.1, on the reverse strand, counting down.
CGCGAAAACACGATGCGTTCCTCCAACCCTCCGGCGCGCGCATGTTCGACGATCCGGGGCAGGATCGCAACGTGCGCGGGGCGTTTGGTCGTCCTTGCAGACGGACGCCGTTTGTTGATGAGCGCCGGCCGGACAGGGCTTGCGCGCCGGGGTGCCTGTGTTTTCGCGCCCGACATGCCACGTGCGAAAACGGCCGACCGCAGATGATGCGATCGGCCGATGAATCAGCTCTGCATGGAGGCGGGAAGGTCAGAGGACGAAGGCGTCCGCCTCGGTGTCACTGAAGCGGTAGATAATGAAGTCGCCGCAGTCAAATTCGCCCGCGCCGCGGTCGAACGTGAAGTCGTCATTGCCGGTGAAGTCACGGCCGCCGACGAACCGCCCGGCGGCATCGAGCCTGCGCTCGGTGACGGCCTGCACACGTTGCGGGCAGGTGCTCAGGTAAAAGTCGCAGATCTGGACCGTCGACAGGCAGCTGATCGTGTACGGCTGGCCGTCGACGAGGATGTCGAGCTCTTCAGTAGCCGTGGACTGGTTGATGATCCGGATGTCCACGCCGTTGAGCCCGAACTGCTCCTCCACATTGTTGCCGAGGATCGAGGTCAGGACGTTGGTGCCGACGCCGCAGCCGGCGAGGAGGACAAAACTGACGTACAGGGCGCGGCCGGCGTACCGGCGGGTGCGGGCGGAGAGCATTCCCATGTCGCGTCACCTTTCATGTAGCGGACCGGACCGGGTACAACCGGGCCGTCCAGAACCAATGTAACCGCACCATGTGACCCGGGCAACCGGTGATGGCATCGCCGTTTACGGCTTTTTGTCCCGCAGGCGGAACGGGCGTTGAAGGCAGGCGGGATCTCACGTACACTCCGGCCTCGCAGAGCCCCCGAAAGCTCCGTTTTTTCGACGCATCTTGTGAGGTGGGTGAACCATGGCCGAACCGGAAACTCTCACGTACGCACCCCAGCCGCAAGTGGCCCCCCCGGGCCGGGCATTGAGCCTGTCCCTCATGATGTTCCTCCAGTACGCCATCTGGGGCGTCTGGGCGCCTATCCTGGGCAACTATCTCGCCGGCCTCCCGGCGTTCCAGCAGGCGGACGGAACCCCGAATACCGGCCTGATCGCCCTCATTTACATGACGCTGCCGATCGCTTCGATCGTCGGCCCGTTCATCGGCGGCCAGATTGCCGACCGCTACTTCGCTGCCCAGCATTTTCTGGCTGTCAGTCAGCTCCTGGGCGGGGTGATTCTGCTCGCGGTCACGCGGCTCACCAGTTTTGGCGGAATCTTCGCCGGGATGCTGGTGTACAACCTGATCTACGCTCCGACCATCGGGATCAGCAATTCGATCACGTTCCAGCACTGGCCGAACGAGCGGTTCAGCCGGATTCGGGTGTGGGGTTCCATCGGATGGATCGTGATCGGATGGGTGTTCGGGATTTTCTGGCTGGAGAGAATCGGCCCGGCCGTTCTCTCCACCAAGCCTGGTATGGTCCACTTGTTCTACTTTGCGGCCGGCCTCTCTTTCATCTACGGCTTCATGGCCCTCACCCTGCCGCACACGCCGCCGAGCAAAAAAGGCGGCAACCCGCTGGCCTTCCTTGATGCCGTCGGGCTGATGCGGAATCCGGCCTTCGCAGCCATGGCGATCGTCTCGTTCTTCGTGGCGATGGAGCTCCAGCTTTACTTCGCCTGGGGCGGCGTCTTCCTGGAGAAGGGCATGGGCCTCTCGCAGAGCCGCGTTGGACCCGCGCTGACGGCAGGCCAGATCTGCGAAATGGTGATGATGGTGGTGTTGCCGTTCGTTCTGCGGGCGATCGGCTACAAGTGGACCATGGCAATCGGCATTCTTGCCTGGGGCCTGCGCGATCTGATGTTCGCAATCGGAGAGCCGGCCTCCCTGGTTCTGGGCGCCGTGAGTCTCCACGGGATCGGCTTCGCCTTCTTCTTCACCGTGATCTTCATGTTCACGGACGTGATCGCGCCGAAGGACATCAAGTCGAGCGCTCAGAGTTTCCTCGCCTCAGTGACGATCGGCTGCGGCATGCTTGTGGGCTCGCTGTTGGCCGCTCCGATCCAGAAAGCAAGCGGGAACAACTGGAACACCATGTTCCTTGTCCCCGCGGTTCTCTGCGGGATCTGCTGCCTCGCCTTCCTGGTCGGCTTCCGGCACAAGAAAACGGAGGCAGCTCCCCAAGCATAGATTGGGGGCGGCAGAGACTTGAAAGCAACACGGGGCGCGACTCTCAACCGAGCCGCGCCCCGTTCTTTTTCGAGTTCTCACCGTGAGCTACCGGCCCGGATCGTCCCGGTGGCGTGGGTTGGTCGCAAGGTCCCGGCGTCTTTTAACGGCGCCGCCGAACGGTTTCAGCGAGTCGCACGCCGACGGCTGCGAACGCTTGCGATCCTTGCGGATGACGATGGTTTCCACCGGGTGCCCTTTCACCAACGTCGGTAATACATGCGACAACAACTGCGCATCCGTCATCGGATACGTGCGCCCGCTCGTCGCAACGTGCTGCACCCAGGGCCTGGGGCCCCCGACGTACCGGAACGTTCGGATACGCCGACCGTTCCGGAACTGCCGGATCTCGCAATCACAGTTGCGCATGAAGCCAGGGCCTCCCCACCCGCAATCCGCGATTCTCTACAGCGTCACATCCACCGCCACGTCGCCGCACTTCTCCCGCGAGGACTTCAGCGCCGCGTCGATGTACGCGATGATTTCGAGCGTCTCCTCGAGTTCGACCGGCGGTTTGCCCGTCTGGAAGAACCTGACCATGTTCTCGAGGAGGCCGCGGTAAATCGGCTTGTCGGCGGCGTAGGGCACGTCCCGGATCGCTTTCTCGGTCATGACCGACGCCCCGAAGCCGCTCGCGCCCTCGCGGATGCCCCGCATCGTGCCGATCCGCCCGTCCGACCAGATGCCGACGGCCACGTCCGAGCCGCCAGGCTTCCCCGAGTCGGGGTTCTTTACAACGCTCGTGCAGCGGACGCTCGTGCAGCCGCGCCCCATGATCGTATAGAGAATCTCGACGCCGTGGATGCCGTACCAAAAGAAGCCCGGGTTGGTCTTTTCGAGACTGGCCGGCGAGTAGGCGTCGCAGCCAAGCACCTTCCCGAGCTTTTCGCGCTCCGCGAGGAACGCCTGCACGTTGGCGTCGAACCGCAGGGCCGACGAGCTGAAGCAGGGGATGTTTTTCGCCTTCAGGATCCGCACCAGCTCCTTGGCGTCGGCCAGGCTCGCGGTGAAGGGCTTGTCGACGAACACGGGCTTACCCGCATCGGCGACCGCCTTGAGCTCCGGCAGGTGCCGTCGCCCGTCCACGCTTTCGATGAGCAGGACGTCGCACATCTTCACGAGCTCGGGGATGGTCTCCGTAATCTTCGCGCCGAACCTGCCGGAGATCACGTCGCCATACTTCTTCGTGTTCGCCTGGCTCGTGGCGATGTCGGGGCTGTAGGACGGGTAGGCTGCCACGACGCGCACGCCCGGGACGTGCCCGGCGTGCTTCTCGTCGTTGAACATCTCCGTGAACACCTGTGAATGCGAGGTGTCGAGCCCGATGATGCCGGCTTTGAGTGTGTCTGCCATAGTGCCGCGCAGAAATACCGCATCCGCAGTCGAAAATCCAGCGTTGAACCGCCTGCCGTGGGGGCTCGTCAGGGCAATCGCATCTAAACCCCCTGCGTGATGACCGTCAGCAGGTAGTCCGGTT
>CAZJTF010000517.1:0-4044 GCA_964548565.1 uncultured Planctomycetales bacterium | reverse complement strand
CCGCCCGTTGCACTTTCCCCCCAAACCCGCGACCATACGCACACCCGTCAACATGAGGTGCAACAATGCGCAGTGATCCGTCCACCGTCGTCTCCCGCCGCACGATCATCAAGACCGCCGGCCTCGCCGCCGCCGCGGCAGCGCTCGGTCGTCCCCGCAGCGCCCGGGCCGATCTTTCCGCCGAGGTGCTCGAGACGCGCGTGATCAGCCGGGAGCCTCAGTACTACTGCGGCTGGCCGACGGTCGCGCGCCGCGCGAATGGCCGGCTCATCGTCGTGTGGTCCGGCGGCCGCCAGGCCCACGTCTGCCCCTTCGGCCGCGTGGATGCGATGACCTCCGACGACGACGGCCGCACCTGGACCTGGCCCCGCGTCCTGCTCGACGGCGCGATTGACGATCGGGACGCCGGCGTGGTCGAAACCGCCAAAGGCACGCTCCTCGTCACCACCTTCACCTCTCTGGCCTACGTCCCCTCGCTCGAAAAGGCCGAGAAGGCCAAAAACTGGGCCGCCGACCACCTCGAGGCATGGAAGTCCGTTCACAACCGTCTCACCGCGGAACAGCGCCGGGCGGAGCTCGGCGAATGGATGCTCCGCTCGACCGACGGCGGCATCACCTGGTCGGAACGCTACCCCACCATCGTGAACAGCCCGCACGGCCCCTTCCAACTGTCCGACGGTCGCCTCCTCTATGCTGGCAAACAGCTCTGGACCGGCGAAAAACGCACCGGCGTTGCCGAATCCACCGATGATGGCAAAACCTGGAAGTGGCTGTCCGAGATCGCCGCCCGACCCGGAGACAACTCGGCCGAATACCACGAACTCCACGGCGTTCAGGCCGCCGATGGGCGTGTCATCGTGCAGATCCGCAATCACAACAAGGCCAATGCCGGTGAGACGCTCCAGTGCGAGTCCGGCGACGGCGGCAGGACCTGGTCCGTCCCGCGCTCCATCGGCGTCTGGGGCCTGCCCTCGCACCTGCTGCGCCTCAGGAGCGGGCATCTTCTCATGACCTGCGGTTACCGTCGCGCCCCGTTCGGCAACCAGGCCCGCGTCAGCACCGACAACGGCAAAACGTGGTCCGAGCCTCTCACCGTTTCCGCCGACGGCGCCAACGGCGACCTCGGCTACCCGAGCACCGTCGAACTCACGGACGGCTCGCTGCTCACCGTCTGGTACGAGCAGATGAAGACCTCCCCGAAGGCGGTCCTGCGCCAGGCCCGCTGGAAACTGCGCCTGTGAGTCGCCCTGCGAAGAGCCGGCAATAACCATCTTGCGTGGACGTTCATCCCGTCAGAGAGGTGTGTTTCATGCGCTTGACATCATGTGTGACCGGTCTGGCCTGTCTGTCGTTTGTTTCCGCCAGTTTCGCCTGGGGTCCCGGCCACCGGATCGGCGCCGCCATTGCGGACAGCTACCTGACCCCCGAGGCCCGCGCCTCCATCGCCGATCTCCTCGGCAGCGAGTCCATCATCGACGTCGCGGAATGGGCCGACCGTGTCCGCAAGCTGCCTGAGTACAAGTGGTCCGACACGCGCCACGGGGCCCGCATCGCGGACGGTGCCGAGACATTCGACCTCCGCCGCGACTGCCCCAATGGCTGCGCCGTCTCCTCGATCGAGGAGCTCACCGCGGTCCTGCGCGATCCCACCGCCGATCGCCGCAAACGCGTAGACGCGCTCAAGTTCCTCGTCCACTTCGTGGTCGACCTGCACCAGCCGCTGCACGTCAACACGCCCGGGCAGTCGAAATCCGCTCCAACCGTCGAGTACCGCTCGGAAAAGATGTCTCTCCATAAGCTCTGGGACCGGATGCCCGTTCTCTACACCAATGAGACGTGGGAAGAGTGCGCCAGGCGCCTCCGCGCGGCGATCACCCGCGAGCAGTTCGAGGAGTGGGCCTCGAAAACAGACCCGTCCGACTGGGCCACCGAGTCCCAGCAGGCCGCCAAAATCGCCTACAGGGTGCCGAAAAACGGCAAACCCGGCGAAGCGTACTTCAACCGCTGCGTCCCGATCGCGGACAAGCGGATCTCCATGGGCGGCGTGCGTCTGGCGGTGCGCCTCAACGCCATTTTCGCCCCTCGGCCGACAAGCTCTGCCGGGGCGCCATAGCGGCACGCCCGGCTCGAAAATTCGGCGCGGTTTCTAATGGCACCCGCGTCCCGCCGCCGTTGATAATCGGAGGTGGCGCGTTCCGAAAGCCCTGTCATGAGGTGCCGCCATGCCGATTTACCAGCAATGCAGTTGTGGAGCGACCATCCGCCTCCCGGAATCCGCAATCGGCCGGCGCGCCCGCTGCAAGACCTGCGGAACGGTCTTCACCGTCGAGCAGATGGCCGCCGCAAAACCCCGCACCCTCCTCACCCTCGACGCGCGCGAGGAGGAGTCCCCGGCCTGGCTTCGTGATCTGACCTCTGGTGACGATTCGGACGGCGCACCGAAACCGGCCCCGCACGACCGCTTCCGGCGCCCCGCCGACGCCCCGGTCTGCAGCGAGGCCGTACCCGAGGAACTCACCACGGGCGCGACCAGTCTCGTCTCATTCCTCAATGCCGTCGGCGCGGCCTTCATCTTCTTCCGGAGCCCCGGCAATGCCACCACGCTCTTCACGATCGCTCTCACGCCGCTGCTGGTCGGCCTCATCCCCTTCTACGGCTGGCTCATCGGCCTGATCGTCATGCTTTATGTGTACGCGTTCTTCATGTCGACCATCGCGGAAACCGCGCGCGGCGAGGACGAACTCCCGACCATCTGGCTCCATAACCTGATCGACGATCTCCTCATGCCGTTCCTCCATTTCGTCGGATCGCTCGTCTGCGTCCTGATCCCGGCCGGCGCAGCCGCGGCGCTGATGTGGTATCTCACCGGAAGTATTCGGTGGGACGTGACCGTGGCCCTCGGCGTCATGGGCATGCTGTTCTGGCCGGTGGTCGTGCTCGGCGTGTCGATCGGCAACGGTTTCAGCGGGCTCTGGCCCCACACGATCCTCCGCACGGCCGCCTCCGCCCCCCTCGCCTACGCCGTCGTCTGCGCGGCCGTCCTGGTGGCATTCGGGTTGACCCTGCTCCCCGAGGCGCCTTTCATGGCCGGGACAATGAGCCGGTTCAGCCAGGAACACCCCTTCACGCTCGAAGTGCTGCTGGCGATCCTCAACACCTACGCCGCCATCGTCGCGATGAAGGTCGTCGGCCTCTTCTACCGTCACTATAAGGACCGCTTCCCCTGGGCGGCGGAATAACGTCACCGGCATCAACTCACCAGCGGTTTCCATTTCCACTGTAGCCGCGCCCGAATTCAGGACTAGAATGGGACCAGCCCGGTCCTATTTCCTTGACTCCCTCCGGGTGTTTGTTTAGGTTCCACTGTACGGGACGGAGTCAAACCAGTACCGCGCCGGCAACGCTGCCGGCGCTCCATCGAGACAGGAGACAGCCATGGCTCACGCACTTCCGGATCTGCCGTACGATTTCAACGCCCTGGAGCCCTACATCGACGAGCAGACGATGCGGATCCATCACGGGAAGCACCACGCCGCCTACGTCACAAACCTGAATAAGGCCCTGGAAGCCCACCCCGAGCTCGCCCAGAAGACCATCGAGGATCTGCTGGCCGGCATCGACCAGGTCCCGGCCGACATCCGGACGACCGTCAATAACAACGGCGGCGGCCACTCCAACCACTCGATCTTCTGGACGATCATGGCACCCGAGGGCAAGGGTGGCGGCGGCGAGCCCTCCGGACAGATTGCTGAGGCCCTGAGCGGTACGTTCGGCAACGTCGCCAAGTTCAAGGAACAGATCAACAACGCCGCCATGACTCGTTTCGGCTCGGGATGGGCCTGGCTCTGCCTCGACAAGGCCGGCAAGCTCGTGATCGAGTCGTTCGCCAACCAGGACAGCCCGATCTGCAAGGGCTGCAAGCCAGTCGTCGGCGTCGACGTGTGGGAACACGCCTACTACCTCAAGTATCAGAACCGCCGGGCCGACTACCTGGCCGCCTGGTGGAACGTTGTGAACTGGAGCAAGGTCGCCGAGCGCTTCGCC
>CAZJTF010000516.1:0-4048 GCA_964548565.1 uncultured Planctomycetales bacterium | reverse complement strand
CTGTTGACAGAGGTTTCGCCCGCCCTGTTGAATTTGCCGCCCGCGATCAGCTCGCCGTTGACGACGGCCAGTGCAAGCACATCGCCGTTCAGCCCGCTGCCCAGCGTCTGCCAGGCCGACCCGTCCCAGGCAGCGATATTGCTGGCCCAAACGTTCCCGGCAACCTGAAATACACCTCCTATCACCAGCCTTTCTGCCTGCGGCCCGGAACCATCAGGGTCTCAGGCCGCGCTCGCATACACCGTGCCGTCGACTCCCGCCAGGCCTTCGCCCGGCATCCACGTGCACGCGGCGCCCACGTCTTCGGAAGAAACGCCAAGAAGCGCCACGCCCAGGGTCGCGGCGAGAGCCACACGCGCGTCACGTCGGCACCCCCTCGGCCAGCAGACACTTCATCACATCATGCCTGCCGTGCAGCGCGGCTCAGTTAAGCGGAGTTTGCCTTCTTTGCCCGCCACGTTCGGATCAGCACCGTTCCGAAGGAGCAGTCCGACGACCTCAGTTTTTCCACCCACGGCTGCATGGTGAAGTGGCCGCGGTTGAACATCGGTTCGGCAGCATTCACGTCTACGCCACTTCTCAGAAGTTGCTCAACTGCATCAGAATGCCCCCGGAAGGCAGCTTGAATGAGTGACGTTGATGGCTGAGAAGCGGCGGCTGGCTGGCTCTGAGTTGCCGAAGCGGCCGTAACGGATGACTCGGGACTCTGGGGACTCGACGCACCGGCACGATTGGCGTCGCGGTCGGTGAGGCGTTTCTCACGGGATTGCTGACCGGCTGGAGCGTGCATCGAGTGGCTGGTTGTCTCGTGGTGCCGCTGACCGGAGCCGAACCGCCTGACGGGTGCATCGCCCGGATCTTCAATTCTCCGCGCAGCTTGGGTCGCCGAAAGCCTCCGGCCCACTGTAGCAGAGCTGCCAGATGCCGAAGTCGTCAGCGTCCACATCGCCGTCGCGGTCGAAGTCGGCTGCGATGACTGCCTCCACATCCGCCGTCAGCGTGCATCCCGCAGGTAAATTGGCGATATCGTACGCAACGTTCGGCCCACTGACACAAGCGAGCAGGATCTCGAAGTCAATCAAATCGACGTGCCGATCGAAATTAAAGTCTCCAGGAGGGGCAGGTACCTGGCCGAAGGTGATGTTGTCCATGCCGATATTGTCTGAGGAACCGCCGAGGTTTCGCGAGTCGAACTGGATCTTGATGATCGGCGCGACAAGACCCGGCGTGAAGTCGAAGTCGGAGTGGCTCGGTCCGGAGCCCGCGATAGGCACGTCTGTCTGCTCGAACAGCGTCTGACCCGCTCCGTCCAGCACGCGAACCGCGTTGATCGTGTAGTCGGCGCGATTCCACCCAGCCATGTCGAAGCCGTGGAGTTCCACGAACCAGCCTTGATCTGCGGTGAAGGTGACTTCGACTCCTCTGCCTTCCGGTTCCACCTCAAAGACGTGAACGAGATCACCGAACCCGGTCGGATAGTGGACAGCGTTGCCGTGAAGTGGCGAGGTGCCGGTGTTCCAGTCCACGACGACGTTGGGGGTGAAGCCACCCTCGGAGCCATAGAGGTATCCGTCCTGCGTCGTAGCGACAACACGGTCTCCGTAAGCCTGTGGAATGGGCTGCTCAGTACCAAAGCTGCCCGTTTGCGGCTGGAACACGAGGGTTGTCCCCCAAAGCTGCGTGTGTGCAGCAGAAAGCGTCACAAGCCCGATGACTATGCGAGAACGCATGAGCGTCTCCTCTCTCGCGCTGTAACAGCCAGCAGAAGATATACATGAGTGTTGTGTTTTCCGACCCAAGTTCATTATGGCGTATGGGCCTTTCGCTTTCAAGACGGCAGCCGGGGCTAGCTCAGGCTTCGTGCGGGTGCGACGGGCGATCGTGCGAGCGCTGAGCGTGGCGGTACCTGACGGCCTGGTATTCTGTACTACCGCCATCGGGGATGCTGAGGCCGACCGAGCCTGTGCAATCAGCGATGAGGGAGCAGTGGAGCGGACTGCCAAGCGTGCGGGTGAGCCGATCTGAGGCCGGGACCGCGGCGGGACGAGGGTGATAGCATGTGAGTGACCGAGGCGCAGCGGCGAGTACCGGAGGTGGACCGTGTGAGACATATCGCCAGCTCGTGGGACGGCCACCGCGTGGCAGTCCGCGCATTCGAGCGGCGAGTTGCTGTCTGGGATGTCTCTGGTCGCAAACAGATCAGTGAGTTCGATCCGAGGCTCGACTTCTGCGGACAACGGCTAGGAATCACGTCAGACGGCCTGCGCGTCATCGCGGGGGCTTACCAAAGGTATGGCATCTGCTGCTACGATGCTGATGCTTCAGGACTGCCGACGCTCGGGAGGTCTGGCGACATGTTCCCCCTGTGAACAACCATGCGATGCACCTGTCATATGACCTGAGGGGACCCACGTTTATGGCACTGGTCTGGGCGTTTGCACGCGGCGGGGAGAAGGTGCTGCTTCTCCTGGGGGAAGAGACCGGCCGTGTTCTGGCCACCTTCGCCGTTCCGAAAGCATCTGAGCATGCTTTTTGTCTCCACAGAATCTGACGGTCGCCTCCGAAGGCACCGGTCGCTTGGTGCATCAACCTCGTGTCATACTGCGCAATGCGCGTCCGCACCGGGTATATGGCGACGGACCCAGAAACGCGTCGGAGGGTCCGGTTAAGCGACTGATGTTGGTTCGGCGGCCAAGCTGCTTTGCGCAGAACCTGCATCGTGTCTACCATGAGACGGTGCTTGTTGATCCTGGGTATGCCGTACTCGCGACTGAACTCCAGCATCATGGCGTCGTACGCCGTCTCGTCGAAGAGCGCGGCGAACGGTGTGAGTTTGAACCGATCTCCAAAATACCTGGCCCCCCAGTCCAGTGTGTGAATAACGCAGTGGCGCAAGCTCCCGTACTCCTCGATCCCGACCGGTCCTTTAGGTCGCTTCTGTTGGTCGTCGTCGCGGACGCGACTACGAGGATTTTCAAGGAAAGTCTTGGCGATCGCGGGCAGCGAGGCTTCGTGCTGCGGCAAGCTCGGCCGGATGCCATTGGCGATGGCTCGCAAGGACGTGGGGGGATTGAAGCCTTTCACCGGGTCGTAGTACACTGGCACCAGGCCGTTCAGGATCTGCTGCGACTTGCCCTTCTCGCGGGTTAGTCGTAACCTCCTGGCAGTGCCGCTCCAATCCCGGTAAGCGACGCAGTAGCGTCCCTTCTCGTCGGGCTCAGGAGCGAGTTGTGGGATGGCGCATGACTTCTTCCGTCCAGTTCGGCACACGAGGTCTGGCAACAACCAAGGCTTCGTCGAGCAGAACAGGATCGGTCGGAAGTCACGTCTTGACAATGGCTTGGCGGCGTAGCTCAGTTGGTTAGAGCGTGGGATTCATAAACCGCTTTTACCTTCACAAACACCAACAAAAACGCATGTTTTCAGAGAAGTGCCTACAAAAAGGGGCGATTTGCCTACAAATTAGTTTCCCACACGTTCCACATAGTTGTGTGCAGATCCAGGAGGTGACTGCTTTTTTCGTAAACTCGGGGGCCGTTGCCCGGCCCGTGCAGTGCCATGTCGGGCGCTCTGCGATGATGTCCACGAGGTGAAAGCCCCGCATTGTGGCATACGCTCTGATCCGTTCCTCTTGCGCCCCGAGCCCCAAACCGCTCGTGACTTGCTCTTCCGTGGAAACAGCGCAGGTAGGCAACTGCCGCGATGTGAGCTACAGTTTCCATCGTCGAGACTCCTTACGCGGGTTTCGGCCACGCTCCCGCTGGTTGCCGCCACGCGGGAGCATTTCTACATGCCACCAGCTTATCACAGCACACACCTATTATTCAAAGGTCGCTTGGCACCAAATCTGAGCAACTGGAAGGCTTATAGCTCATTCAAGAGGCGTGGATCAAAATATACGATTCGTTTAGGTCATCCACTAAGTAGAAACGCAAAATAATTCATACATGTCGTCCCAATCTGACGACTTCTTTGATGGCGGCGGAGCCGCCGGGAGGTCGCCATGGGACACGGCATCAAGCTGACCGACGCTCAACGGGACGAGATC
>CAZJTF010000515.1:0-4055 GCA_964548565.1 uncultured Planctomycetales bacterium | reverse complement strand
CACTACGTCGGCCAGGAGAAACTCGCCCCTGGCGAGTCGTGGTCTTCCATTGCTCTCGGTAAGGACTGGTTCCCCGCCTCCCGCCTGCAGAATGCGCCCAGTTGGCACTACGTGCACACGGATCAGTGGCGCTACGAGCGATCATTCACCGATTACCACACGGTCCCGCAGAATCAGCCGGAGGATACGCTCGCCGGCGGCCACACGATGGACATCCAGGCGAGGGCCGTCCGCAGCGGCTGGCTCCCCTTCTACCCGCAGTTCAGTCGCAACAGTCTCGAACTGGTCCGCGAAGCCAATGCGGCCGGAGCCACGGCCGAGGACGAGGTCGTGCGGTATGTTGTCGAGCAACTCAAGTCCGGCAGCCTGCGTTTTGCCGTCGAGGATCCCGACGCGCCCGAGAACTGGCCCCGCGTGTGGTTCATCTGGCGCGGCAACGCCCTTATGGCCAGCGCGAAGGGTCACGAGTACTTCCTCAAGCACTACCTGGGCACGCATCACAACGCCATCGCCGAGGAGATCGCCGGCGACGCCGTGAAAGAGGTCGAGTGGCGCGAACCGGCTCCGGAAGGCAAGATGGACCTGATCGTCGATCTGAACTTTCGGATGGACACCTCGGCGCTGTACTCGGATATCGTGCTGCCGGCCGCCACGTGGTACGAGAAGGACGACCTCAACTCGACCGACATGCACAGCTTCATCCACCCGCTGTCGGCTGCCGTGCCGCCGTGCTGGGAGGCGAAGAGCGACTGGGCGATCTTCCGCTCGGTGGCACGCAAGTTCTCGGAGCTGGCCCGGCGGCACTTCCCCGAACCAGTGCAGGACGTCGTCGCCACCCCGCTCGCGCATGATTCGCCGGCGGAGATCGCTCAGCCGCGGATGCTCGACTGGCGCAAGGGCGAGGTGGACCCGATCCCCGGCGTGACGATGCCCGGCCTCAAGGTCGTGACTCGCGATTACGCCAACCTGTACAACCAGTACATCTCGTTCGGCCCCCTGGCCCGTGAGAAGGGCCTGGGCGCGCACGGCACGCACTACGAGATCACCGACTTCTACGACGCGATGCTGCATACGCACCCCGTCGTGTCGTGGAACGGTCGCACGTACCCGTCTCTCGAACAGGACCGGCACGCCTGCAATGTCGTGCTGCACCTCGCGACAGTCACCAACGGCGAGTTGGCGTATCGCAGCTACCGGAACATGGAAAAGAAGGTCGGCCTGCCGCTTGCCCACCTGGTCGAGAAGTATCGCAGCGTCCGCATCGACTTCGAGACCTTGCAGAGCCGACCCCAGCGGTTCATCAATAGTCCGATGTGGTCTGGGCTGATCCAGGAGGGCCGTCCCTACGCGCCGTTCACCTACAACGTTGAGTGCCTGGTGCCCTGGCGAACACTGACCGGTCGGCAGCACTTCTATCTCGATCACCCGGGCTACATCCAGTACGGCGAGCACCTGCCGACGTACAAACCGCGCCCGCTGCCGTCCGAGTACTCGGACCTGATGTTCAGCACGCCGGCCGGCAAAACTTTGATGCTCAATTACCTCACCCCGCACGGCAAGTGGCATATCCACTCGACCTACGGTGACAACCAGCGCATGACGACGCTGTCGCGCGGCGTGGAGCCGCTGTGGATCAACGACCGTGACGCGGCCCAGATCGGTATCAACGACAACGACTGGGTCGAGGTGCACAACGACCATGGGGTCGTGGTGACGCGGGCGGCCGTGAGCGCGCGGCTGCCGCGCGGGATCTGCATCCAGTACCACTCGCCGGAGCGGACCTACTCCGTGCCGAAATCGCCGCTCCGCAAGTTCCGCCGGGCCGGCGGGCACAACAGCCTGACGCGCGTGCGGCTCAAGCCGAACCTGATGGTCGGCGGGTACGGGCAGTTCACGTTCCATTTCAACTACTGGGGCCCGATCGGATGCAACCGGGACACGCACATCCTGGTGCGGAAGCTGCCGGAGCTGGTGTGGTAGTACTGGAAATGACCAACGACCAAACCTCAATGTCCAAGGAAAGACCAATGACCAAGGCCGAATACCTCTCCCCGGGAAACCAGCGCGAGGAGCCTCCCACAACGCGTCGGGCATTGGATCTTGGTCATTCTTTGGTCATTGGTCATTAGAAACTGTTCATTGCCTCCGTAAGGAGTTGATCGTGGACGTTCGCTCACAAGTCGGCATGGTGTTCCACCTGGACAAGTGCATCGGGTGTCACACCTGCAGCATCGCCTGCAAAAACGTGTGGACCGACCGCAAGGGTGCGGAGTACATGTGGTGGAACAACGTCGAAACCAAGCCCGGAACCGGGTATCCCACCGCCTGGGAGGATCAGCAGAAGTATGCGGGTGGCTGGGAACTGGCGAACGGCAAGCTCCGGCTGCGCTCCACCGATAAGGGCCGCGCGCTGACCAACATCTTCCACCACCCGCGCCAGCCGGGCATGGACGACTACTACGAGCCGTGGACCTACAAGTACGACGACCTGTTCAACGCGCCGGAAGGGCCGGATCAGCCCACCGCTCGCCCGGTGTCCATGGTCACGGGCGAACCCATCGACATCCAGGCCGGCCCGAACTGGGATGACGACCTCGGCGGCTCGCCGGTGTATGCACAAAACGATCCCAATCTCGAGGCGCTCACACCCGAGCAGCGCACACAGCTCTTCGCGATCGAGCGGCTCGTCTTCTTCTATTTCCCGCGGATCTGCAACCACTGCACGAACCCCGCCTGCGTGGCGGCCTGCCCGTCGGGCGCCATCTACAAGCGCGGCGAGGACGGCGTGGTGCTGATCGACCAGACGCGCTGCCGCGGATGGCGCGCCTGCGTCGCCGCCTGCCCTTACAAGAAGAGTTTCTACAACTGGAATACGGGGAAATCCGAGAAGTGCATCCTCTGCTACCCGCGGCTCGAGACCGGTCAGGCCCCGGCCTGCTTTCACTCGTGCGTGGGGCGGATCCGCTACCTCGGCGTGCTCCTCTACGACGCCGACCGCGTGCACGAGGTCGCCTGCAGCTCCGACGAAGCGCTCGTGGACGCGCAGCGCTCCATGATTCTCGATCCGTTCGATGAACAGGTCTGCGAGGCTGCCCGGCGCAACGGAATCTCCGAATCGATCCTCGATTCCGCCCGGCAATCGCCCGTTTTCAAGTTCGTCAAGCAGTGGAAGATCGCGCTGCCGCCGCACATCGAATTCCGCACGCTGCCGATGCTGTTTTACGTCCCGCCGCTCTCCCCGGTGATGGCCAGCCGCGCGGACGACACGATCACGCATGTCTCGCGCGACTTCTTCCACGACATCGACGAGTCGCGCGTACCGATGGCATTTCTCGCGAAACTGTTCGGCGCCGGCTACGAGACGAAGGTCCGCTACGCCCTCCGCAAGCAGAAGGCCGTCCGCGTGTACCGCCGGGCGGTGACGGTTGGTGACGTGCCGATGGAGATCGCCCGCCGGATGCTCCAGGAAGCCGACTGCTCAGTCGAGGAGGCGGAGGCGATCTACCAGTTGACCTCCCTATGCACGGTGCAGGACCGGTTCGTGATCCCGCCCGCGCACCGCGAGCAGGCCATCGAAGCGTTGCGCGACCCGCTCGAACACAAGCAGGGCGTCGGATTCGGCTTCGTCTCCGGGCCGAGGAGGGGGGCATGAGCGGTGCCGAACAGACAGCAGCCATCAGCGAGCAGGGCCAGCTGGAAAGCGTCGCGCGCCTGCTCGAATACCCCGTCGATCTCGATGCGCGGAAGGCACGCGGCACTGCCGACTGGATCGCACCGGCCTCCGCCCGGGCGGCCGACGCGCTCCGCACGTTCGCCGCGTCCCTCGAAGGCCTCAGCATCGAGGAACTGCAGGAGCTCTTCACGCGCACATTCGACCTGAGCCCGACCTGCAGCCTGGAGGTCGGCTGGCACCTCTACGGCGAGCAGTACGAGCGCGGACGGTTCCTGGTACGCATGCGCGAAGAGCTGCGCCGCTGTGGTGTTCGCGAATCCCGCGAACTGCCGGACCATCTCACGCACGTGCTCCGCCTGCTGCCGCGGCTGGAACCGCAGGA
>CAZJTF010000514.1:0-4056 GCA_964548565.1 uncultured Planctomycetales bacterium | reverse complement strand
AGCCATGGCGATCGATGGTGGAGACTTTCGCTCAAGACTTGTGACGGCCACAGGCGGTCGGGAATGGCCGCAGGCGAGGCGACGCAAGTGCCGAGCAAGAAGGAAGCATGCTGCTGCTTCCACAGCATTACCTGCCGGCCGTGCCTTGTCTGCAATCCGCTGCATACCAAGTGATTCTCGCGGCTCGAGATTCAAAAAAATATGAAAGAAACCTCAGGAATCCGGCAGCGGACGCAGAACCCTGCGTAATTGAGTGCGATTGTGGCGGAATCCCGTCTGCCTCGGGCGACTTGGAGACCCGCCGCATCGTCCACGTCTGCGTGTAGCACATCAACATAGACCCGCGGCACAAACGCGGTATGCTGTACTTGTTGAAGAATGTGCATGGATGGCGCAAGCGCGGAGGATGCAATCGGGCGACGAGAGGGGGAATCCCGCAGCAGCGAGATCGCACCAGCGACGTGCCTGACAGCTCAGAAGTTCTCCCACGGTTCTCTCTGAGCTCTCTGAGTCTCTGTGGCGGCTATCCTGGCGGTTGAACTGGTTTTGAGGGACACGATGCGAGCAGTGCGATTCGGGATTATCGGCGGCGGGCTCATGGGGCGGGAGTTCGCGAGTGCGGCGGCGCGGTGGTGCCATCTTCCGCAGATGGACATCCGGCCGGAGATCGTCGCGCTGTGCGATAAGAATCCGCAGATTCACGGCTGGTACCGCGACAACTTCCCCTCCATCCGACAGATCACGGGCGAGTACCGCGAGTTACTGGCCAACCCGGCGGTCGAGGCGCTGTACGTCGCGGTGCCGCATAACCTGCACCAGGAGGTATACAGCGCGGCCATCGAAGCCGGCAAGCACCTGATGGGCGAGAAGCCGTTCGGCATCGACAAGGCCGCCAACGAGGCGATCCTCGCGTGCGCCCGGCGGCACCCGGACGTGTTTGTTCGCTGCTGCTCGCAGATGCCGTTCCTGCCCGCAGTCCAGCGAATCGGGCGGATGATTGAAAGCGGCGAGATCGGTACCGTCATCGAGGTGGAGACCGGCTTCCTGCATTCGAGTGACCTGGACGCAAAGAAGCCGATCAACTGGAAGCGCATGATCGAGATGAACGGCGAGTACGGCGTGATGGGCGATCTCGGCATGCACGCCTGCCACGTGCCGTTCCGCGCGGGCTGGCGACCCAGAAATGTGCGGGCTGTCCTCAGCAAGATCGTCAAAGAGCGTCCGGACGGCAAAGGCGGCGTCGCCCCCTGCCTCACGTGGGACAACGCGACGCTCCTGTGCGAAATGGAGGACCCGGCGAGCGGTCAGAGCTTCCCCTGGACCTTCCGCAGCCACCGCATCGCCCCCGGCGAGAAGAACACCTGGTACGTGCGGATCCTGGGCACAAGGACGTCGGTGCGGTTCTCCAGCAAGAACCCCAAGCTTCTAGAAGTCCTCCGCTACGACGGGGGCGAGCAGATCTGGGGCTGCATCGACATGGGCATGGACACGGCCTACCCCAGCATCACCGGCGGGATCTTCGAGGCGGGATTCTCGGACGCCGTGCAGCAGATGTGGGCCGCCTGGCTCTCCGAGTTCCAGAACAAGCGCACCCCGAGCCGGTTTGCCGGGTGCGTCACGCCCGAGGAAGCCCACCTGAGCCACTGCCTCTTCACGGCGGCGCTCGAGTCGGCCCGCGACCGATCGGTGGTGCCGGTGTAGCGACCGACCACGCGTTTGTGCCGCTTACGGGCCATTCCTGCTGGCAGGATCCGCCGGCCATGGCAGTTGCGGCACGCGCGTGAGAGCCCCGAGGGCGCCAAATCCACCCGATTTCTCGCAATTTCGGGTGGCAATCCCCTACGGACACCGGTACATTTTATATAATCTGTAGAGTCGCGGGGGTGGCGAGAGCCGCCTTATCGGACCGCCGGACGTCGGCGGGCGGAACAGCTCACATATTTGTCAGGATTCCACGACATGGCGCAGCTTCCATGCTGTCTGCGTACCGGTGTCCGGCTGTCCCTGGCCGGTCTGCTTGTGTTGGCGGCGGCCGCCGAGACCCGGGCGCAGGAATACCGGGCGTTCTGGGCCGACGCCTGGGGAGCCGGCTTCCTCAACCAGTCGCAGGTCGAGACGATGCTCGGCAAAGCGGGCGACGCGAACAATCGCGGGCGAATTCGCGACGCGAACTGCAACGCAGTTTTCGTGCAGGTGCGGCGCAGGGCCGACGTGTGCTACCCCTCCGGCATGGGCGAACCGTACTTCTCCGGCCTGTCGCCCTCCAACTTCAATGCGTTGCAGGCGATCATCGATGCCGCCCACGACACCACCGGCGGCAAGCCGCGTGTGGAGGTTCACTGCTGGATCGTTGTGTTCAAGACGGCCAAGGGGGTCGTCTATTCACAGCACAGTAATCCCAGCAACCCGGACAATTACTGGCCGACTCGTCTGAACTCCACCGCCGGCGCCGAGAACGGTGACGGTGCCTTCGACCCGGGTCATCCGAAATGCCTGAAGTACCTGGTAGACGTCTCGATGGACCTGGTAACGCGGTTCGACATCGACGGCATCCACTATGACTACATCCGGTTCGAGGCGAACACCGAGGGCTTCAACCCCACGAGCGTCGCGCGATACAACGCGCGGTACGGGCTGACTGGGGATCCTTCCTCGGGCAGCGAGCAGTTCAAGCAGTGGCGGCGCGACCAGGTCAGCGCGTTCGTCCGGCAGGTGTATGCACGCATCCAGACGGTCAAGCCGCACGTGAAGCAGTCCGGGGCGTTCGTGACCTGGAACCCGTCGCCAACCTCCTCGACGCGCGCGGCCTTCCAGAATACGCGGCCGTATTACGACGTGTACTCCGACTGGGATTCCTGGCAGCAGGAAGGCATCATCGACATGGCCGTGCCGATGACGTACTACAACTACGGCGGAAGCCTGCGCGACGACTGGACCCGCTGGATCAACTTCGAAAAGGACCGCAAATTCAACCGGCAGATGGTGATCGGCCCCGGGCTCTACCTGAATTCGCTGAGCAACTCGATCACGGAACTGCTGCAGACGCGTACGCCTTCGCCGGCCGGTCATTACGCGGACGGTTTCTGCGGGTACGTCTATAAGGAGCCGTACGACAACGGCTCGTGGGACAATTTCGCACCGTCGCTGGTCTCGCAGGTGACGCCGACGCCGACGACGATCCCGGGGATGCCGTGGAAGACGAGCCCCACCGTCGGCCACATCATGGGGACGGTCACGCACCTGATGGACGGCTCGTGGGCCGACCACGCGCAGGTCTCGATCAGCGGACCGGTCAGCCGCAGCATGTACGTGGATGGGACCGGGTTCTACGCGTTCATCGATGTGCCGCCGGGCGCGTACACGATCACCGCCAGCAAGGCCGGTTATCCGAACGCGAACACCACCGCGACGGTTGCCGTCGGCGAGGTGACCGGCAATATGTACGTGCGGGACCTGCAGCTCGGCGGAACACCGGCGCCGGCGATCACGAACGTGCAGGCGACGAACATCACGGACGCCGCTGCGACGATCACCTGGAACACCGACCAGGCATCGAGCTCACGCGTGGAGTACGGCACGACGCAGTCTTACGGGACGCTGACGCCGCTCGACAGCACGCCGGTGACCAATCACTCCGTCACGGTCGGCGGCCTGAGTTCGAACACGGTCTACTACTACCGGGTGATCTCGGGTAACGCGAACGGCTCGACGACCTCGGACGGTTACAGCTTCACGTCGAGCGGCGTGCCTGCAATCTCGAACGCGCAGGTGGAGAGCGTCACCAGCAACACGGCCACCATCACCTGGACCACGGCCGCCCCCGCCGACGGCATGGTGCGCTACGGAACCACAACCGCGTATGGGCAGCAGACCGCAGTGAATCCCGCGCTGGTGACGAGCCACTCCGTGCTGGTGACAGGGCTCCAGAGCGGCATCACGTATCATTGCCAGGCGGTCTCGACGAATGCCTACGGCGCACAGGAATCGGCGGACCTCGTCTTCGCGACCCTGCCGCCGACCTCCGAGGTCGTCATCGACAATCTCGACGGGGGCTGG
>CAZJTF010000513.1:0-4067 GCA_964548565.1 uncultured Planctomycetales bacterium | reverse complement strand
CTGTGGCACTGGCCTTTAGCGCGCGGGAACTCGCGAGAGCAGATCGTCCACGGATCTCGCGAGTTCGACGTAAGCGCCCACCAGCCCCATAACCGGCTTGGATGAGGGCAGGGATGGTGCGGCGCTGAATTCAGCGCCGGGACGTTGCGAGGAGTCGCCGGCGGGCGGCCCGGCGGAGTTGCTTGCGGTCGGCGCGGTCGCGACGTTCGGCCACTCGATATTTGCGGATGGCTTCCGGATGGGCTTGCCGCCAGACATCGGGCCGCAGCGCGGCGTAGTCGGTCTGGCCGGCCAGCAGGCGATCGAGCACGTCCTTGAGGTAGGCCCAGACGTCCAGGTCGTTGCGGACCGCGCTGCTGACCAGCGTCAGGAAGTCCGCGGCCCGCTCGCCCGCCGCCACGCTGCCGATGAACAGCCAGTTCTTTCTTCCGATGGCCACCTGCTTCATCAACTGCTCGACTTCGTTGTTGTCCATCGGGATCCGGCCGTCGCTCAGATAGGTCTGCAACGGCTCCCAATGATGGCGCAGGTAGCCCAGGGCCTCGCCGAGTCTGCTCTTGGGCAATACGTCCCTGGCCGACTTGCTCTCCATCCACTCGCCCAGTGACCGCCAGACAGGGACGGCCTCGCTTTGACGCAGCGCCAGCCGCTCATCGGCGGACGCCGCCCGGACGCGATCCTCGATGTCGTAGAGCTGCTGGAACCTGGCCAGCACCACGCTCGATTCGAGCGGATCGACCTCCCGGGCATCGAAGACCTTGCGCCGGGCATGGGCATTGCAGGCAGCCCGGCGGATCCGACCATCGCTGCGCAGCGCGATCCCCTGGTATCCCGAATAACAATCCGCCAGCAACGTGCCCGCGAACTCCGCCAGCATCAGGTCCGGTCCGTCCCGGTGCCGGCTGACCGTGAAGTCGAACACGTTCAACAGGATGTTCACGCCCCGATAGGCCCACATCCGCGCCGTCACGCTTCGGCGACCCGCGGCGGCCGCCTCGCTCAAGACCTCGTGCGTCCGCCGGGACTTCGGATCGTTCGCATCCACCTCGGGAATCGTCGGTGGCACCAGCAGGGTGACGCGCGTGTCGTCGGTACCCAGGACCTCGTCGGTGAGGACCACCTGCTTGAGGTATTCGACCAACGGTCGAAGGAACGAAGCTGATGCGACCAGCAGGTTCAGCAGCGTCGATCGATCCGGCGTCCAGCCGCTGCCCGCGAACAGGTCCTGCTGGCGATACACGGGCAGGTGAAAGCCGTACTTGGCGGTGATGATCTCCGCCGCCACGCTCGTGTCGTAGCGATCGCCCTCCACCAATCCCGCGGGACGCTCCGGCGAGGCGATCCCGCAGTCGGCGTGGCCGGAGCAGGCATACTTGGGGTACCTGGTCACCCGGACGCGAAGCCTGGGACGCTCGAACTCCAGCTTCTCCACCCGGTCGTATCCGATCAGCGTCCGCTCGCCGTGCTCCGGGCAGCACCTGGTCTGCTCCGGCACGCGCGCTTCGACTTCGTACCGCGGCAGATGCTCCGGCAGCGCTTCGCTTCGCGGCTTGCACACGTGACGACGTCGGACATGCGCTTTGACCGGCAGCCCCGCTTCCTGGACCGCCTGGGTCAGTCCCTCGACGGCGTCGGCCGCATCCGCCGTGCCGCCCAGGTCGAGCAGGAGCTGGTTGGGGTTGTTGAGGTAGCGCTCGCTGCGGTGGCGAAACGCACGCTGGACGAGTTCGGCGTAGGCCGCTTCGAGTTCCTGCTTCTCGCGACGCAGGGCCTCGAGGGCGCCGGTCTGCGCTGTCACCATGGAGGCCAGTTGTTCGATCAAAGCCCGGCAGCCCGCCAGGTCGTCAGGAATGATGATCTCGGGGGTGGCATCCATGCCGGCTGCATCCTTGTGAGGTGCCGCATCACTCACGCGAATCAGTATAAGGCGGAAACAACAGTTTGCAAGAGTTATCTGCAAAAACATCTGAATTTCACGACGCGCGGCGATAACGCTTGCGATGCTTCGCCGTGGCGAGAGATACACCACCCAGCAGCATGGCCAGTTGCGTCGAATCGAGCCGGGCACAAGGACCGTTCGCGGGGATCGACTCGAACGTGCCCGCCTCGAGCAGCCGGTAGTAAAGCCAATAACCCGCGCCGTCCCAGTGCAGGATCTTCAGCCGATCGCGCCGACGGTTGATGAAGAGAAAGAGGCTGCCATCGAGCGGATCGCCCGCGAACTCGTGGCGTACCAGGCCCGACAAGCCATCAAACCCCTTGCGCAGGTCCGCGGGCCGCGTGTACAGGAAGATCGGTACGGCCGGCGGAATGCTCAACATGCTCCATCGCTCCCGTGACGGCCATCGTCCGATCGCGCCACAACACCCACCACCGTACGCACCACCTCCAGATCCCCGGTCCCCACCTCGATCCGCGCGCCGCCGGGCAACTCGATGCGGATCGCCGGTGGGGTCGGAACCACCGTAACCGGTTGGAAGACGCTCCGCCGATCAGCCCGCAGCCGGCCTTCGCCTGGAGGCTCGCACGCCCCAACCTTCTCGCGCCAGTAATAGAACGAGGCCACCGAAACACGCTCTCGCGCACAGAACGGCCCGACGGCCATCTGGCCACGCGAGAACCGCTCGAATCGCTCCCGCCACAACGCCAGCTTCCCGGAATTTGAACGAGGCATGCAGACTCTCCGCAACGTGCACGCTTACACCATCAACACGCACGTCAGGATAGCTGGCCTGTCAATAATGGTTCTGGTGGGCGATTAGTAGTGTATGCCAGATGAGACCGTTGTACAATCGGTCAGAGGAGATTATCAGGTATTAGGTCCGCTGCTGAGCGAGCGTGCGCGGCGTCTATGGGCCGCGGTGGAGGCGCGGTCACTGGGGCGCGGGGGCATTGCGGCGACGGGGATGTCGTCGGCGACAGTAGCCAAGGGACTTCGCGAGTTGGCTGCAGCCGAATCCGGCGACGTTGAGTTGTCCCCTGATCGCGTTCGCAAACCCGGCGGGGGTCGTAAGCGTGTGCGCGACGAACAACCGGGCCTGGTCGAGGCCATTGAACATTTGGTTGAGCCGACGGCGCGCGGCGACCCGGAGAGCCCCTTGCGTTGGACGTGCAAGAGCACGTCCCATCTGGCAGCCGAATTGAGGCGTCAAGGGTTCCAGGTGGGGCCCCGGACGGTGGCCAAGGAATTGAAGGAACAGGACTTCAGCTTGCAGGCGAACCGGAAGACGCGCGAGGGTGCATCCCATCCGGACCGCAACGCGCAGTTCGGCTACATCAACGAACAGGTGATACGGTTTCAGAAGCAGGGTCAGCCCGCTGTTTCGGTGGACACGAAAAAGAAGGAACTGGTCGGCGATTTCAAGAACGGCGGGCGTGAATGGCGGCCTCGCGGCGAGCCGGAAGAGGTCCGCGTGCATGATTTCCCCGACCCGAAAAAGAAGAAGGCCATTCCGTACGGCGTGTATGACCTGACCTGCAACGAAGGCTGGGTGAGTGTGGGCATCGACCATGATACGGCGCGCTTTGCAGCGGCCAGCATCAAGCGGTGGTGGAGGAAGATGGGCAAGCAGCGCTATCCCCAGGCGAAGAAGCTGCTGATCACCGCGGACGGCGGCGGCAGCAACAGCAGCCGGACGCGGTTATGGAAGGTGGCGTTGCAGGAACTGGCCGATGATTTGGGGCTGCCATTGACGGTCTGTCACTTTCCGCCCGGCACGAGCAAGTGGAACAAGATCGAACATCGTATGTTCTGTCACATCACGCGAAACTGGCGTGGACAACCCCTGACCAGCTATGCCGTCATTGTTCAGCTCATTGGAAATACAAAGACCACGACGGGATTGCAGATCCGGGCGGAACTGGATGAGCACACCTACGCTATCAAGGAGACTGTGACCGACGAACAGCTGGCCAAAGTTCGTCTGACGCCAGCGCCATTCCATGGCGAGTGGAATTACACCATCAATCCGAACTGAGTATCGTTTAAGTTATTTATGCGCGAATGCTCACTGCCACGCGCGTCCGGATGACCATCGGGCTTCCCCGTCCATTGCCGGGTGACCCCG
>CAZJTF010000512.1:0-4069 GCA_964548565.1 uncultured Planctomycetales bacterium | reverse complement strand
CGCACCTGGCGAAACGTGATGTACGCGTCATCGCACACGTAGGCCCGCCACCACGCGAAGGCGCCGGCGGCAGCGGCGAGGAGGATCACGCACGTGACGTACGCATCCGATGGCGTCTCGCCAGGGCAGGCCTGGTGAGGCCGCGGTTCAGGACGCGATAGAAGCTGCTGCATCCGGCCATCGTACCCGAACCTCTGCACGAGTCACACGCGAAAGTGCGCCCGACCCGCGGGGTAAACGCCCCGGCAGAACGCGGCCGCACCGCGCCGGCACATGGCGCCCGCACCGGCGCCCAGTATACTGCGAGCGTCACCATGGAGTGCATCATGACCTCACGCGAGCGGATTCTTGCCGCCATCGAGCATCGGGAGCCGGACCGCCTGCCTATTGACTGCGGGGCGATGCGTTCGACCGGCATCCAGTCGATCGCGTACAACCGCCTGAAAGCGCATCTCGGCATCGCGGGCGGGCGGACGCTCATGTTCGACGTGATTCAGCAGCTCGCCGAGCCGGAGCTGTGGTACCTGGAGCGGTTCCGGATCGACGCCATCAACGCCGGGCGCGATTTCGCCCCCGATGAGTGGAAGCCGTGGACGCTGCCGGACGGATCCGAGTGCGAGATCCCGGCCGGCGTGGATTTCCGGAGCGAGAAAGGCGAGTGGGCGGCGTACTCCGGGGACGGGCAGCTCGTCGCGCGGATGCTCCCCGGGTGCACGTACTTCAGCCAGGTGCTGCATCCCTTCGATCGGGCGGACTGGTTCGATCTGCTGCCGCACGTGCCGCGCGAGATGGGGCACGTCTCGTGGGGCTCGCTCGCGGAGCCGATCTGGGCGGGCGGGCTGAGCGATGCGAACCTGCGCCGCATCGGCGAGCACGTGCGGAAGCTGCGGCAGACGTCGGATCGCGCGACGATGATCGCGTTTGGGGCCAACCTGTTCGAGTGGGGCGCCTACCTGCGACGGATGGACAACTTCCTGCTCGATCTGTCGGGCGACGAGGCGAAAGCGGAGGCCCTGCTGGACAAGCTGGTCGAAACGCACCTGGCGGCGCTCGATCGCCTGCTGCCCGTGCTCGGCGACAACGTGGACCTCATCCAGCTCGGCGACGACCTCGGAATGGAGCGGGGGCCGTTCTTCTCGCTGCCGATGTTCCGCCGGTTCTTCAAGCCGCGCTACAAGGTGATCATGGACCGGGTGCGCGCGCTGTGTCCGCGCATCAAGATCTTCCTGCACTGCTGCGGGTCGGTGGCGCCGTACATTCCCGACCTGATCGAAGTGGGTGTGCAGGTGCTCAACCCGGTGCAGATCGCCGCAAGGAACATGGAGCCGGAGCGGCTCAAACGCGACTTCGGGCGGGACATCTGCTTCTGGGGCGGCGGGTGCGACACGCAGCACGTGCTCTCGCGGGGCACGCCACAGCAGGTGAGGGATCACGTGCGTCGAAACATCGACATTTTCGCGCCCGGCGGGGGGTTCGTTTTCAACCAGGTGCACAACATCCTGGCCGAGGTGCCGCCGGAGAACATCCTGGCCATGTACGAGGCGGCGATGTGAGACGGCGCAGGGAATCGGCCGCAGAGGCGCGGGATTCAGAGCAGAGACCTGTTCAGATGCGTTTCGCGAGCGTGCTGTAGCGTGCGTGGATGAGCGACTGCGTGACGATCGCGACGCCCAGGAGCGCCATGGGGATCATGTAGGCGGCGCCCAGGCCGAGGCGGTCGCCGAGTTCGCCGCCGAGCGTCGGGCCCAGGATGCTGGCGAGGCCGACGACCGCTTCGTTGAGCGCGACATACCGTCCGCTGCGCGTCGGGTGCACGAGCGAGTGGAACACGAAGTAGAAATAAAACGAGCCCGAGTAGACGCCGAAGCACGCAGCCGCCAATGAGAACGTGCCGGACGTCTGTGCAATCCCGAACAGCAGCAATCCACCGATTCCGAACAGGCCGAACCCGAGCACCGGCAGCGGGCGGTACATCCAGATGCGGCTGCGGGCGAGTGCGAGCCCGACCATTGCCTGGACGAGGCTCATGATACACATCACGACGCCCTGGTCGGCCTTGGCGATCGACCACGCCTCCCCGCTCGACGGGAAGACGCTCCGAATCAGCGAGATCATCATGCAGCCGATGCCGCCGAAGACCCAGGCCATCCAGGCAAGGTCGGGCATTGCGGCGTAGGCATCGGCCGAGGCTTCGCCGCCCGAGGCGTCGCCGTTCACGCTCTCCGGATCCACGTGCGCGTGGTGCTTGAGCAGGAAGATGCCGATTGCCATCACGACGCAGATGGCGATGTTCACCATGTGCGTGCCCTGCCAACCGGCGTGCGTCCACAGGATGCCGGCGATGAAGGGGCCGAGCGCGAAGCCGAGGCTCCACGAACAGGTATAGACGCCGGCCGACTGGCAGACGCCGAGATTGCGGCCCTGGTCGACGTACTTCATGAAGACCTGGAACGGCGGGAAGAACATCGCCGCCACAACGCCCTGCACCACCATGAGGACGTACATCGCGCCGCGACCGGGAATGGTGATGAACGCGATCGCCACGAACACCGTCGCCAGGCAGGAGCCGATGAGCATCCACGCAGCGCTTCTGCGCGTGACCAGGCGACCGGCCATGAGCGACGTGATCATATAGCTGGCGGCCCAGACGGACATGAGGGCCGCCACGGCCCGGGCGCTGGCGCCCATGTCCGCCGTTCGCACCATGCAGACAAAGAGCACGGCGGACAGGACGACATCCATCAGTGCGGCGAAGGAGTAGACAGCGAAGCGAGTCAAAGCAGCTCCCGGTTGTCAGTTCTCGTTGTCCGTTCTCAGTCGGTCTTTGGTTGTCGGTGCTGCGGCGGACGGGACGTGGCGGACGTCAGCCTGTAAACGGCGCCGGCGACCAGTTTCACGTCCTGCGGGTCGCCCAGAGGCGTGCATCCATCTTCGGCGAAGAGCTGCACGGCGCCGGATCGCTCCGCTGCGTTGCCGAGCCGGATGATCTGGCGATCGGGACCCAGCGCGGCGACCGGCTCGAGCCTCGTGCCGTCGGCGCCGGTGAACACGAGCTTCTTCTGCAGCCAGCGTCCGAAGATCCGGTTGCGGTTGAGCTCCGGCACCGCGCCCGCGCCGTAGAGGAAGCCGAGGACGCGATCCTCGCGCGTCACCCAGCCGATCGCGACGATATAGCGGTCCGCGGGGCCGAGGCTCGACGCCAGATCACGCTGCGGCTCGAATGCTCGCCCCTCGGCGGAGAGTGCGTACCAGAGCCGTTCGCGATTGGCGTGCAGAGCCATCAGGTACGTCGTCCGGTCGCCCTGCGTGAGTTTTTTCACGTCGTTGACCATGAGCGCCGCGTTGAGGCAGGGGCCCTCGAGATCGTAGTGTTTACCGTCGCGGCTCGTGGCCCGGTATACCTTGCCCCAGTTCTTGAAGTCGCAGAAATACATCCGGTAGGCGCCGTCCTCGTGCAGGAGGACGTTGACGCCGTTGATGTCCGCGTTGGCGTACTTTTCGTAGCCGCGGATGTCGACGATGTCGGAACGCGAGGCCGGGTGCGGGGCGGGGGAGCCGTTCCATCGCCCGCCGTCGGGGCTGCGGAAAAACGCCGGCTTGTTGCGGTCCTGTGCGTCGGGGTACACGGTGCAGAGCATCGAGAAGGAGCGATCGGGCAGGCGGACGGCGCTGACGTTGCACACGTGGATGAACGTTCCGTGCTCGATTTCGGTCTGACGTGCGTGGAAGTCAACGAAGTCTGGCGTGAACACACTGTAGATGCGGTCATTGCCCGTGGGGACGCCGTCCCAGGCTCCGTAGAAGAGCAGCCATCCCGTATCCAGTGCCACCGCGGACGGGGCGTAGATGTTGCGAAACGTGCCGCCCAGGCGGGGGGCAAGGAGCGGGGATCGCTCGTCCGGCACGAAGTGCAGGGTGCCGGCCTGCCAGTGCTCGCGCTGGAACGGGCCGGCCTGGACGCCGTGGATCTCGACGGTGCCGACCTCCGCCTGCCCGGGCACCTGCTCGAGGCGCAGCGGAGCGGATTCACTGCCGCCATACACGGTATGGGCCGGGGAGAAGTTTTCTC
>CAZJTF010000511.1:0-4074 GCA_964548565.1 uncultured Planctomycetales bacterium | reverse complement strand
CTCATGGCGGAGGACGACCCCGAGGATGCGATGCTGGTCCGTGACGCGCTGGCGGAGGCGCGCCTGATAAACGAACTCCGCTGCGTCACCGACGGCGAGCAACTGATGGATTACCTCCACCGTCGTGGCGCATACGCGGACCCTGCGACGTCGCCGCGCCCCGGCATCATCCTTCTCGACCTGAACATGCCGCGCAAGGATGGTCGCGAAGCGCTGGCCGAGATCCGGGCGGACCCCGCACTGGCGCATCTGCCGGTGATCGTGCTCACCACGTCGCAGGCGGAGGAGGACATTCTCCGCAGCTACGGACTCGGCGCCAACTCGTACATTGCCAAGCCGGTGACGTTCGAGAAACTGGTCGACATCATGCGGTGCATCGGTCGGTACTGGTTCGAAATTGGAGAACTGCCCATTGAGGAGCCAGACAGCCGTGATCATCAAACGTGACTGGAAGGTACTGCTGGTCGACGATGACCCGGACGACCACCTCCTGATCCGCGACATTGCGAAGGAGATCGGCTGCGATCTGGAATGGGCCGACCGCTTTGATGCGGCCCTCGAGCGTATCACGGGGCAACCCTGGGACGTGTGCCTGATCGACTATCGCCTCGGCCACCGCAATGGGCTCGAGCTCATCCGTGAATGCCTTGCCCGCGGGTGCCAGGCGCCGCTGATCGTGCTGACAGGGCAGGGCGACCTGCTGATCGACGTGCAAGCGATGGAAGCCGGCGCCGTCGATTATCTGGAGAAGGGCCGCATTGATGCTGCCATCCTGGAGCGGTCCATCCGCTACGCCATGGACCGCAAACACGCGGAGGCCGTGCTCGCGAATCGGGCCAGGGAACTCGCCTACTCCAACGCAACGATCCGCGAGTTCGCGGACGTCGCCGGCCACGAGCTGCAGGCGCCGCTCGGCACGATCAGCGAGGTATTAGATCACCTGCAGAATCGATGTCACGACAGCCTCGACGCGGGCAGCGAAGCCCTCCTGGCCCGGGCGATCACGGCCACCACCCGCATGAAAGAACTGATCAGTGACCTGACGACCCTCGCGAAGGCCGCGGCTGACGAGGAGGACGTGCAGTTGCCGTAAGGCGGCTCGAAGCGGACCCGGCGCTCGCGGTCAATCTCGACCGCGAACCGGCCTGCCGGAGTTGTCACCGTGACGGAATCCATGAGCGAAACCCAGCTCGGTCGGCTCGCGCTGGCCCGACGACTGATCACACAGCAGGAACTCGCCACCTGCCTGTCCAGACAGAAGGAGCTCGCGCGCGGCGGGACGCACGTGCCTCTCTCCGGGCTGATGCTCAAGGCCGGATTGCTCACGCGCCGGCAATTGCAGCGGCTCGGTGCCGACCTGGAAGGCCAGGGCGCCGCCCAACGACAGCTGTTCCCGGGGTATGAAGTGATCGGCAAGCTCGGCGCCGGCGCGATGGCGAGCGTGCTCAAGGCCAGACAGCTCAGCCTCGACCGCCTCGTGGCGCTCAAGGTGCTGACGAAGAAGCTCGCCACCAACGCGGAGTACGTGCAGCGATTTCACCAGGAGGGGAGGGCGGCCGCGCAGTTGAACCACCCCAATATCGTGCAGGTCATCGACGTCGATGCGACCGACGGGTTCCATTATCTGGTCATGGAGTACGTGGACGGGAAGTCCGTCGCCGAGGAACTGGCGTGTGGCAGGATCTTCACCGAGAAGGAGGCGGTGGGAATCGTCTCGCAGGTCGCACGGGCGCTTGAACACGCCGCGGCCCGTGGGTTCGTCCACCGCGACGTCAAGCCTGCCAACATCATGATCGCCAGGGACGGCGCGGTGAAGCTCGCCGATCTGGGCCTCGCACGGCATACTGCGGACCTTAGTGCCGCAATGGCGGAAACCGGGCGCGTCTACGGCACGCCGTACTACATCAGCCCCGAGCAGATCCGCGGCCTGACGGACATCGATTTCCGGGCCGACATGTACTGCCTGGGTTCGACCTTCTATCACATGGTGACGGGCAAGGTGCCGTTCGAAGGCTCGGTGCCGGCCGCGGTGATGCGCCAGCACCTCCACTCCACTCTCGTTCCGCCTGACCATCTCAACCCCGCGCTCTCGACGGGTCTCGGTGAAGTGATTGAGACGATGATGGCCAAGAATCGCGACGACCGGTACCCCTCGATGGGAGCGCTCATCCAGGACCTCGAATCCCTCTCCCGCGGCGAGTTCCCCGGCCAGGCGCGACAGCATTCCCGCCGGGATCTGCTGGCCCGGCTCGCTGAGACGGGCGAGGATCTTCACCCCTTGCCCGAGGTCGCCGCGCCGGAGCCAATACGAACCACTCCCGCGGTGCCGCTCGTCTGGTTCGTCGTCGTCACCATCATTGGCGGGATCTCTGTGCTGGTAAACATCCTGCAGTGCGCCGCCCGTTGACTCAGGATGGACGCATCTCCCCGCGCTCATCGCCGTCACGTTGTTTTCCCTGAGCCGCCGCGTGCAGACCTGCCAGATGGGAGCGTCGGCGCTGCGGGACTTCGCGCCTGACACGTCGAGGCGCCGTCGCGTCGGCAGAACTTTCATCGACGGCCCCCGGGTCTCGATGTCACATCCTTCAACCCGCGCTCGAGCAGGTTCCGCACCCCTTCAGCCGGCTTTTGGGCCGGAGCAGGCGAGGCGCCCGCCGGCGGTTTCCCGGACTGCGGCTGTTGCGGCTGCTGCTGCGCGGGCTGGCCGATCTGGCCGAGGTTTTTGAGCAGATCCCCTGCCTTCTGGCCCGCGGCGTCGCGGACGGCCCGCTCAATGAGCGGTTTCATGTCAACCTTGGCGAAATCGAGTTTCGGCTGCTCGCGCGTGCCGACCATCGGGATTTCCACGCGCGTGCCCGCCAGGAGTTTCGCGTACTCGGCGACCGGGCCGCGCACGCCGAACCGCTCCAGCAGCGCCGGACGCACCGGTACGGACATGACCAGGTCGAGCGTGTCGTCGAAACCGACGGACCCGCGGAACCGCAGGTCGAAGTCGTTCGCGAAGATCAGTGCGAAGTTGTCGTACCGAAGGCGCCCCTCCTTCAAGACGAAATCCACCCCTTCCACCTTCACGGTGTACAGTTCCTCGACCCCCAGCCCTCCGAGTGCGAGCGCCTCCCCCAGGAACCCGCCGGGCGCAATCCTGAAATTGTTCAGGTCGAGCCGCCCCCGCCCCGCGCCGCGTTTCTTAACTGCCTCGCTCAGCGGAAGCTCCACACCCTGCACCATAAGGGAGGCGGAGCCTTCCGCACGCGTCATGTTGCCGAAAACAGGGTTTACCCGGCTCAGCAGGTATTTACCGAGAGCCGGTGTGACGGGAATGTTCTCCATGAGGCCAACTTTGTCGCGGATCAGCAGCGTCGCGTCGTCCGGCCGAAAATCCACCAATCCGCCGAGCCGCACCTGCCCCCCGCCTGTCGCCGGCACGACGGCGAACGGAATGTGAAGCTGCCCCTGCTTGAGGGCCGGCGAGATGCGAGCCTGCTGCAACCGCAGACCGTACGCGCTCGCGGAGTCCCACGTCACATCCAGCCCCGTGGCGACATCCCGGAAGACGGGGCGCGCTTCCGGCTTGTACGCCGAACCGTTGATCTCGAACTTGCTGCCCGTCGATCCGGCGATGGACAAAGCATCCTTCGTCGCGGGTGCGAATTCATGGATCAGCGCGGTAATCGCGTTCCATGAGCCGCTGTATTCACCATTGATCGCCAGGCGGCGCGCCGTGCTGAACTCCGAGACCTTCCCCCCGAGCTTGAGCGCCAGGAGACGCGAATCGAGCGCGAGCCTGCCGATTTCCAGCGTGTCCTGCTGATGTTGCAGCGCTGAGTCGACGGCCAGCTTCACCTGCTGCTCGCGCACACGCTTTTCGCCGGCGCCGATCTCCAGTCCGTCGATCGTCCAGTTGCTGGTGAGCCGCACGGTCTCCGCAGCCGAGCTGCAGTTTGCATTCAGGGTAAGCTTGCCTGCGATTGCGGGGGGCTGATTCCCGCCCGAAAGCCTCGTCACGACGTCCAGGAGCTTCGCCAGGTCCGCATCCCCCTGCAGTGCCGCGGCCGCCGTGATCGGCTTTTCGAA
>CAZJTF010000510.1:0-4075 GCA_964548565.1 uncultured Planctomycetales bacterium | reverse complement strand
CGCAGATAGCAGACGTACTCTCCGCGGACCCTGTCCCAGAAGACCACATTGTGCGAGTCGAACGAGCCCTGCGTCATGATCGGCTCGTCCTGCACGCGTTTCCAGCGGATGCCATCCGGCGAGACGTAGCCGTAGAGCCATGCCTGTCGCTCTCCCATCGGGGATTTCGACACGCGGAGGGAAACGGCCTTGTACCGCTGCTCGGGCGCGGCGGAAGGGTTGGTGTCGATGAAAGGTGAGAAGTTGTGGGACTCATCGTAGGCTTTCCGCTCGCCTGTCCAGACGATGTTGTTCGCTTTCGAGCCCTCGAATTCGAAGCGCCCGAGAGCCGGTCGCTTCCAAGTGATCGCGTCATCGCTGAAGGCCACGCAGGTGTATTCGCGGTCGAGTTCTCCTCCGGCGGAGTAGTAGAGCCGGTATTGCGCGTCGTGGATGATCGTGCCGTAACCGCCTTCGCCGCGCTCCCAGGGTGCGTCGAACCGGATGGCCACTTCGCGCGGGGCCGGATTGTGCAGACGCAGCGGCGCGCCTTTGAGTTCCTGGATCAGCCAGTGATCGCAGAAGAGCTGCACGCGCGAGCCGACGCTGCGGATGTCCGAGGGATCGGGACTCTCGGCGGCACTGAGTGCGCCCGGCAGAGCGAGAACGATGATGCCGAACGCGTGGCGCAAAGCGGTGCTCTTCATCGGGTTCCTCCTCGGTGTATGGCCCGGCCGGGGTGTATCAGCGACGCGATCTGCGTGGAGCCGGTGCAGCAGTCGCTTCGGCGGCCGGGAAGTTGGGACTGTAGAGCAGATTGGGCCGCGGAGCCACGAGCTTGCCGTCCTTGACGACGGGTTCGCCCCGTTCCGCGAGGTGGGCAGCGAGCCGGTCGCGCCAGGTGCGGAGGGTGTCGGTGTGTTCCGGGCGGGTGCTCAGGTCGTGCAGCTCCTGCGGGTCCTTCTGCAGGTCAAAGAGCAGCTGGCGACCGTCGGACCCGTAGTGGACGTACTTGGTGCGTCCGTCCGTGAGTGCGTTCCAGTACCCGGCATCGTCGTAGCACTGGCTGTGCTCGAGATCGATCCATTGCCGCCAGCCTTCGGTATGTCCGCGGATTAGTTGAAGCAGGCTGCGGCCGTCGAACTGAGTGGCCTCGAACGAAACTCCGGCGGCGTCGAGCAGGGTCGGCAGGACGTCGCGGATCTCGACAGGCTGGGCGAGGGCCTGCCCGCGCGGCGCTTCGAGAGTCTTTGGCCAGCGCACAAGCATGGGGATCCTGGCCGAGGCCTCGCAGGCGTAGGTCTTGCGCCAGAGGTAGTGATCTCCCAGCATGTCGCCGTGGTCCGACAGGAACAGGATGAGCGTGCGGTCGAGCCAGCCGCGCTCTTCGAGCACCTGCAGGATGCGGCCGATCTGCTCGTCGACGAACGTGACCGAGCCGTAGTACGCGCGCCGCGAGCGGCGGACCTGGTCGGGGTTGACGCGGCCGCGCCAGATGTTGAAGTCGCGTGCGGCGGGCGTGACGTCGTTGATTGAGCTCCAGTCGCCGATCACCGGCTCGGGCATGTCCGCGTCCGCGTACATCTTCGCGAAACGCCCGGGAGCGTCGTAGGGGCTGTGCGGGCGGGCAAAGGAGACTTTCAGGAAGAACGGCTTGTCCTCCTTGTACTCCTTCAGGAAGTTCACGGCGGTGTCGCCGGTCCAGCGCGTGGGGTGGAGATGCTCGGGCAGCGCGTAGACGTTCGAGCGGAAGTCATTCCAGCCGATGCCGGTGGCGTCGGGGTTGAGCGTGGGAGCAAGCGACCAGAACCAGCTGCGGTAATCGCTGCGGAAATCGGGCGACTGGGTACGCCCGGACTCATCCAGGATGGTCATACGGAAGCCGTGCAGGTTCCGCTGCGGGTAGAAGTGCATCTTGCCGATGCCGACGGCGTCATAGCCGGCGTCGCGGAGCAGGGCAGGCAGCTCGCGCGGGTACTTGTGGGCCATCTGTCCCATGCCGAGCATTCCGTGATGCCAGGGCGACAGGCCGGTGAGCAGCGCGGACCGCGCCGGCGTGCAGGATGGCGTCGAGGTGTACGCGCAGCGGAATCGTGCCCCCTCGGCGGCCAGGCGGTCGAGGTTGGGCGTGCGGATGACGCTATTGCCTTCGGCTCCGAGGCAGTCGGCCCGGAACTGGTCGGCCATCAGCAGCAGGATGTGCGGACGGTCGGCGCCAGCAGTCAGGGCGGCTGTCGACAAAAGTGCGAGTGACGTGAGGTGAACCACTCGGTTCATAACACTCCTCCTGCTTACTGCACCGGGATCTCTCCCGCGGCGGCCTCGGGGGTGGTCTTGAGGTACTGCCGGTACAACTCGAAGAACGTGGGGGCGTCGAGCAGTTCGATGCGGCGGTCAGCCGCCCGGGCTTTCGTGTAGACGTGCTCATACCACTCGGCATTCTTCAGGATCGCGCGGAACCAGTGGAAGGGGAGCTTTCGGGCCTTCACGCGCTCGAGGAGGACGCCAACCGCCTGATCCGGGTTGTCGGGCAGGTCGTAATCCGCGCGCATGACGGGCATGTTTCCGTGGAGCAGCGACGGCGGGATCTTCTGCGCGATGAGGCCGTTCGGGCTGAAGGCCGCGTACGTGTCGAGGCCGTCCTTGTTCAGGCCGGGGGCGAAGCCATCGATGACGAAGCCGCTGATCGTCAGGTCCCAGCGGCCGTACAGCCTCGTGCAGTGTTTGCGCCAGGCATCGAGGCCACTGGGCAGGCCGGAGACGGGGCGCGGTTCCTGCAGCATGCCGGGATTGAGGTAACCGGCGCCGTTGTCGGCGGCGGCGAAGTAATCGTTGCGACTGGCAGTGCGGCGGAGATAGTCGAGCATGGGGCCTGCGCGGTACTCGAGGGCCGGGCTGATGCACCACATGAGAGGGATTTTTCCGCGGGCGGGGCTTCTCCAGTTCGTGGGCATCCACTGGTAGACCCAGGCGGAGGAATCGAAGTCGCCGACGTAGAAGATGATGAACTGGCGATCCAGGAACCGCACCCGGCCTTCGTCGTCGAGGAGATTGCGTTCGCGGAGCTGCTCGGGCGTCACCCAGGGCTGCGGGTATTCCTTCTGGAGTGGGAAGTGCGCGTAGAACGAGGCATTTGCCATAGCGGCCAGGCCGATCGCATCCGCATCGATGAAGCCGTTGTACGCGCTGATGATGCGCGAGAACTCCCATTCCGTCGGAACCCCCTGGTGCTTGCCGCCGGCGCCCCGGAAATCGGTGTACTTGAAGGCCCAGGGTGTGAAGCCGCCGATGAGCGTCATGTGCTCCCTGCCGCCACGCTCATAGGCGCTCAGGAGGATCTCCTTGAGCGTTGCCAGGTCGGTTCCGAGCTTCTGTTTCGGGTCGTCAACCGGGGCCTCGTCTCCCCAGCAGCTCAGGTCGAAGAAAAAGGCCTTCTTAGACACGAAAAAGTCGTGGTTGGTGAGCGTGTGCTGGTTGGGCGAGGAGGCCGTCGGGCTGTTCATCCACCAGGCGTCGATGTAGTACGCCAAGAAGCGTGGATCCGTTTTGCCGGTGTCGAGGTAGTGGTGCTTGAGCCAGAGGTACGCGTCACACTTCGGGCTGCCGGTCGAGGTGCGGCCGGTGCCGGGGATTGTGCCGGTGCCGGTGAACATGGACGTGCCGTCTTCGTTGAGGAGGCGCTTGACGACCGGCAACCGGGGGCCGCGGACAACGAGCTGCGTGTACACGCTCTGCGGGGCGGGGTCATAGCGGACGGCGATGAGATCCTCCACGCCCGCGATCGTCGATGCCAGGTTACTGGTGGCGGGGACGGCGGGATCGTAGAGCACAACCCCCTTGATGGCGGGGCGGAAGCGCTCGACAAGCTGCGTGAGGATCGTGATGCGGGGTTTCGAGCGACCGGCGAGCCACTGGCCGGGCTCGGAGAGCCGCTGCAGCCAGAAATCATCGACATTGAGCCCGCCGAACTCGACGAAACGCACATAGAGCTGCGGGCCGTCGCGGTTGACGATGCCCTGCAGAGTCGAGACCGCGTGCACGGTGTCCCAGGCTTCGGCCACCTGCGCGGGCTCTTTCGCATTGAAGCGCAGGGCGG
>CAZJTF010000509.1:776-4086 GCA_964548565.1 uncultured Planctomycetales bacterium | reverse complement strand
CGGCCATGCTGAGCGTCGGCGCGTACCGCGTGCTCCGGCAGGCGAGGCTGATGCATGTGGCCGGTCTGCCTGAGTGGTACCATGCGGAGGCACCCGCTCAGGTGGGCCATACGTTCGCGTTTGACCTCCAGTTCCAGCCGCTCGCACCGTGCCTCTATGAGGCGCCGGCCCCTGCGCCTGCGGCGATTCACCTGCATTCGCGATGGCCTTCCCGTGCGCCGTGCCCGGGTCTGTCGGTATCCGTGACAGTGCGCGTCCCGCGCGGGCCTCCGGTTCTCCACGCCTGACAGTTCCCGCTGCATCCGTATTCACGCGCTTCAGAATCAGAGAGATCAGGACAGGCGTCTTGCGTTTGGAGAACCACATGACAAGAGACTTTCAGCGGATCGGCGTCGCGGCCGTGCTCATTGCGGGCCTTGCCAGTGCCGCGCATGCCGACTTTTTCTTCGACTTTTCGACCATGAGTTTTACGTACACCCGCACCAATGCGGCCGCGGCCGCCGGCGAGGTCATCGGGACCATTTCGGTAGCGGATAACACGTTCTCGACCGCGCTCGGCAACAACCTGAGCGACGGCACCTACTCGAAGATCACGTTGGGCGACGATTTCAACTTCGGTTTCACCGCCAACGTCGTGAAGGGCGCGGCTCCGAACAGCTACTCGATCGTGTCGACGGGCGGACTGGCCGCCACGGACGCGACGCTGGCGAACAAGCTGGAGGCCGCGTTTTCGAGCAACGCCGTTACGTACGGCGCGAACGTCTTCTCGTTCTCCGGGAACCTGAGCACCCTGGGAGCGAACGACGCGATCCTGGTGAACGGCCTGGGTGACGCGTGGAGCTTCGTCGGCACCGCGGGTGCCCCGTTCGTTCCGTCCGTCGGTGTGGCGTCGGGCCGCTCGGGATTCGACTCGGGTGTGCTCGCCGAGTTCCACCTGGACATCTCGGGCATCGCGTCGCTCGATGATTTCTTCACGAGCGCGCCGACCCGCACCAGCCAGGGGGCGGACGTCAAGATCACGGTCATCCCGGCGCCCGGCGCGCTGCTGCTCGGCCTGATGGGCCTCGGCGGCGTCAGCTGGCTCAAGCGTCGATATGCCCGCGCCTGATCGCGTCGCTCGACCGACAGAGAAGGCCGCTTCCGTCACCGGGCGCGGCCTTTTCGCTGCGCGCCGGTTGCAGGCGTCACGGCGTCGGCTAGAGAGACGCATCATGAGCGACGCACCTCCTATCCCTGCACCGCCGCGCCGCCGGCTCCACCGCCCGACTCTGTGGACGGCAGGTGTGCTTGCCGGGGTTGCGGCCGGCGTGATGCGGCACGGCTTCGACACGCCGCTGGCAGACCGACCGACGGTGCTCGTGCTACTGGGGATCGGCTGCGTCCTGGTGCTCGCCAGCCGCGCCCTGACCTGGCTGGGTCATGCGGGCGGGCGTCCGGGCGCCTTCGCGCTTGTCGATCAACTGATCCTCCTCGGCTTTGTGCTGTGGTTCGTGCTCGCGCCGGGCGCACGCTGGCAGGCGGTCTCCTGGGCGCTGCTCTACGCGGGCGTGGCGGGCGTGCTCGCCGCGATCATCGCGCTTGGCGAGCGGACGGCCGATGCGCTCGCACGTGCGTCTGCCCGCGGCACTGTGCTGCGGTGGATCCTCGCCTCCTGCGGGCTGTGCCTGGTCGCGGGTTCGCTCCTGGCGCTGCCGGTCTTCTGGGCGGAGGCAAGCATTGGCCAGACGCCGGTCAAGCAGGCGAGGCACTGGCTCGACTGCCTGTTCATCGCCGCCTCGGCGCTCTCCGGCACCGGGCTGACCATCTTCGAGGTGGGGCGGCAGTTCTCGCCGCTGGGGCAGGTCGCCATCCTCGTGCTGATGGAAATCGGCGGTCTGGCGGTGCTGGCGGTCGGCACGGCCCTGGCTCTGCATCTGCGGACCCTGTTCCGCGGCCCGGATGAGCCGCCTGCCGGGCGACCCCCGGGCTTGATTACGCTGGTCATTGCCGGCGCCCTCGCCCTGCAGGCGGTGGGTGCCGTCGCCCTCTACACGATGTGGGACCCGGCGGCGGACCCGCACTTCGCCGGCGCGGTGCGGGAGCCTGCGCTCGGCGAGGCCGGCGCGCGGTGGCTCTACAGCGCGTTTCACGCGGCCGGCGCGCTCTGCAATGTCGGCCTGACGCTGCCGCGCGGCAGCCTGCTGCCGTACTCCGGCCAATGGGCGTTGTACGTGGTGCTCGCGCCCTTGATGGTCCTGGGCCTGCTGGGGGCGGTCGTCTGCGTGGAGGCCGTCCGCGCTCGCTCGCGCCGGCGTCTGCGTGCCGTTTCCACGCTCACCCGCGTGGAGATGCTGTGCGCCGCCGGCATCCTGCTCGGGGCCACCGCGCTCCTGGTGGGGATTGAAAGCACGCGGACGTGGCAGCTGCGCTACCCGCGAGACAAGGTGCCCGGCAAGCTGCAGATCGGCGAATCGCCGGCACCCCGCGGCATGATCGTCTTTTCGGGCGAGGACTCGGAGCGCGCCCGGTCGGAGCGACTGCGAACCATGAACCCGGTGCAGCGTATCGGCGCCGCGCTGGTGACGGTGCTCGGGGCGATGGGCGGGGGTGTGCAGGTGGCACGTCTCGACGAGCAGTCACTCTCGCCGGCGGGGCGTTTCGTGCTCGTTGTTTGCATGCTCGTGGGAGGGGCGGTCGGCGGCACGTCGGGCGGCGTGCGGATCCTGGTGGCCTGGCTCCTGCTGCGGTCCCTGCGGCGCCGGTCACGGTCGTTACCCGCGGCGCCGGAGCTGGTGCGCGCGTCGGCCTCCGTCCTCGTCGCGCTGCTGCTGCTCTGCGGGGGAACATTTCTGCTGCTGCTCTACCGCGATGTGGGGAGCGTGGAATCGACGTTCTTCGAGGCGGTCAGCGCCTGCACCAACGCGGGGCTGTCGGCCGGCCTGACGCCGCAGCTCGCGCCCGAGAGCCGCGTGCTGCTGATCCTCGCGATGCTGGCCGGGCGTGTGCTCCCGCTGGCGATCCTGTTGGACGGCCTGCGCGGGGCGGGACATCCGCGCGACACTTCCTGATACAGGCATGGGCAGACCGAAACATCCAACATGCTTCTGCAGCCCGGACGCGTCGTACCGCCGGTCGTCATCGGTGAAGAAGACGTCCTGGTGGTTGTTGCCGCGCTGGGTAACGTGGTGCGCAACGCCGGGAAGAACAATGCGTGCTACACGGGGCATGGTGAACAGGGTACGGCTGCTGGGAAGGCGTGTCAATAATAGGCGACTGTCCCCGTTTAAGGTGTTCGGTTCGTACTGGAGGGTTCGAGGCCGGGATGGACTGG
>CAZJTF010000509.1:0-766 GCA_964548565.1 uncultured Planctomycetales bacterium | reverse complement strand
ATGGGTCGGCGCGGGCAATTGACCCTCGGGGGTGATTGGCGGTAACATCAGCAGTTTCACGAGTTTAGTGGAGATTGCGATGCCGAGGGAAACGAGGAAGACGCTGTTTGACCCGCCGGGGATCGGCAGCCGCGGCGGGGTGCGCGCGGTAATGACCGGGCAGGTCGGCGTCGACAAGAAGCCATTCATCGAGCGCGTCGCGGAGATCGCGCGCCGTCAGGGCAAGGATGTGGCCGTCTGTCACGTCGGCGACATGATGTACAAGGAAGCCCCGGACGTGGTACCCGGGCGCATCCTCGACCTGCCCCGCCCCCGGCTCGACTCCCTGCGGCGCTCGGTGTTCAAGGACATCCTCCGCGTCGCCGAGAAGGCTGAGAACGTCCTTGTGAACACGCACGCCACCTTCCGCTGGAAGCACGGGCTGTACCCCGCCTTCGATCACGATCAGATGGTCGCACTCGACGCCGACCTCTACTTCACGCTGGTGGACAACGTCGATGCCGTGCACGAGCGCATGACTCGCGAGCACGATCTGCCGCACACGCTCAAGGACATCCTGGTCTGGCGCGAGGAGGAGATTCTCGCCACGGAAGTGATGGCCAACATCATCCGCGGGCACGGACATTTCTACATCATCGCCCGCGGCGTCGAGCGCGACACCGCCGAGAGCGTGTACCGCCTGATGTTCGAGTCGCACCGGCGCAAAGTCTACCCGTCGTTCCCGATGACGCACGTGATGGACATGCCCGACACGCTCGCGGAGATC
>CAZJTF010000508.1:0-4092 GCA_964548565.1 uncultured Planctomycetales bacterium | reverse complement strand
GCCGCGGGCGGTGTCCCAGTAGTTCACGCCGCGCTCCAGCAGCCGGCGCCAGAGGGCGTCACCGCCGGCGAATCCCTGGACGATGCGGCCGCACATGTAGTTCGTCCGGCCGAGGCGGCGATACTCCATGTTCGGGGCTTTGTTGCGCCAGATCAGGTCCTTGGGATCGACCTTCGGAGCGGCTGCGGCGGCATCGGCGCCTAAAACCGTGCCACCCATGGCGGCAGCGCCAATTCCGGCGGCCGTCGTTCGGAGAAATCCGCGACGATCGATCCTGCTGTACTCTCCAGACATGTGCGACTCCTTCTGCGGCTATGCGACAGGCGTTGCACCGGAGGAACTACGTCCGGCTTTTTTTCTGTTGATCCGGAAATACCGACCCGAGGGCAGTATATCCTTCCCCCTCGGGAAGCGGCAAGGAGGGCGAAGTTTACGGAATGGAGCGGTTCCCTCCGGCGGCGGACCGTTCCGCACGCTCGGAGCGGGCGGGCCGCGGGGCTGCGGCCAGGACGGCTTGCAGGAACTCACGATCCTTGCGGATGGTGGCGGCCCGGAGCAGGTCTGTCACGTACTTGTTGCGCAGGCGATTGAACTGCTCTTCCATCAGCTTCTCGACCAGCTGGGCCTGTGCTTGTTCGAAGGTCAACTGATTGTGGGGGGTGCGACGCCCGCACTTGACGATGAAGAGCGACTCATCCGTCTCAACAATGCCGCTGACCTGATCGGGCCGGAGTGTGAACAGCACATCAGCGGCCTTTGCCCATCGTTTGGCGAGCGAACCGGGGCTGATCTCACCCCACGCACCACCCTGGGACGCCAGGGGGCCTCGGGAGTAGGCGCGGGCGACGGCGCCGAACTCCACGCCGCTTTCAATTTCGTCGCGGGCGCGCTGGAGGCGTTCGCGGGCGCGCGTGCGGGCGGTTTCCCGCTCGTCGGCGGTGGCGACCGACAGGTCCTTGCCGACCTCCTCCGCGAGAGGGATCTCGATCAGGAACAGCTCAGCCTTTTCAGGGGTCGTGAAGTCCGCGAGGTGGTTCTCGTAATACCGCAGGAGTTCACGGCGGAGAGGCTCTTTCAACATGGGGCGGAGGCGCTCGCGGAGAAACTCCTGGACCATGAGCTGACGCCGGACGCGCTCCTTCATGTCGTCAAGGGTGAAATCCAGGCTCTTGAGATGCTGCTCATACCGGGCGAACACACCGCCGAAGCGGTCGTTGATGATCTCCTTGATCCGCTTCTCGACTTCCTTGTCGAATGCCTCCTGAATCTTCTTGTCGGAGAATCGCGTGCGCGCCTGCTGGTAGACCACGAGGCCGCTCACCTGGACGTCAATCTGGTTGCGGACC
Organism: uncultured Planctomycetales bacterium; assembly: GCA_964548565.1. GTDB lineage: Bacteria > Planctomycetota > Phycisphaerae > UBA1845 > PWPN01 > CAYLLT01. Next base: position 2,746 of record CAZJTF010000508.1, on the reverse strand, counting down.
AGGCGGACGACGGAGTCGCGATAGTCCCGCTCGCTGAGGACGCGCGCCTGGCGACGCAGTTCGTCGATGATGGGCTCAAGCACGTCGGAGATGGTGACCGTGTCGGCGTTGACGAAGAGGATCGGGCTGCCGACGGGGCCGGGAGCAGTCATGAAGTCGATTTCTTCCGGCGCGCTGGCAGTCGCATCCGCCGGCTGGGTGGCGGGCCGGCCTTCGAGATGGCGCGACACGTCGGGATGATATCGCGCGGAGTGGGCGGCCTTGTCGTCGGCGCGTTTGGGCCCGCGGGATGGCTCCTCGCATCCGGTCAGGGCGAGGACGATGGTGAGGCATGCCGCGACAGTGAGCGGGCGCAGTGACGTGTTCATCGGGTCCGGATTGTAGAGGTCGGGGCGCCGGGCTGCAATCCGGGGGCGGTGTGGGGATTGCGGAGTGCGAATCGAGGAATGGGGACGACGGCACGCCGGGTTCGGAGCGGGCCGGTGTCTTGCTGGAAGAGATTTTCGCAGGTCGACCCAGGGAAAGGTGTTCGCATGAGGCGATAGGACCAAGGGCGCCGCGCCTGGACATCCGACTCAGGCGGGCCGGGCGGTGGGGGCGGTCGCCTGTTGCAGCATGCGGCGGAGGACGGCGAGGAGGGTGGAGGGCTCGAAATAGGCGGGGGTGAGGCGCAGGTGAATGGTGGTGGAGTCGGCGATGCGGGGAGAGCCGGGGCTGAGCGCGAACACCGGCTCGAGCAGGGCCATTTCCTCGACGGTGAAGATCAAGTCTGGCTGAGCCTGCTTGATCGACTGAATCTTGAACGGCTGGGCGAGGATGCGGATTTCGGCGAGATCCAGGAGCGTCTGGACAGACGGCGGATACGGGCCGAACGCGTCCTTGATGTCGGTTTCCAGCTGGTCGAGCTCGGCGCGCGAGCGGCAGCGAACCAGGCGCCGGTAAATCTCCATACGCTGCCGGTCGGAATCGATGTAGTTGCGGGGAATGTGCGCGGGCACGTCGAGTTCGAGGTGGACCGGACGGAAGGTGTCCACGGGTTCGTTGCGGAGGCGCTTTACTGCCGTCTCCAGGAGCTGACAGTACAGCTCGTAGCCGATTGCAGCGATGTGTCCGCTCTGTTCGGGGCCCAGGATGTTGCCGGCGCCGCGGATTTCGAGATCGCGCATCGCGATGCGGAATCCGGCGCCCAGATCCGAGTACTCCTCGATGGCTTTGAGGCGCTTGGCGGCGGCGGGCGTGATCTGGCGATCCCGCGAGAGCAGCAGGTAGCAGTACGCGCGGTGCTTGTAGCGTCCGACCCGACCGCGGAGCTGGTGCAACTCGGAAAGACCGAAGCGGTCGGCGCGGTCGATCAGCATGGTGTTGCAGTTCGGAATGTCGAGGCCGCTCTCGATGATCGTCGTACAGACGAGCACGTCGGCTTCGTGGCGGATGAACCGCACCATCACCTCTTCGAGCTCGTGATCCTTCATCTGGCCGTGGCCGACGAGGATGCGCGCCTCGGGCACGATGCGGCGGAGGTTGTCGGCGAAGGTCTGAATGTCGTGAACAAAGTTGTGGACGAAGTAGACCTGCCCGTCGCGGTTCAGCTCGCGCAGGATCGCCTCACGAATGAGGGTATCTTCCCAATGCGTCACCTGTGTGACGATGCTGCGGCGATCCATCGGCGGCGTGGCGAGGGAGCTGATGTCGCGGATCCCCAGGAGCGACATGTGGAGCGTGCGGGGGATCGGGGTGGCGCTCATCGTGAGGACGTCCACGGTCTCGCGGAAGCGTTTGAGGCGCTCCTTGTGCTCGACGCCGAACCGCTGCTCCTCGTCGATGACGAGCAGGCCGAGGTCCTTGAAGGAGACGTCATTGCTGAGAAGGCGGTGCGTGCCGATGAGAATGTCGACCTGTCCCTTGCGGGCGCGGGCGACCATTTCTGTCTGCTGCTTCTTCGTCTTGAAACGGGAAAGCGCCTCCACCGTAAACGGGAAGTCGGCCAGGCGCTCGCGGAATGTTCGTTCGTGCTGCTCGGCGAGAACGGTCGTGGGTACAAGCACCGCCACCTGCTTCCCGTACTCGGCCACCTTGAAGGCGGCGCGGATGGCGAGCTCCGTCTTGCCGTAGCCCACGTCGCCACAGAGGAGGCGATCCATCGGCTGGGGTTTCCGCATGTCGCGTTTGATGTCAGTGAGGGCGGTGAGCTGGTCCTCGGTTTCGGTGTAGACGAAGCTCCCCTCAAACTCGCGCTGCCAGTTGGTGTCCTCAGGATAGGCGATCCCGGGTTGGCTCGCGCGCGTGGCCTGGATTCGAAGGAGATCGGCGGCAAGGTCGCCGATCGACTCCTCGACGCGTTCCTTGGTCTTTGTCCAACGCGTGCCGCCCAGACGACTGAGCTGCGGCGCGGCCGCCCCCGCCCCGATGTACTTCTGCACGAGGTCGATCTGGCTGACCGGCACGTGCATCGTGGCGCCTTCGGCAAACTCGAGCGTGAGGTACTCTTCGCTTTTCGCGGAGTCGCCCTTGCGGATCGTCCGCATGCCGGCAAACCGCGCGATGCCGTGCACCACGTGGACGACGTAGTCACCGGTGTTGAGATCGAGCCAGGATTCGATCGGGCGGGCGGCATGGGTCTTGCGGATGCGCCGTCGCTGCTGGTACCGGTGAAAGATCTCGTGGTGGCCGACGACGGCCAGCTGCCCGGCCGGCCAGTCGAAGCCGTGGTGCATCAGCCCGATGGCCATGTGCAGGCGGGGGGGCA
>CAZJTF010000507.1:0-4101 GCA_964548565.1 uncultured Planctomycetales bacterium | reverse complement strand
TGCCGACGCAGCGGTTGTAGACCTGCTGGTTGAGGCCGTCGGCGCTGTGCACGGTCGCCAGGACCGGGCACACCGTCTCGCATGGGGCGTTCGCGCAGTGCTGGCACAGCATTGGCTGGTGCAGGACGTGAGGATCTTCGTCGCCGCCCGCGTAGTAGCGGTCGATGCGGAGCCAGTGCATCTCGCGTCCGCGGGCGAGTTCGTCCTTGCCGACGACGGGAATGTTGTTCTCAGCCTGGCAGCCGATCACGCAGGCGCCGCAGCCGGTGCAGGCGGCCAGGTCAATGGCCATGCCCCAGCGGTGCTTGCCGGGCGCGTGCTCGTCCCACATGGAGGGATGTGCGTGCGCTGCATGCGCGGGCTGCGTCGTGGCGATCGCCCCCGGGACGAAGGCAACTTCGCGCGCCGCATCGCGAACGGTCTTGCCTTTGGGGGCGAGGTGTTCGGGGACCTCGATCGCGTGATACTGCTGGGTGGAGGCCAGCGTCTGCGTGCGCCCGGTCTTCTCGATCGTTACGCCCGTCCGCGTAAAGGCCACATGCCCATCGTGCCACGCCAGCAGCGGCGCGGCGTTGACGCCGACGAGACCGTTCGGCCCGACCGTCGGGCGCCCTTCCAGCCACTGCGGGCCAATCGCCGCGAAGCGTTCCGTGCCCTTGCGCCCATAGCCGAGAGCGATGGCGATCACGTCGTCGTGCTGCCCGGGCTGGATATGCGCAGGAAGTTCGAGACTGCGGGACTGCTTTCCGGACACGGTGACCCGCAGCACGTCGCCCCCGCGGATCTGCAGGCGTCTCGCGGTCGCCGGAGAAAGGGAGGCGTAGTTGTCCCATGCGATCTTGGTGATCGGGTCGGGGAGTTCCTGGAGCCAGGGGTTATGGGCGTGGCGGCCGTCGCGGAGGGACACCTTTGGGTAAAGCACGAGCTCGAAGTCGGATGAACGCGGGAGCGGAGCAGGGAGCCGTTTGTGCGTTCCGATGTTCGCCTTGCGGTTCGGAACAACCGCCGGAGCGACGCCGGAGTCCGCAACGACGAAGCCGTCGTGGACGGCACGGTCCCAGAATTCCTGGAATGACCCGTAGCGGCTCTGCCGCGGGAAGATGGTTGACTTCCAATGCGCCTGCAGCAGTTCGCGCGCGGACGCGGGTTTCGTCTGCCCGCTCCACGCGGCAAGGCTTTCGAGCAGGGTGCGCGTTTTGCCCAGCGGCCGGATGACCGGCTGCGTCACGCAATACGCGCCGGCGACCGGCTCGGCGTCGCGCCAGGACTCGAGTGCGTGCGGCTGCGGGCAGACGAAGTGGGCGAGTTCCGCGGTTTCATCCACACGCTCGGCGAGGCTCACGACGAGCGGCACACGCCGGATCGCCGCACCAAGGGCCTCCCCATCGGGAAGGTCGTAGACGGGGTTCGCGTCGGCGACGATGAGGGCATCGACCTTGCCAGCGTGGAGTTCGTCAATGAGTGCATGGAGGGCGGAATCGCTGCCTGTCGCCTGCCACGATGCTTGCTGCACATCGATCGTCGCCCCGTAAGCATCGAGCAGATGGTTGACCGCATTCGTGAGCAGTTGCGGCTCCAGCTCGTTCACGCCGCAGACGACGACCGCACGACCGCGCGCCTGCCAGAGCGCGTCGACGACGTCGTTCAGTACGTCCGGCGCGAGCGGGCACATCGAGGGTGGCTCAACTGCTGGTTCGACGCCCGCACGCTTCGCCAGGGCTGCGGCCAGCGCGGCGAGTACATCGGAGGTGTCGGCGGGACGGATTCGGATGCGACGATCCGCCTTGGCGCCGGTGAGGCTGAGTCGCGACTCAAGCTGAACGTGCAGCGAGCACTTCGCGGGCTGCGGCCCACCCTCACCCTGGACCGGTCGACCGGCCACGTAACCGGCGGTGTATTCGACGGGCGAGATCCACGTGCCGAGGAAGTCCGCCTCGATTGCGACGATGACGTCCGCGCGCTCGAAACGATACCGCGGCAGAACGCGTGCACCGTGCGTCCGCTCGTGCGCATCGAGAATGGCAGAGACGGACAGCGCGTCGTACGAGATGTGGCGGGCGCCGGAAAAACGCGCGAGAAATTGCTCGATCGCGGCACGGGTGGTCGGGCTGTTCACTGTTCCCGTGAGCAGGCGGACCGTTCCTCCGTGAGTGGCGATCTCGTCGAGTTGCTTCGTGATCGCCGCGTCCACGGCGGGCCAATCGCTCGGGTTGCCGCCCGCGAGCGGACCGCTGAGTCGCTGTGAATCGTAGAGGCCGAGCAGGTAAGCCTGGCCGATCGCGCAGAGGCCGCCGCGCGAGACCGGATGGTCGGGGTTCCCCTCGATCTTGATCGGACGACCGTCGCGATTCTTGACGAGTACGCCGCAGCCGGCATTGCACCCGCCGCAGGTCGAGGCGTACCACGTCGCGCGCCCCGGCACGACCTCCTCCGGCTGGACGAGGAAAGGAATGGCGCGGGTCGCCGGCCCGCGTTCGCAGCCGGCGAGTCCGGTGCCCGCGAGGGTAAAGCCCGCGAGCTGCAAAAACGCCCGCCGGTCGAACGCGCCGCCGGACTCGGCGTGGTGGTCGTGTTTCTCAGGCCCGGATTCCATCACGCACTCCCGCTCAGTAATGACAGGCCGCACAATCGGTCGAAGGTTGGACGGACACGCCATTGACGCCGCTCGCACCGGCCTGGCGATGGCAGTTCACGCACCAACCCATGCTCAACGTCTCCACCTGCCGAACGCGTTCCATCGTTTCGACGGGCCCGTGGCACTGCTGGCATGCCACGCCCACCTGCACGTGGGCGCGGTGGTCGAAATAGACGAAATCGGGCAGGTTGTGCACCTTCGCCCAGGCGACGGGCTGCGGGGTTCGCCTGGGATCGGGCTGCAGGTTGTCGTCGAGAGCCAGCGCGTCATAGATCTTGCGGATTTCGGGTGAGACGATCCGGCGCGGCGATCGTCCCTCCTGCGCGGCCAGTTCATCCTCGGCGCGGACGGCCCCGAACGGCGCGGTGACAAACTTGTGGCAGTTCATGCAGGTCTGCGCGGCGGGTATCCCGGCGTGCCGGCTCTTGTCGGAACCGCTGTGGCAGTACTGACAGTCGATCTGCAGCTCACCCGCGTGCAGACGGTGCGAGAACGCGATGGGCTGCTGCGGCTCGTAGCCCTGGTCGTTGCCCGGCAGGCGCGCCGCGCTGAATTCGGGTACGAGCGCCGCCGCGCTGAGCACGGCCGCCACAAGCAGCCCCAGCGTGATGATGCACGACTTCACGGATTCGTCCCTCGTGTCAGCATCTCAGCCCTGTTCCATGCCCGGCCTTGCCCGCCACCAGCGCACGACCTGCGGGCGTCGCCAGAGGTACGGCAGCGGCGCGACGAGTACGTGCACGAGCCGCGTGAACGGCAGGAAGCCGATCAGCACGCACGCGCCCAGGAAGTGCAACTTGACGGCAATCGGAAGCTGCGAGACCGCAGCGGTGTCGGGGGCAGCTTTCAACAGTGACCACAGGTACGGCGACAGGACGGCCGCAAACCAGGAGGAGCCCCAGCGGTGTTTCACCGCGACTTCGAGACCGGTTCCGATCTGGAACAGCAGGATCGCCAGCAGCACCCAGTCCGTGGGGCTGGTGACGATGCGAATGCGGCGTTGCGACAGGCGTCTCCATGCAGCCGCCAGAAGACCGACCACCGCGAGGATCGCGAAGGCCAGGCCGGTGATCTCGAGCAGGTACAGGCGAAGCGGCGCGCTGTTCCACCACAGGATCTGGCCGGGAATCAGGAACGCGACCAGGTGGCCGGTGAGCACCGTGATGATGCCGTAGTGGAACGGCACCATTCCCCAGAAATGCTCGCGATTTTCGAGGAACTGTGATGACAGCGACGAGTACGTGAACGGTCCGGCCAGGTAGCGCTGGATCGAGACGAGAAAGAACAGTGCCAGCGCGACATACGGCAGGACGGCGAACAGGATCAGATTGAAGACGGTATCAGCCATGGGTGGTGTCCTCCGTCGGGCAGGCGTCGAGCGTCATGACCAGGTGCCGTGCGGCCTCCAGCACCGGGCGATAGAGGTTGTCGGCAGGGATGGCAGCCAGCATCCGGTCCATGGCGGG
>CAZJTF010000506.1:0-4124 GCA_964548565.1 uncultured Planctomycetales bacterium | reverse complement strand
AGGTTCCTGGCGCCAAGGCCGTTGTAGGATTCCGGCAGAGTCACTCCGCTGTAGGCGAGCGGCGCCTCGTTTGACGAGCAGCCGGCGATCGCAGCGATGAACACGGCAACCCAGATGGTGTACCGGTACGTCTCTGGTCGAATTGGCCGCTCCATCTCGTCCTCTGGTACCCGGCCGGACGCCGGCCCGCCTCATGAAGACAGGAACCGTGCGTCTCATCTGATTTATCGGCAGTTTTGGGGTGCGGTGGAGTTATTCACATAACTCAGCCGGCACCCTCGCAGGACCGATACCACGGGTGCGCAGTGAGGACTTGTCGTGCAGTTCGACATCACCAAGGCAGGCGCAGTTATCGGCCCCGCGCGGTTTCGGCCCAGTGACCGCACGGCACACGGCGCGCCGCGTCCACATCTCGTCCTGCTGAAACCCTCGCCCGTTGTGCCGAGGCAGACCTGGGTTGCCACGGTTGGAAACACCCTGCTTGAAGCGCCATGGCTTGCCTGGAGCGCGTTCGACGCCCTTCTGATGGTGGTCGGCGTCTATCTCGGGTACAGCCGTTTTGTCTGGCGGCCCGATGGCGGATGGATGCAGATCGGATTTGTTTCGAGTTGCGTGCTGCAGTGTGCCTCGTTGTTGCTCGCCGGCCTGGTGTTCGGGCTGTACGAGCAGCAAACACTCCTGCGGGGGTCGCGCATCGTTGCACGATCGCTTCTCACCGCTGCCGCTACGCTGGTGCTGCCGGCCGTCACGATCCACTTGTTCGCGCAGCATTCCGTCCAGAGCCGGGCCGTACTGGTGCTCGCCATCGCGGTTTATCTTTGCACGTCCACCCCCGCACGCCTGCTCGTCGGCTGGGCCGTTCGCGGGTATAGCCGCAAGTTTGTCATCGTCGGCACCGATCGTCGCAGCTGGGTTTCGCCAGCCACGCCCGGCGAGGGATTGTCGCGCCGCTATCAGCTCGTGGGCTACGTGTCCACGGACGCTTTCGACGTCATGCGCGAAACCGACGGCCACCGCGTGCTCGGGACAGTCGACGACCTGGAGCGGATCTGCGTCGAGAATGATGTCCGTGAGATCGTGGTGGGGCCGCTCGCGAGCCGCAACACGCGGGTGCTCGAGAAGGCGCTGTCGTGCCTGAAGCTCGGTTGCCGTGTGACCAATTACGCGACGTTCTACGAGCAGGTCATGAGCGAAGTGCCGATCGCCCATCTCGAGCCGAACTGGTTCCTGTTCGCCGATCTCAAGCACTACCGTGAGGCGCAGCTCATCATGAAGCGCGCGTTCGACCTGCTCGGATCGATCTTCGGGCTCGCGCTGACTCTGCCGTTCTGGCCCCTGATCGCGCTGCTGATTCGCCTCGACTCTGCGGGCCCCGTCTTCTACCACCAGGAGCGGGTGGGTCTGAACGGGTGCTCGTTCCGCCTGCACAAATTCCGGACCATGACCCAGCAGGCCGAGGCGGGGGGGCACGTCTGGGCCGCGCAGAACGATCCGCGCGTGACCCGCATCGGCAGGTACCTCCGCAGGACGCGCCTTGATGAACTGCCGCAGCTCTGGAACATCCTGCTGGGCCAGATGTCGATCGTGGGGCCCCGGCCGGAACGCCCGGAATTCGTGGAGGAACTCGCCGGCAAGATCCGCTTCTACCAGGAGCGCCACCTGATCAAGCCCGGGCTCACGGGCTGGGCCCAGATCAACTACCGCTACGGCGCCAGCGTGGATGACGCCCGCCGCAAGCTCCAGCTCGACCTGTGGTATCTCAAGCACATGTCCATCGAACTCGACGTCATCATCCTCCTCCGCACCCTGGGGACGATGTGCCTGGGTTCGCGCTGACCGGCCCGCCCGGAGGACCCCACCCCGGCACCAAGACAGGTTATAATGTTGGCGTTGCCGGATGCGCGGCAGCCTGAGAGCCAGACATGAGCAAGCTAGAGGACGCAAAGAAGATCCTGGCTGGGATGAGTCGTGCCGAGAAGGCCGTGCTGCTCCAGAGTCTGGTGCAGGACGTGGGGGAGGCCTACCCTGGCATCGAGACGACGCCGGGTGTCTGCGGCGGCGAGCCTTGCATCGTGCGCACACGCATTCCGGTGTGGGTGCTTGAGCAGGCACGGAGGTTGGGCACCTCTGAGGCCCGCCTGCTCGAGGCCTATCCCACGCTCCGGGCAGCTGATCTCGCGAACGCGTGGGCGTATGTCCTCACGCATCGTGATGAGATCGATCGCCAGATCCGTGAGAACGAGGCGGCCTGAGGTGGCGCGGCTATACGCTGACGAGAACTTTCCGCAGCAGGTGGTCGTCGCGCTCCGGGCGCTCGGGCATGACGTTCTGTCGGTCGTGGAGACCGGCCGTGCGGAGCAGTCCTGGCCGGACGAGGAGGTCCTTGAGTACGCCCGCCTTCAGGGTCGCTGCCTGTTGACGTTGAACCGCAGGCACTTCATCCGGCTGCATAACGACGGTCTGGAGCACGCAGGAATCATCTGCTGTACCTACGACAGTGACTTTGCAGGACAGGCCGCCCGGATCGATGTTTCGATCCGTGAGTGCGGTGTCTTGCGGCGTGCTCTGCTTCGGGTGAACCGACCGCGCTGAGTTGCCCCCCTTACCCCTTTCTTATACCGTGTTGTTGCTTCTCATTGCGTCACATGCTGGCTCGCGCGAGCTCTGAGGAGACGACATGATATCCGCCATCGCTCGACGGGATCTTCTCAAGGCGACTGCCGCTGCCGGGATCGGTGCGGTGCTCGCTCCGCACGTGACCGGGGCGGGCGAAGCGCCGCAACCCACCGTGCGCGTCGGCGTGCTCGGCCCCGGTGGACGCGGGCGCGGTCTGATGGGAATCCTCCTTGCGATGCAAGGAGTCGAGGTGCCGGCGGTCTGCGATGTCAATCCCGACGCGCTGAAGCTCGCCCAGGACCAGGTCGAGCGATCCGGCCGCAAAAGACCGGAGGGATACGGCGACAATGAGGAGGCCTACCGCAAACTGCTGCAGCGCGACGACATCGACGCCGTGCTGATCGCCACGCCGTGGGACTGGCACGCCCGCATGGGGGTCGACGCCATGAAGGCCGGCAAGTACGCCGCGATCGAGGTCCCGTGCGCGCTGACGATGCAGGAGTGCTGGGAGCTCGTCGACACGCACGAAAAGACCGGCGTTCCCTGCATGATGCTCGAAAACTGGAGCTTTCGCCGCGATAACCTTGCCGTCCTGAACATGATTCGCAAGGGTCTGCTCGGCGAGATGGTCCACTGCCACTGCGCTCACTCGCACGACTGCATCGACCACTGGTTCTGGGACAAGGACGGCAACCCGCGCTGGCCGGCCCGGTTCCTCATCGAATACAACCGCGACCAGTACCCGACGCACTCGCTCGGCCCCGTGCTGAGCTGGATGGACATCAACTGCGGCGACGCGTACGCCACGCTGACGTCGACCGCCACCGATTCCCGCGGCATCAACGCGATGTTCGCACGCAAATTCGGGCCGGACGACCCGCGGGCGAAGCGCAAGTATGCCCAGGGGGACATCGTGACCAGCGTCATCCGCACGCACCGGGGCCGGTCGATTGTCGTCAACTATGACATGCAGCTTCCGCGCCCGTATGACAACCGCTGGATGGTTCAGGGCACGCTGGGCGTGTATCGCGAAGAGCCGTCCGAGGTGTACCTGCTCGGCCGCAGCCCCCAGTATCACCAGTGGGAGCCGTTCGCACCGTACCAGGCCCGGTTCGACCACGCCTGGTGGAAGTCGCTGAGTGCCGATCCGAAGCTTGCTCAACTCGGCCACGGCGGCACCGACGTCATCGAGCTGCGCGAGTTCGTCCAGGCGGTCCGCAATCGTACACAGACGCCGATCGACGTGTACGACTCAGTGGGCATGAGCGTGATCATCCCGCTCTCCGAGCAGTCGATCGCGAAAGGCGGGATACCGGTCGAGTGCCCGGACTTCACGCGTGGGAAATGGAAGACGCGGAAGCCGACATTCGCCGTCGAGGCTTGATAGGTGAACTCGTCAAAGCGGTATCTGTTCGCGGCCGGGGAGCATCTCATGAAGCTCCGCGCGAGCCGCGGTGTTCGAACGTGATGCGGTCCTGCGCAAGGAGATTGAGATGGCGATCGTGAGG
>CAZJTF010000505.1:0-4125 GCA_964548565.1 uncultured Planctomycetales bacterium | reverse complement strand
TTCGCCGATCGCACGACCGGGATCACGTGCCGGCGAGACGCTGAACTGAGTCATTCCCGGCGAAGCGAGATTCCCGCGCGATCCGCGCGGCTCGTAAGCGGAGCCGACCTGCCGGCAGGCCTCAATCGCGGGGGCGGGTTGGGGCGGAAGCGGGGGCGACGCCGAGGTCGCGGGGAGTTTTGCGGGTCACACCGAAGATAACCTGCTGACCGGGCTGGAAGCGTTCGCGCATTTCGACGTTTTCGAATGAAATCCCGCCGGGGATCGGCCGGCGCGACCGCCAGTACACATAGCGGGCGTTGACGGCCACGTGGGTCCGGCGACGATCGGCTCGATCGCAATGAAGTTGACCAGTTCGCAGCGGCCGTCGGGCAGCGTCGGGTAGAGGATTCGGATCAGGCCGCGCGGGCCGGGGGACGCGGGCGGGATGGCAAACTGGAGATGGTTGCGGATGCCCCAGATCGGCTCGTTTTCATGCAGCCACTCGACCGGCGCAGATGGCCTTGCTGCGGCGAGCCAGAGGATCAGAACGGGCATGATGGGCATGCGGTCAGTGTCGTGCGGCAGCGGCGGGTGTTCAAGTCCGGCCTACGCTGGGGCTGCGAGGTGTCGTCGCACCCTGCCCGCTGCCCGCGCCCCGCGCGGACGGGCCGGTGCGTGCCGGGTCAGGCTGATCGCCCGGCGAGGGATGCACGGCGCCGGTTCCAGAGGCGCAGGCTCGCCTCCGCGGCAGCGATCCCGGCCACGCCCGTCAGTACGTCGGCCACGTCGCCTGAGTCCGGGTTGTGGATGGTGAGTGAGCGGTACCAGATCAGCTCGAGGAGTTCGCTGCCCACGAGGACCGCCATGCAGAGAGCGGCGGCATACCGGCGCCGGATGCCGCGCGTCAGGACGAAGTAGACGAGGCCCAGCAGTACGAACCGGCCGATCCAGTCGGCGGGGATGCCGGCGACGCTGTGGGCGCTGAACCAGCCGAAGAACAGCTTCACGTGGCGAACGGCAGCGACGAGGCCCTCAGGCCAGGGAATCTTCATCGGCGTCAGGTCTCCGACCTCAATCGGGAATTGTACCCCCGTCAGGGCCGCTGCGGAGGCTCCTCCAGAGCTGGCCAGTCGGGTGACCTGCGGCGTGGGAGCAGCAGGTCGGCTGTGCGGCGATGAAATCCCGCCAGCCCTGCGTAGGGCTCTCAACCTCACGAATCGCGTCTCAGTGCGTTGCGTCCCAAGACCGGGTGCGGCAGAACATGCGGCCAATGTCGAGCAATAGGGGGCGGCCCATTCTTCCGCCGAAATGGGCTGCAATGGCGTGCTTGATCATTAAGTGTAGAGATGCTGAAGTCACTTCTCAGCCGGTCCCGCGGCGGCAGCCAACGATCCCGGTCGCCCGCATGGAGTGTCCGCGGAACAGGCACTGGTATGGCCTGGTTCATGCCGAGCCGGACCCGCAGGAACAGAATCAGGCACTTCTCGCCCTCCTCCGCGCAGCACGTCGCGACGCGATGGCTCGTCAGCCTTCACGTTGATCGAGATGCTGGTCGTCGTGGCGATCATGGCGCTGCTCGTCTCGATCCTGCTGCCCGCGCTGGGGCGAGCGCGCGAACAGACACGCGGGCCTGAGCGGGCTGACACCGCAGTCGTTATGTTGGGATCACGAGGCGGCGATGGGAGGACAGGGAAATGAAGAGGGATTCGAGGGTGAGATCCATGTTGGCGTTGCGGGTGAGGCTGGTTTCCGCGGCGGTGAGGGTCTGGAGCGCGCGCGTGAGCGTTTCGGAGGACCAGGCGGCAAGGCGCATGACGACATCGGGCTGATCGGCGTTGATCGCCGGGAGGGACGCGCCCGACTGGCGACGGAGGGCGTCGGCGCAAAAGTCGCCCAGGACGGACATGAGTGACTGGAGACCGGCGCGGGTCGCATCCGTGTCCGAGACGTCGGGATCACGGGCCGCGACGGCCTTGCCGAGCTGCTGGCCGTCCTCGAGGAACGGCTTGGCGAGTGTGTGCGGAGCGGGTCCCCCGCCGGCGGCGAGCTGGGCGAGGCGGGTCCCCCACGCCTGCTTGATGGCAAAGAGGCCGTCGTCCAGCTGCCGGGCGGCGCCGCCGAGGCTGCCTCCTGCATGGGCGGCGACATAGGCACGCTCGGGGGCGGCGGCGTCGGGGCGGAGTTCCGCGAGCTTCTGCGCGATGAAGTCCGGCGGCAGCGGCCGAAACTGCACGAGTTGGCATCGCGAACGCGTCGTCGGCAGCATGCGGTCGAGCGCGGTCGTGATCAGGATCAAAATCGTGTCTTTCGGCGGCTCCTCCAGCGTCTTCAGGAGGCTGTTCTGGGCGGACTCGTTCATCCGCTCCGCCTCGCGGACCACGAAGACCTTGGCGCGCCCGCGGAGGGGACGCGTACCGGCGCGGTCCACGAGGAAGTGACGGATCACATCGACGCCGAGGAACAGGGCTTTCTGCTTTCGGATCGTGGCGTCGGGATGCTGGCGATTCAGCTGGCGGTAGATGACAGCCAGGTCAGGGTGCGTGCCGGCAAGCACGAGGCGGCACTCCTGGCACTCGCCGCAGGCGTCGGCGCCCTCCATCTGCCCGGGGGCGGAGCCGGAGGGTTCGGCCGGTTCTCGCCACCACGCGGGTCGATGCACCGGCGCGGCGCAGAGCATGAGCTGCGCAAGGCCGAGGGCCATCATCTCGCGTCCGACGCCCTCGGGGCCCGCGAAGAGATACGCGTGCGGCACACGCGCACTGGCGAGCGCCCGCTGCAGTGTGCGGTGGGCGCGATCCTGGTGCTGGACGTCAGCCATTGACACGCTGGAGGACCTCCATCACGCGGGCATGCACCTCGGCGGTGGATCCCATGCCGTCGACGATCTCGACGCGCCCGGGATACCCCGCGGGCAGCGATAGAAAGAGCTTGCGTACCTTGCGGTGGAATTCGAGCGGGCGGGCCTCCATGGCGTCGACCTGGATATCCTGGAGCAGCGAGCCCTGGCCGACGTCCTGCGTCTTACGGTTGCGGCCGGCGTGGTGCGGCTTGCGCCCGGTACGGCGGAAACCCTCCTCAGCGGGGACGTCGATGATGACCGTGAGATGGGGCCAGGTCTCCCCCACCGCGAACCGGCCGAGTTCGAGGACTTTGAGCGGATCGTAGCCGGCGGCCGCCTGGTAGGCGCAGGTCGCACAAATAAAGCGGTCGCACACGACGACCTTGCCGGCGCGCAGGGCGGGCGCGATCACTTCGCTGACGAGCTGAGCCCGCGAGGCCATGAACAGGAAGGTCTCGCAGCGGACATCCATGGTCGAGAGGTCGAAATCGAGCAGCACGGATCGGATCCGGTCGCCAATGACCGTGCCGCCGGGATCCCGGGCCCGTACCACCTCGAGACCGGCCTTGGCGAGGCAGTCACAGAGGAGTTGGATCTGGGTCCCCTTGCCGGAACCGTCCGGACCGTCGAAGACGATGAATTTGCCCGAGAGGCGGCTCTTGAGATCGACGTTCAAAGCGAACTCCATTCCGCATGGCGGCCCCCTGCCGGATGCGACGCAACGCCGCGACCCGGTGCGGCCGGAATGGGCAGTTTACGGCAGGACGGAGGATCACAAAAGCCGATCAACCGACGAGAATCCAGTCGGCGAAGCCACGGATATAGAACATCTGCAGGAACAGGCCAGCGACCACAAGGGTCCATCGCAGGACCCGGAGGTTCCGCAGCGCATGGGCGAGCAGCACGAATGAGGAGATCGCGATGAGCTGATAGCGGGCGATTCCGACGAGGCGACCAGCGCGGAACGGATCCGCCAGGTAAGCCTCGAGGAAGACGAGCACAGGCAGAAGGAACGCCAGACGCGGGATCCTTCCCGGGCGAACGAAGCCGATGATGCCGATGACGACCAGGGCAACGTTGAAGAACGGGTTCCAGGTGTCGGGCTGGAGCAAAGCGCGGAGATCACTCCAGTTGCCGCCAATCGCGCGAAACGGGCCACGGAGGAGGTACTTGATCGGGCGGAACGCGGGCTGAAGGACGGGCTTGAAAGTGAGCAGGCGGAAGACGGGATCTTCCACCGGCGTCGGCTTCCAGCCTGCCTGGGCGGCGAAGAACGCATCCGGGCGGCCGTAGTGATGCCAGAG
>CAZJTF010000504.1:0-4131 GCA_964548565.1 uncultured Planctomycetales bacterium | reverse complement strand
CTCGGGAAGCACGGTGACCGCCTCCAATAACGTGGTAACCGCCCAGGAGGACGGTGGCGACTACGGAATTTACTGCGACGAGGTGTACGACGGCAGTTCTGCCAGCTTCACGGCCAACCAGATCAGCGGTTTCGGCAACGACACGTCGACGTACGGATTCTACAACGACGAGGTGTACGACGGCGCCTCACTCACGCTCGCCAACAACACCTTCACGGCCCATACAGGCATGGCCGAATACGGCTTCTACAGCAACGATGGCGTCGCGGACGGCGCCACGGCGGTCATGACCGGGAACACATTCACAGGCTTCACCGAATACGGCTGCTACTTCGATGATCCTGCCTATGATGGTTCCGAGCTGACTCTGACGGGCAACACCTTTACCGCGGCCGAGCCTGGTGCGGAGTATGGTATCTACTTCTACAGTACGATCGACTACGGCTCCACCGTGGTGGCCGCGAACAACACCGTCACTGGCTTCACCGACTACGGCTTCTACGTCGAGGGCCTCGACGATGGCAGCAGCCTCTTCGTCCAGAACAACAATCTGACCGCCAAGACCGGGGGGACCGCCAGCCAGTACGGCATTTATTACAACGACTACACCGATTATGGCTCCGCCAACCAGGTCCTGGGCAACACGGTGAGCGGAATCACCGACCCGGATGCTGAGGGGCCCAACGAGGCCGCCGGGATCTACGTCGAGGGATCCACGGACGGCAGCTACGAGCTGGTCGCTGACAACATCGTGACCGGTGTACCCGGCGGCAACTACCACTATGGGATCTACTGCCTGTACGCCGCGGATTACGGTGCCACATTCGAGCTGCTCCGCAACCAGGTCAGCGGATTCGCGCACAGCGGGATCTACCTCGACGACGATTCTGCGGACGGAGCAGACGTCCGTCTGGCCGGCAACCAGCTGACGGGTGGGCTCTTCGGCATCTACTACGATTCGGGCTACAGCATCGAAGGCGGCGCCCGTTTCGAGGTCCTGAGGAACCGGATCACCGAGTTCACCGATACAGGGCTCTGGATCGGTGGTGAGGTCTGGGGCTGCCAGGTCAACATCGCACTCAACAAGATCCTGGGCAGCGCTGCCAAGGTCGGCATTGATTTCGACGACTCCACCGACGGCATCAACAGCGGGGCTGAAGTCTCCGTGCAGCACAACTGTATCGGCGGCGTTGCCACCGGCTTGGAAGTCGAGAAGATCCTCGACACCTCCTGGGTCGTCGCGGACTTCAACGACTTTTCCGGCGTGACCACCACTGGCATCAACAATGTGGCCGGCGATGCCGATCACACCATCAAGGCCGAATCCAACTACTTCGGAGCGCTGGCCACGAAGTTCGCCGGGAACGTCGATATCGATCCGGAGTTGATCGCTCCGCCCGATGACGACGCGGACGGTGTCATCGACTGCGCGGACCTGTGCCCCACCACGCCGGCTGGCGCGGTGATCGATGCGAACGGCTGCTCGTGTCTGCAGCTGCATCCGACCGCCGACGCCGATTCGGATGGGACGCTGGACTGCGACGACGCCTGCCCGGCCGATCCGAACAAGGCACTCCCAGGCCAGTGCGGCTGCGGCGTGCCGGACACGGACACGGATGGCGATGGGACAGCTGATTGCGCGGACGCCTGCCCGAGCGATCCGAACAAGACCGCAGCCGGTATCTGCGGATGCGGCACCACGGACGTGGATGCGGATGGCGACGGCACCGCGAACTGCGTGGACGGTTGCCCCGCGGACCCGAACAAGACTGCGGCCGGCCAGTGCGGCTGCGGCGTGCCGGATACGGACACAGATGGCGACGGGACGCCTGACTGCGTCGACGCGTGTGCCAGTGATCCGAACAAGACCGCGGCCGGTGTGTGCGGCTGCGGCGTTGCGGAGACCGACTCCGACGGCGATGGGGTGCTCGACTGCAACGACCAGTGCCCGGATGAGGCGGGTGACGCCTGCAACAACGGCTGCCCGACGCAACCGCTGCTCTGTGGGGCAGGTGTGTGTGGCAGCGGCGCTACGCTCACCCTGGTTGCGGGTATGTTCGGCCTGACCGGCCTGAAGCTGCGTCAGCGACGACGTCGTTAACGGTGGGTGTGCTTCGCCGGCAAATCCGGCGATAAAGCGGACGGGCGACTGCGGTTTCGTAGAGGACTGCAGTCGCCCGCCTCGTTCGTGGATTCTCTGATTCTCTCGAACACCGTCGTGGGCCGTAAGCACCGCCGGGGGGTGTGCCCTCCGCAGGCAGGAATGTGCTGACGGGCCGGGTTCCCACAAGAAAGCGGCGGCCCTCGATCGCTTTCGCAACCGCTGGCCGCCGCGTGTTACTCAAGTCCTGGCAGTCGGGTGGTGCTCACTCGACCAGGAACGCCCGGATCGGATTGGTGAGCTGTGTGTTCGGGCCCTTGATCGTACGATCCGGGGCCACTGATCCGTTCCGCGTGCTCACGTTGTTGTAGATGTAGACGGCATTCGCCTCATTGTCCACGATATACCCGATGCCGTTCTCGTCGACGACAATCGCCGTCAGCAACTCGGCGCCGGGCACGGTCAGCGTCGCGTCGGGCGTCGCATCGCCGGTCAGGCCTGCCGGGGTGTTGAAAATATTCACCGTTCCGGACTGGTTGACCACGTACAGAATGCCGGTGCCATCCACGAAGACGTCGAAGACATCCGTGAATTTACCGGGGCTCGTGATGGTCCGCGTCGGGGCGAGTTCGCCGGTGAAGGTGTTGGCGCTCGCATTTGCATACACCAGCACCCGGTTATTGCCGCTGTTCGCGACGTACAGGTCATCGTTCGGTCCGAAGTTGATCCCGCTCGGCAGCCGGAAAGCATCACTGGTGATTGACCGGACCGGCGTCAGCGTGGCCGTATCGTACACGGCGATGTCCTTTGGGGCGCCATCGATGATGTTGCATACGAAGACGAGGTCCTGCCCCGCGTTGACTGCCAGCGAGACCGGGTTCAACAGCAGGTCATCCGGGTCCACGAACGCGCCGGGCGCGAGATCGCCGTTCGTGCTCGAGGCGTTGTCGTACCGGGTCAGACGGCTGCTGCCGACATTCGTCACGATCAGCGCATTCGTGATGGTGACGAGCGCGTCCGCAGGCCGATCGAGCAGCGTCTGCCCACCAACGAGGGTGCCGCTCGGGGTCACGTCGCCATTGAAGGCGATGTCTGCCGGGTTGGCATAATGCACCACGCTGTTCGTGTTGTAGTTCGTCACGTAGAGCCGCGGGGTGATCGCCGGCCCACCGGCCCCGACCGTGATCGTGATAAAGTCGGTGTCCTGCAGCTGCCCGTCCGAAACAGTGAGCTGGAACCGCAGCGTGTCGTCGCCGTTCGGCGCGGTGAAGGTGGCCGTCGCGGTGTTCGCGCCGGTGAGCGTCACGCCGATGCCTTCGATCTGCAGCCACTGATAGGTCAGGGTCGTGCCTGCGTCCGGATCGGAGCTGCCCGTCCCGTCGAGGGTCACCGATGCACCGTGTGCAACGGTCTTGTCGGCGCCGGCGTCAGCGGTCGGTGCGCGATTGTCTGGAGGCGGCGGCTCTTGTCCCTGGACAGTGATCGTGACCGAGGCCGAATCCTGCAGCTGCCCGTCCGAAACGGTAAGTTGGAACGTCAGCACCGTGTTCGCAAGGGGAGCGGTAAACGTCGGCGTGGCAGTCCCCTGGCCGTTCAACGTCACGAGGCTGCCGCCAGTCTGAATCCACTGGTAGGTCAGTGCGTCACCATCCGGATCGGAGCTCGCCGAGCCGTTCAGCGTCACGAGCGCGCCGTGATCGACCGTCTGGTTCGGTCCCGCATTCGCATCAGGAGCCTGGTTAACCGGAGGCTGTTCCCCGTCCTCCAGAACGGTGATGGTCACCGAAGACGAGTCCTGCAGTTCGCCGTCCGAGACGGTCAGCTGGAACGTCAGGGCGCCCGCAACACTGGGGGCAGTGAACGTTGCAGTGACCGTGTTGCCGCCGGCCAGCGTGACCGCAGTTCCCCCGGTCTGCGTCCATTCGTAGGTCAGTGCGTCGCCATCCGGGTCCGAGCTCGCGGAGCCATTCAGTGTGACCAACACCCCCTGTTCGACGGTCTGGTTGGCCCCGGCGCTGGCCGTGGGCGCC
>CAZJTF010000503.1:0-4145 GCA_964548565.1 uncultured Planctomycetales bacterium | reverse complement strand
TCATCTGCATCGGCATGCTCGCCAACGCGATGCTCAAGCTCAAGGGACGTCACACCGTAACCTGGCGCGGGACCACGTATCGCGGCCAGGAGGTCGCCAACCCTTCATCGTAAGCCCGACGGCATGGACAGTCGCCCCCCTGACGGTCATCATGTACCCAATGGCTCAGATGCCGACATCGCTCCCCGTCGAAGTCGATCCGCAGAAGGTGGTCGACGCCGTCCCCGCTGAATATCGTACGTACCTCCCATACGTTCTGTACGCGATCGTCGCCCTGATCGTCCTGCTGATCGTGCGCCGGCTCCTGCAGGGCGTCGGGCGGGCGATCCGGCGGAGCCGCACCCCGACAATCCACCCCAGCCTGCAGAAATACAACGTGGACCACGCCGAACTGGATCGCCGGCGCCGGGAGCAGGCCCTCGCGATCGTGGCGACCTCGACCGGCGCGCGCCTCGCGGGCTTCCGGATCGTGCGGCAGGTGGAAGCGGTATTCGTCGAGGGTTACCGCTCGCCGGATGAGGCGATGACCGCTCTCAAGGCCGCCGGTGCCGAGCGGGGAGCCAATGCCCTGTTGAACGTCCATACCGAGCGGACCGCCGCCGGCCGCTGCAGCGCCTCCGGAGACGCCGTCGTGGTCGCCCCGCTGGTGGCCCGCCCGTCGCAGCCTCCCGCACCTCCAGAACCCCCCGCGGATTGATCCCGCAGGCCTCGTTTCGGTAGAATGTTCGGACGGCTCGCCGGAGCGGGCGCCGCGGTCCTGCCCGTGGCCGGCGAACTGTTCTCAATCCCGGGTCAGCATGGTCCGCCGGATACGCCGAGAAAACGTCAGTTCGCGCATCCTGCATCGCACCCTCGATGTCGGGCTCAACTGGCTTGCGCTCACGCTGGCGTACGCCATCAAGGAGGGCCTGGACCTCGGAATCCCGACCGAACCGATCTCGCTGCAGGTGGTGGCGTACACCTTTGGTGTGGTGGGCATCATCTGGCTGGCCGTCGGCAGCGCCCTCGAGACTTACACGTACAAGCGGCGCGTCTTCCACGAGATCGTCAACCTGATCGCGTGCCTCGCGCTGACCATTGCGTTCTTCACGACCGTCGTCTACTTCGCGCGCCCGTTCGAGGCGGTCTTCAAATACCCTCGTTTCCTGCTGCTCCTGTATGCCGGGATCGGTTCGGCGCTGCTGGCGCTCTCACGGGCCGTCAAGCACAGCGTCCAGCGGGCAATGCATCGGCGCGGGATCAGCGTTCGGCGGGTGCTGCTGATCGGAGACGGCGCGACCGCGCGGCGACTGGCGAGCTCGTTCAAGCAGAACCACGCCCTGGGTTATCGATTCGTCGGGTACGTGACCGAAAAACCGCCCCGCCGCCCGGAGCGCGAGCACCGCGGCACACTTGATGACCTCGAGCGGATCATCCGGCGGATGCAGGTCGAAGAGGTGATCATCGCCCTTCCCGGCCACCACCACCAGGAGATCCTCAACATCGCGCACCGCTGCCAGAGTGAGAACATCCGCCTAAGGGTGGTGCCTGATCTCTTTGACGTCATCATGATCCGCGCGACCCTCTCGGCGATCGATGATATCCCGCTGATCGGGCTGCGCGACCCGGTCATCACCGGCTACCAGAGCATTGTGAAGCGCTGCTTCGACCTGGCGGTCGCGTCGTTCTGCCTGGTTCTGGCGGCGCCGCTGTTCCTGATCATCGCCATCGCGATCTGGCTCGATTCGCGCGGCGACGGCGGAATCTTCTTCGCCCAGACGCGCGTGGGCGAGAACGGCAAGCCCTTCCGCATGTACAAGTTCCGCTCGATGGTGCCCGACGCCGAGGAGCGCCTGGGCGAACTGGTGCGGATCGAGGAGCTCTCCGAGCCGATGTTCAAAATCCCCGATGACCCGCGGATCACGCGCGTGGGTCGGGTTCTGCGCCGCACCAGCCTCGACGAACTGCCGCAGCTGGTGAACGTCCTGAAGGGCGACATGAGCATGGTGGGCCCGCGCCCGGAGGAGCTGCAGGTGGTGCAGCACTATCAGCTCTGGCACCGCAAGCGCCTCAGCATCAAGCCGGGCATCACGGGGCCGATGCAGGTGAGCGGCCGCGGCGAACTCTCTCTCGACGAGCGCATTAAGCTCGAGCTGATGTACATCACCGACTATTCGATCTTCGAAGACGTGAAGTACCTGCTCAAGACCATTCCGGCCGTCTGCCGCGCCCGCGGCGCATATTGATCTCGCGAGCCACGAAATCGCGGTCGGTTATTCCTCCGGCGTACCGGCACCCCCACCGCTGCGGGCCAGGTCTCCGACCTTGATCCTGGCGGCATCGAACTTCTGCGCCGACGCCTCCATTTTCTCCAGGGCATCGTCGAGCGGCATCGTCTTGCCACGCAGGAACCGCACGGGATTGATTCGCGCGACAACGAAGTTGCGCAGGTACGGGCTTTCGAGTCCGCGGCTCTTGAGCTCTTTCACGATCTCGCTCACGCGGGTATCGATTTCGATCAGCCGACGTGCATAGTCCGCGCGCGTCTCGATCCCTTCGGCAACGGTCGATCCAGAAAGGCATCCACGCGTTTGAGCAGTGGGTGATAGGCTCCGCCCGCGAAACGCCCGTTCTGCTCGTAACACAGCCCGAGCGTCAGGAAGGCTGCCTCTTCGAACTCCAACTCGAAATCCGACTCCTTCCCGGGCAGCTCGGCCAGGTGCCGGGCCAGGCGGATGACCTCCGAGCACTTCTCACGTAGGTTGTGGGCTTTTTCGCAGTTGAGCGCCAGAATGAGCCGCGCCACGTGCGGCTCGGTGACCACGAGCGCCGTGATGGACTGCGCCCCCTGCGCCTTCATCGCGCTGAGCCGGTGAAACCCGTTGGGGCTCTGGTATTTTCCGTCTTCAACACGTACCGCAATGACAGGATCGAGGAACAGCCCGCACCGCCCGATGACGTCAGCCAGCCGCTTCACGTGTGCATCCGACAGTCCACGCTGGTACGGCGTCGGCTCGACTTTCTCGATCGGAAGCACCGCCAGGATCACCCAGCGTCCCCCGAGCGGCTCGCGGTACGCCGACAGCACGGCTCCGCCGTCACTTTGGATGTCCTCGCAGAGCTTCCGGACGCCCTCCGGCGGGTCGCCTTTCACCTGCCCGGGCTTCAGGCCGACCGGCCCCGCCGGTCCCTTCTTGCGTGTGCGACGCACCTTCTTCTCGGCTGCCATGGGAACCTCCCGGCCACGGTGCCCACAACCCAAATGCAGAAGGCCCGGCCGCGCCCGGCATCATGCGCCTCGCGCTGGATCGTTTCAACCGGCTGCGCACGGCAGTGGTTCGCCGTGGACCGGTCAGAGTGCGACGGGTATGGGGATGCCCGTGCCGGTGCTCCGTCGGGGCGGATTCTCCTCCCAGACACCGGGGATCGTCGCGGAGCAGTTTGGGCAGTTGGAGCCGCTCATCCGGTTCTCGAGGACGTAGAAGCCGCGGCGCCGGATCAGCATCTCGTTGCAGGCCGGGCAGAACGTGTGTTCACGGTCACCGACTCCGCCCGCGAGGTTCCCGGGATAGCAGAACCGCAGGCCCGCCTCCCGCCCGATGTCGTACGCCCGCAGCAGCGTCCGCGCAGGCGTGCGCGGCGGATCCGTCATTTTGTAGTCCGGGTGGAAGGCAGTCATGTGCCAGGGGATATCCGGCGAAACGCCTGCAAGGAACTTCGCCATCGCCGTCAGTTCTTCGGCGCCGTCGTTGAAGCCGGGGACGATCAGCGTCACGATCTCGACCCAGAAGCCCAGCTCCTTGAGCCGCACGATCGACTCGAGCACGTTCTGCAGGGTGCAGCCCAGGCTGCGGTAATCGCGGTCGTTGAAGCTCTTGAGATCAACCTTGTACAGGTCCACGTAGGGCCGGATGAACTCCAGCACCTCGGGCGTGGCGTTGCCGTTCGAGACGAAGCCGCACACGATGCCGTGCGCGCGGGCTCGTTTAAAGACCTCGACGGCCCAGTCCGCCGTGATCAGAGGCTCGTTGTAGGTGCTGACCATCACCGGCACGCGTTCCTCGACCGCCAGCCCCACCAGGTCATCCGCTTCCCCGAACCGCGGCATGGCGACGGCCGCATCATCCCGCAGCGCCTGGCTCGTGACCCAGTTCTGGCAGTAGGAG
>CAZJTF010000502.1:0-4146 GCA_964548565.1 uncultured Planctomycetales bacterium | reverse complement strand
TGCCACTGACCCGCCCGCGCAAAGGCGGGATCGGTGTCGATGTTAGCGGCCAGCCAATCGAGTTGTGCGTTTTCGCCTGTGTATACGCCAGGCTGGCCGCCCTGCACGTTCGAGTAGGAGACCACCAGCGCTGATGGCTGTTCGGGGTCGTCACTCTCGAGAGACATCGCGGCGCCATCGGGGGCGTCGTTGAACGCGAGAATCGAATTGACAACGGAAAGCGTGTTATCGAGGCCCGCAGCAAGACCACCGCCTTTCAGTGCCCGGTTTCCGGTGATTGTGCAGTTGACAGCAACGGAATCGCGCGACTCGGAGCCCAGTCCGCCGCCGCTGCCTCCCGCGCGATTGCCTGCGATGAGGCAGCCGGCCACCAGGCAGTCGCGGCCGTAGATGTAGAGCCCGCCCGCCCACGCTTCTTCGCCATTCGCGCTGTTGGCGATGAAGCGGCTGTTGATGATGCGCGACTGCGGGCCGCACACCGCGCCGCCCCCGGCTCCTCCCGCGGACAGGACGCGATTGTTCACAAAGCGGCAATTCTCGACCGTCGCGCCGAAACTCGAGAAGAGTGCACCGCCATACAAATCGGACGTGTTCTGGACGAACAGGCAGTCACGGATGGTCGGCCGCACCGATTCGCTGTAGAGGGCCGCGCCCCATGGGGCATACCCTCCGCCGATGGTGAAACCTTCGATGGTGCATGCGGCTCCCTCAAAAGAGTTAAGGACGAAGCCACGATGTACGTCCTGGGAAGTACCATCGCACTGGATGACAGTGCGATCGGGTCCTGCTCCACGGATGGTAATAGCCCGATCAGTGACGTTGAGATCGCGATTATGGTGCCCCGACCAGTCGCCCTCGCCTACAGAAACGACGTCGCCCGGGACAGTTGCGGCATCAATACCCTGCTGGAGCGTCGGATAATGACCGGGCACTTCAATGGTCGTACTGACGTGGAGTGTAGCGGACGAAGTGTGAATCGGATTGGCGGCACCAGGGGCAGTGATCGTGAGTGGGCAGTCATAGGTGCCATGACTCAAACCCTTTGCACTTGCGACGAGCGACACGAGGTCCGGCTCACCAGAAGACGATCCGCTCTCGCGTTCGATCGTCAGCCACGAGCAGTTGCTCGCGATATGCCAGTCGAGCCTGCCGCCGCCGCAATTACGGAGTGGAAGTTGCAGTCGCTGATCGGGCGTGCCATCCTCACGGAGAGTGAACACAATCTGTGGCGGCACACACAGTGAGGGCCGTGCAGGGTTGTATTCAAAGGCACCGAGGTCACGCAGGGCAGTCCCATCGCCATCGCCGTCGAGCGGGCGCGGGTTCCCATCCGGATCTTGGACCTCCGCAGGGACCCAAACTGCAATGCGGTCGATACAGGGCGAGCCTGGAGCAAGGTAGTAGTCACCTTCCACGCCAAAGCCAGGGTTTGCGCCCGAGTTGCGGACGCCTCCCAGGTGACCGGTCCAGCCTTCGATGCAGTTGTCCTGAAGGTGCGCGAATGTGCCCGCGACCTGGGCGTCTTCAACCCTGCCGAGCATGGAGGTGTTGCCCCAGACGATCGATTCGGAGAGGCTGGCATCCGTCCCCATCAGGATCATGATGCCAGCACCGCGTTCAGACGCGACTCCATTATCGCTGACTGTCGTTCCGCGTATGTCCAGCCGCATCGGCAGGACCATCGGGCCAACTCCTGCGGCAGCATAGATTCCGCCACCCGAGATTTTGGCCCTGTTCCTGGCGATCAGCGAGTCGCTAATCGTGACCTCATTCTCATTCAAGCCTTGAAGGTAAATCGCTCCTCCGGCGACGAAGGCGTGGTTTTCAGTAAAGACACACCCGGTGACGTGCGCGTCTCCTTCGACGATGTGGATGGCGCCGCCATTCCTCGTGGAGACATTTCTCTGGAATATGCTGTGGCGGATACCCAGCGACCGAGGGCGAAACGCGGTGACCGCACCACCATCCTGGGCACGGTTCTCCCGGAATGTCGTGTTTACGATTTCCAGAGAACCGCTTTCCAGGAAGACAGCTCCTCCGGCACCGCGGTCTGGCCGAATGTCGTCACCACCCGTGACAAGGAGTCCGTCAAGCACGGTGCTCTCGTTTGTGGATGAGGCAACGATAACGTTGTAGCAGTGCGTGCCTCCACCAGTAAGCGAGTCATTCTTGTCCAGGTACCCGCTCAGGACGCTGGGGTAGCGCTGGGTGTCGCGAATGTCTGGTTCGGGTGAAGTCACTCCGGCATAGCCACCTGAAATGCGAACCCCGCTGACGAGTTGAAAATGTGCGAGTCGCGGATCGACTAAGTTGGTGGGATCCGGCGAATACGTGCCCCCGCCGACGCGTATCTCTCGCACGGTGCCGCACTTTCGACGGGCCTCGTCCAGAGCGGCGGACAGTTGTCGATACGCGCTGCCCCAGGTCCTGCCATCTCCCTCAGGAGGGGCGTCATCGTCGACGTAACGAGTCATGGGTTCGCAGTCGTCGCCCGTGCCATCACCATCGCAGTCGTATTGGTCTGGATTCGGAGTATTCGGGCAGTTGTCGCATGCGTCCCCGACGTTATCTGCGTCAGAGTCGGCCTGATCTGGATTGGCCATGGTGCCGCAGTTATCACATGCATCGCCGTTTGAATCTCCGTCCGCGTTTTCCTGAAAAGCATTGGGGGCGGCCGGGCAGTTGTCGCACGCGTCAGGAATGCTGTCTGCGTCGAGATCGTGGCCGTCCGACTGGCCGCCGCACAAGTCACAGGCGTCTCCCACCCCGTCGCTATCGGCATCCGCCTGGTCCGGGTTCGGGGTGTACAGGCAGTTGTCATCGCAGTTCACGGTTACGTTCCCGGTGCAGGGTGCATCCCCCACCAGGCCGCTGCCGTCACCATCGTCGAGAATGCCGTCTCCGTCCGTATCGCCGCGAGGGGCCACAATGAGCAGGAGCGCGTTCGCCTCGGATGTCTGGTGTGCGGCGACCGCGGTCACATCGAGCGCATCCACCTTTCCATCGCGGTTGTGATCGTACGGTCTGGCCAGGCCGGCGCCCTGCGTCAGATTTGCCTGGGTTTGCGCGACGTCCGTTGCGTCAACAATCGCATACGTGCCGGTGGCAGTCGTCAAAGAACTGTCGCTCTCACCGGGCGCATTGCCGATGTAGAAAACGTCCTCGCCGCGAAGCCCGGTCCGTTCTGTCGCGCGAATCGTGACCTGCAGCCATTTCCCTGTGATTGCGGGTGTGCCGTCCGGGCGCGGGCTCCAGAGGAGTGTCACGCGATCACTGCCATTGACGCCATCGCCGCGACGGAGGCTGATGTGCGGCGCGAGCACCGGGTCGAAGAGAGGGTTGTCCGGATCGAGCACGATCTCGCGCCACGTCTCCGGGTCGCCGGATCCCGGTCCCTGCCCGCCCACGCGCAGTCGCAGATCCTTCCACTCAGGGAGCGCCGGCAGGTCGTCAAAGTCGACCATGATCCCGTTGAGCCCCTTCGTGTAGCTCGTGTAATTGGCGAAGGACGCTGTCTGTCCGGGCAGCAGCGGTTGCTTGTCCAGTGGGATCGCGGAATCGTCCCCGGCGCCGGCCCCCGCGTCATTTCCGTCGAACAGCGAGTCGTTGTAGAACACGTGCCTGGCAACCACGCCGCGTTCCGTGCTGAGGTGTCGCGTGCGGAATGACCAGACGGGCCCGGGTGTCTCCCCGCAACAGTTGTGCGTGATGACCTGCCAGTAGTATGTAGTGCCCGACTCCAATGTAAGTGCGTCACACTGTGGAATGGAAAGATGTGTACAGATGCGGCTGGTCGGGGGGTTGACTGTTCCGAGAAGTACGTCATAGGTTGTGGGGCATGAAGAAGGTGAAGTGGTTACATCAGATGCTTGCGCGCGTATCGCGGCAGTCGTCGAAAACCTGTCGCGAATGTGCAGCAAGGCGGTTGGCTCACTCAGGGAGGCTGTGCGGGCAGTGCCATCAAGTGCAACCGCGTCGGGACTTGATGACAATGCATTCGGCGTTCGCGAGACGCGTCCGGCAGGTATGTCGGAATACGACGCAAGCGACCACGGCTGATTCGGATACTGGGTTACTCGCTCCGAGGTACCACGGACCGGATCCACCCTGTACAGGTCGTGGGTCGGCCACATCAGGGTGTAGAGG
>CAZJTF010000501.1:0-4150 GCA_964548565.1 uncultured Planctomycetales bacterium | reverse complement strand
GCACGACGCGGGGCGCGGGTGACGGAATCCACGGGCATCGTGCGCTTTGACCGCTCGCTGGTGCGGGAGCTGCTCGCACTCACGCCGCCTGTCGCGATCGAGACGGGCCTGAACGGCAAGGTGCTCGAGGTCGGCGGCGACAACCGTTACTACCTGTCGCTGATCCTTGACCCCTTCGTCATCGAGTACGGCGGCGGGCCGCGGCGCCCGGTGCTCGAAGACGTGCGACGACACACGATCATCGGAGAATCGCTGCCGCGCGTGTCATCGATGATGCGGATGCAGTTCCCCGTCAGCGACGTCCCGGACCCCGATAGCTGCTACAAGACAATGGAGGTGTTCCTCAGCCATACGACCAAGCACACGGCCGTCTACCCGACATCGGAGGAAAACTGCCGCGATTGGATGGATGCCGGCGCGGTGATTGCCGAGGCGGCCGGGCTGGATCCGATGAAAACGCCTCTGTTCAGCATCGCGATGGCGGTGACCAGCCCCCTCGTCATCCACGGCATGAACATCGAAGTGATGAAGATGGCCATGGAGCGGTGCTACCCCGTGATCTCGACCGTCTGCCCGATGGCCGGCACGACGTCGCCGTATTCGCTGGCCGGCACGCTGCTGCAGTCGAACGTGGAAGCGCTCGCGCCGATCCTGATCACGCAGGCGTTCAAGCCGGGCCATCCGGCCTTCTACAGCGTCGGACCGTCGGTGACGGACATGCGATCGGGGCACGACCGCTACTACGCGGCGGAGAAGATGCTCTTCAAGACCGCGGCCGCCCAGATGGGCAAGTTCTACGAACTGCCGATCTCTGGCGAGGCGGGGGGGAGCCTGACGTGGCGCCCGGACGTGCAGAACGGGGCCGAGAGCCTCGCGTACCTGCTCGCCTCGGTGACCGGCGGGCAGAACGTGATCGGCGGCCTGGGCAGCCTGCACAACGCCAATGGGATGAGCGCCGAGCAGATCATCATGCAGTGTGGCCTGGCGGACATGGCGGAGTACCTGGCACGCGGGGTCGACTTGAGCGAGAAGAAGCTCGGGATCGATTCAATCGCCGGGGTGCAGCCCGGCGGCAACTTCCTGCTCGACGAGCTGAGCGTGCGGCTGCTGCGGAGCGGCGAGTTCTTCGAATCACCGTACTTCGATCTCAGTGGCGGGTACCGGGGGGAAGCCCGTGGGATGTATGAGATTGCCCACGAGGCGGCGGGGCAACTCGTGGCCAGTTACAAGTCGGCTCTGCCCGGCCGGGTCATTGAGGCGCTCCAGCGTTTCTTCGCGTCGAAGTACCGGGACAAGTCGTTGGCGGCTTGAAAGCATGTTTCAGGGCGCGCGGCCCTCGTCCACGGTGGCCCAACCGGGCCCGTACGTATGTTCGACGAAACCACCCGGCGTGCGCAGGATGCAGAGCGCCGAGAGGTGCTCGCGTTGTGCTATGGCGGCGGCTTCCTCCGGTCCGGCGACGGAGAGGGCGGTGGCCCACGCATCCGCCCGGGCGCAGGACGGATTCAGCACGCTTACGGAGACGAGGTCGTGCGACACAGGACGGCCGGTGCGCGGATCGATGAGGTGCGCGTATCGAACGCCGTCGTGCTCGGTGAAGATTCGATAGTCGCCGGAAGTCGCAACGCTGCCGGCGGTGAGCGGCAGGATACGCTGTGCCGACTGTTCGCCCGTGCTCGGCGTTTCGATCGCCACCTGCCACGGGCGGGCGTGCGGGTTGTGCCCACGGACGCGTACCTCGCCTCCGACGTCGATGCAGTAGTGCTCCACGCCGGAGGCTTCGAGCGCCTCGGCGGCGCGGTCAACCGCGAAGCCCTTGGCGATGCTCGCCAGGTCGACCTGCACAGCGGGATCGTTCTTGCAGATCGCGGGCGGATCGAGGCGGACGTCGATCTGCTGCATGCCGGTGTGGAGGCGGGCGCTGCCGATCCGGGCAGCGTCCGGCAGGCCGGCGGGGCGCGGCGGGGGGCCGAATCCCCAGAGGTTCACAAGCGGCCCGACGGTGATGTCGTAGGCGCCCGTGCTGCGGCCAGCGATCTCAATCGCCAGCGCGATGCAGCGGGCGGTCTCCGAAGACACGGCGAACCAGTCGGTCGTATCCGTCGCGTTGAATCGCGCGATCTCGGAGTCGCGGCGGTACGTGGACATCAAGGCTTCGATGTGCTCCAGGTCGAGCCGGGCTTCTTCGTGGAGTGCCCCGGCGTCCGCGCGCCGGGGAAGGCCCACGAGCGTGATGGTGTAGAACGTTCCCATAACGCGGCCGGAGAACGCGGCCGGCGGCTGGCGCCTGAAGCGAATGGTCCGCCGCAGCAGGGCTCGCGCGGATTCCCGGATTCTCCAAAGGTGTGGCGATGATGGCATACGCAAGACCCTGTCTCGAGCGAGACAGTCTACACCTGCGTCCACATCGACAACACCTGCCCTGCTGGTATGATGGTGGTGCATTTCGAGTTGACATCCAGGAGGTTCTGCAATGAACGAGGCTGCCCCCGCGACCGCGAACCGGCCCGCGACGCTCGTGCTGGCCCTGCTCCGCATCGGCATCGGCTGGCACTTCCTCTACGAGGGCATCACCAAGCTGCTGGATCCGAACTGGACGTCGGCCGGGTACCTGCAGGAGAGCACGGGGCCGCTGGCCGCGTACTTTCAGCGGATCACGTCCGATCCCGGGCTGCAGACGGTGGTAGACCAGCTGAACATCTGGGGCCTGATGGTGATCGGGCTGGCGCTGATGCTCGGGCTGTTCACGCGAGCGGCGGCGCTGTTCGGGATCCTGCTGCTCGGGTTGTACTACCTGGCGTACCCGCCGCTGTTCGGCCCGGCGATCCAGGGGGTCGAGGGCAACTACCTGGTCGTCAGCAAGAACCTCGTGGAACTGCTGGCGCTGTGCGTCGTGCTCGCCCTGCCCGCAAAGGCGCTCGGGATCGACGGTGTGCGGGCGGCACGCCGGGCGCGGCGTTCGGCGGGGATGATCGAAGCGGCGGCGGGAGCCGTGCTCGATCCGGCCGCGGCCGCGGCGGTGAGCATGTCCAGACGGCGCACGCTGGCGGGGCTGGTGGGTCTGCCGTTCCTCGGCGGGTTCGTGCTCGCCGTCTTGAAGCGGCACGGGTGGAACAGCCACGAAGAGAACCGCCTCACGGCCCGCATTGATGCGTACAGCGGCGCGACGATCAAGAAATTCGACTTCTCGAAGACAGCCAAGGACATCAAGGGCACGCTCCCGCAGGGGCAGATCGGGAACGTCAAGCTGAGCCGGATGCTGCTCGGCGGCAACCTGATTGGCGGCTGGGCACACTCGCGCGACCTGATCTACGTGTCGAAACTGGTGAAGGCGTACCACAACCGCGCGAAGGTGTTCGAGACGTTCCAACTGGCCGAGGCGTGCGGCATCAACACGTTCATGACCAACCCGATCCTGTGCGAGATCATCAACGACTACTGGCGGACCACCCGCGGCAAGATGCAGTTCATCTCCGACTGCGGCGGGGCGAACGTGCTCGAGATGACGAAGAAGTCGATCGACGCCGGCGCGGCGGCCTGCTATTTCCACGGGGGCATCGCGGACAGCCTGGTAGCGGAGGGCAACTTCGACGCGATCCAGCAGGTGCTCGACCTGATCCGCAAGAACGGCCTGCCGGCGGGGATCGGCGGGCACAAACTCGCCACGGTGCGGGGCTGCGTGGAGAAAGGGGTCGTGCCGGACTTCTGGATGAAGACGCTGCACCGCACGAACTACTGGTCGGCGCGTCCGAACGAAGAGCAGTGCGACAACATCTGGTGCGAGCAGCCGGAAGAGACCGTTGCCTACATGAAGACGCTCCGCCAGCCGTGGATCGCGTTCAAGACGCTGGCGGCCGGGGCCCTGATGCCGCAGGACGGCTTCCGCTACGCCTTCCAGAGCGGTGCGGACTTCATCTGCGTCGGCATGTACGACTTCCAGATCGTCGAGGACGTCAACCTCGCGCTCGACGTACTGAACGGGAAGCTGGAGCGGCAGCGGGACTGGCTGGCTTGAAGCTTGCGGCAGTGAGTGAAGAGGTGAGGGGCGGAGAGGGTAGAGTGGGAGAGCGAGGGAGCGGGAGAGTGGGGCGCACACACCAGGGGTGCATTTCGCGCGCTGGTCGCGTGGTTTGAGCCATCACGCGGATCA
>CAZJTF010000500.1:0-4176 GCA_964548565.1 uncultured Planctomycetales bacterium | reverse complement strand
GCACGGGGTGATTGATGATCACCTCTTCGAGGATGTCCCAGATCTCCTGGTCGCGGCGCTCGAGCATCTTCTTGGCGCTCTTGATCGTGTCGGCGAGGCCGCGCTCCTTGAGCTTGCGGATGATAAACGGCTGGTAGAGCTCGAGCGCGATCTTCTTGGGCAGACCGCACTGGTGCAGCTTGAGCTCGGGGCCGACGACGATGACCGAGCGGGCCGAGTAGTCCACGCGCTTGCCCAGCAGGTTTTCGCGGAAGCGGCCCTGCTTGCCCTTGATCATGTCGGTCAGCGACTTGAGCGGGCGATTGCTCGAGCCAAGAACCGGGCGCCGGCAGCGACCGTTGTCGAACAGGGCGTCGACTGCCTGCTGGAGCATCCGCTTCTCGTTGCGGATGATGACCTCGGGAGCGTTCAGGTCGACCAGCTTCTTGAGCCGGTTGTTGCGGTTGATGATGCGGCGATAGAGATCGTTCAGGTCGCTCGTGGCGAAGTTGCCGCTCTCCAGCAGGACCAGGGGACGCAGGTCCGGCGGAATGACCGGGATCACCTCCATCACCATCCACTCGGGCTCGTTGCCGCTGTGGCGGAGGTTCTCGACGATCTTGAGTCGCTTGGCGAGGTCCTTGAGCTTCTGCTTGCTGTTGGTCTTGCTGAGTGAATCGCGCAGCTCTTCGCTGAGCTGCTGAAGGTTGAGCCCCTGCAGCAAACTCTTGACAGCCTCGGCGCCGGTCTGGGCCATGAACCCGCCGTCGCCGTACTTCTCACGGGCGGAGCGGAACTCCTCCTCGTTCAGCAGCTGCTTCTTCTTGAGCGGCGAGCCGAGCGGATCCACGACCACGTAATCCTGGAAGTAGATCACCTTCTCGAGGTCGCTGGTCTTCATGTCGAGGAGGTTGCCGAGGCGGCTCGGCATGGCCTTGAAGAACCAGATGTGCACGATCGGGGCGGCCAGGTTGATGTGGCCCATGCGCTTGCGGCGCACGCGGCTGTGCGTGACCTTGACGCCGCAGCGGTCGCAGATAATGCCCTTGTGCTTCGTGCCCTTGTACTTGCCGCAGGCGCATTCCCAGTCGCGCTCCGGGCCGAAGATGCGTTCGCAGAACAGGCCGTCCTTCTCTGCGCGATACGTGCGGTAGTTGATCGTCTCCGGCTTCTTTACCTCGCCGAACGACCAGCTGCGGATATCGTTGGGCGAAGCCAGCGAAATCTTCACCGCGCCGTAGTCATTGATCCGATCGTAGATATTCTCTGCCATTCCAGAAGGTCCTTTCGTTGAAGGATCCGTTGCGTTCTCAGCAATTCGTTTTCAGTCGCTTCCGTGTGTGTCGTCAGACGGCGCCCACCGGCCGGTACGCCGCGATCTCGCGCGGGTCCAGCTGCATGGCAACAGCGCCGCGGGTGCGGCGGAAGCCCAGTTCGGCGCAGAAGTCCTCTTCCGTGCCATGGGCGGTGACGTCGATACGTTCCACGCCCGCGTCCCGCAGGCTTTCGAGCACACGGATCGCCATTTCACGGGCGATGCCGCGTTCGTCATGCTCGATACGCCCGTCCATGCGGGTCAGGGCCGCGGGTCCCTGGTACGCCGGGTCCAGCTTGCATTCCGCCAGCCAGCCCCGGACGCCGTCCGTGACACCCCGCGCGATCCCGATCAGCCGGCCTGCATCCCGGGCCGTCACGATACAGTGTGATCGTGACAGCATCGTTCGCAGCCGGTCCTCGGGGCGCGCCTGGCCGCACTGGTCCTCGTAGAACCGGTGCAGTTCTTCGACATCCACTTCCGCGGGCGATACCGCCATGAATTCGACGAGTTCCATGAATCGTCTCCACGGTGGCGGGCACGGGGCCCGTCCCAACGCCGGGTCAGCCGACACGTGTCTTCTCGAGCTGGATGTTCATACCCAGCCCCTTGATCTCGTTGCAGAGCACGTCGAACGACACCGGCGTGCCCGCCTCGAGGGTGTTGGTCCCCTTGACCATGGACTCATAGATCTTGGTTCGCCCCTCGACGTCGTCGCTCTTGACTGTGAGGAGCTCCTGCAGGATGTAGGCAGCGCCGTAAGCCTCCAGACCCCAGACCTCCATCTCGCCGAAGCGCTGGCCGCCGGTCCGGGCCTTCCCGCCGAGCGGCTGCTGGGTGATGAGCGAGTAGGGGCCGGTGGCGCGGGCGTGAATCTTGTCATCGACCAGGTGGTCGAGCTTCATCATGTAGATGTAGCCGACCGTCGCCGGCTGATCGAGTGGTTCGCCCGTGCGGCCGTCGCGCAGGCGGACCTTCCCGCCGCGGGGCATCTCGACGAGCAGCTCCCGCGTGTCGCCGGCCTTCTGGACGGCCTTGGCGTCGGCGGTGCGCTCGCGGACGCGGGCATTCGCCTCGCGCACCGCCGTGTCGATCTCCGCCTCGCTCGCGCCGTCGAACACCGGCGTCACCGCCTGGAAGCCCAGGATCGACGCCGCCCAGCCCAGGTGCGTCTCGAGGATCTGGCCGACGTTCATACGGCTGGGCACGCCCAGCGGGTTGAGCATGATGTCGACCGGCGTGCCGTCCTCGAGGAACGGCATGTCCTCTTCCGGCAGGATGCGGGCGATGACGCCCTTATTGCCGTGCCGCCCGGCCATCTTGTCGCCGACTGCGAGCTGGCGTTTGGTGGCAACATACACCTTGACCATCTCGAGGACGCCGCTCGGCAGTTCGTCGCCGCGTTTCATCTGTGCGGTCTTGCGGTCGCGCTCCTCGGTGATTTCGACGATGCGCGGCCAGTACCGGTCGATGATCTTCATGGCCTCCTTGCGGCCGGCTTCATTCTTGACCCACTTGAGCTCACCGGCGGCGAGCTGTGAGCCGAGTGACTCAACCTGCTCGAGGATCACGTCGATGCTCTCGGACTTGCCGACCTTCTGCTTGGTCGAGGGGTCGACCATGATGACGCCGGTGGTCCGCTCGACCTCCTCGCACATCTGGCGGAAGACCTGGGCGACCTTTTCGTCCTCGTGCTTCTTGTACTCCTTCATCTGCTGGGCGAGCAGCTTCTTCTGCTCGTCCGTCAGGTGCATCCGCCGGCTGAACCACTTGGTGTCGATGACGACACCCTCTTCACCGGCCGGCAGTTCGAGCGAGTCATTTTTTACGTCCTCGCCCGCGCGACCGAAGATCGCGTGAAGCAGCTTCTCTTCCGGAGAGAGCTCGCTCTTGCTCTTGGGGCTCACCTTGCCGACGAGGATGTCGCCCGGGCCGACCCGCGTACCGACACGGACGATGCCGTTCTCGTCGAGGTTGGCCAGGGCCCGCTCGGAGACGTTCGGAATGTCCCGGGTGAACTCCTCGCGACCGAGCTTCGTCTCACGGATCTCAATGTCGTACTCGTCGATGTGGATGCTCGTGAACGTGTCCTGCTTGAGCAGGCGCTCACTGATGAGAATGGCGTCTTCGAAGTTGTACCCGTCGTACGTCATGAACGCGACGAGCACGTTGCGCCCGAGGGCAAGCTCACCGTTTCGGCACGCCGGTCCGTCGGCAATGATCTGATCTTTCTTGACCTTCTGGCCGAGTTTCACGACCGGCTTCTGATTGAGGCACGTCCGCTCGTTGAGGCCCTGGAACTTGCGGAGGATGTACTCGTCCGTTCCATCGATCTCGATGCGGGCGGCATCGACAGCGGTGACGGTCCCGGCCTTGCGGGCCCGGATAACCATACCGCTGTTCTCGGGGACGAGCCGCTCCATGCCGGTCGCCACCACTGGCGGCTCCGTCACGAGCAGGGGCACCGCCTGGCGCTGCATGTTCGAACCCATGAGCGCGCGGTTGGCGTCGTCGTGCTCGAGGAACGGGATGAGCGATGCGGACACGCCGACCGTCTGCTTCGGCGAGATGTCCACGTAGCTGATGCCCTTGTGGTCGACCACCGCCAGGTCGCCGTTCACGCGGGCGATCATCGCCCCCTCGTGGAGCTTGTTGGTGGCGGGGTCAACGACCTCCGGCGGAGCGAGAACGGTCCTCATCTCCTCGTCGGCCCGCAGCATCGCCACGCCGCCGTTGACCTTCGCCTTCTCGACCTTGCGGTAGGGGGTTACGAGGAAGCCATACTCGTCCACCGAGCTGTAAATGCTCAGCGAGGCGATGAGACCGATGTTGGTGCCTTCCGGCGTTTCGATCGGGCAGATGCGGCCGTAGTGCGAGATGTG
>CAZJTF010000499.1:0-4187 GCA_964548565.1 uncultured Planctomycetales bacterium | reverse complement strand
TTTCCTTTCCTCCAGGTACTGAGATGTTTCAGTTCCCTGGGTTCGCTCGTACGGGACTATGCATTCATCCCGCCGTGACGCCATCTCCTTGCGGAGTGACGCCGGGTTGCCCCATTCGGAGATCTCCGGATCAAAGTTCGTTTGACAACTCCCCGGAGCTTATCGCAGCCTACCACGTCCTTCATCGCCTCTCGACGCCTAGGCATCCGCCATGCACCCTTAGTAGCTTGATCGCATGGATGACAGGCTGTCGCCCGCACCCGTGCAACCAAGGCTCCTCATCACCGGACGCGTCGTGAAACGCGCCCGCCGAAAACCCGCGGACAAGCCGCGGACTTTCGCGCTCGAAAGTTTGAACCAGTGGTGTTTGTGATGCCACTACCTGCAACATCTGCCCGGCAGACCGCCCTCGGCGGTCGCCGCCAGACTTGCTTTCCGTCTTCGGTTGTCAAAGATCGCCTCGGAACCTTCTTACGGTTTCGAGTTCGAAAAGTTCGCTGATTTGAACCCTTCGAACCGGAAACTGTTTTCTGTCCCGGAGCCCAGTAACTATAGCGAGAATTCCGACTTCGTCAATCCCTCTCGCCGGGCTTTTTTCACTTTTTTTGACCCCGGTTTTCGACCCGCTTCCGCAGTCGAATCACCGGCGGCTGCGTCCGTCCGACCAGTCCCCCCGATCAACCGGGAGACCCCGTCGTGACTGCCTTCGCCGCGCCGCACGCTGTTAGCGAAGACTGGAGCCGAGCGGGCTCGAACCGCCAACCTCCTGGTTGCAAACCAGGCGCTCTCCCAGTTGAGCTACGGCCCCGCAGAAGCTGTCAGCTTTCAGCTTTCAGCAAACCAGGCGAAAGCCGACGCTCGACCGGCAGGGCCGTCGCCCCGCTGCACTCACTCGCCATCCACTCCAGCCGGCCAGCCTCTGGCTGATTGCTGATAGCTGACGGCTGATAGCTTCGACTGGGCCCGACAGGAGTCGAACCTGTGACCTCGTCGTTATCAGCGACGCGCTCTAACCAACTGAGCTACGAGCCCTCTCACAGGTTCCGCTCACCCCATCGGCCGCCGATTCGCACTGCCGACAAAAAAACCGCCAGCCTGCGGCCGACGGTTACACGCCTCTTCGGCGGCACCGACCGCTGCCAGCTAAGTCACCCGACGGGTGAATCGGATTTCCACTAACTTGTCCCGCAAAAGGCTTTCCCTGTGATGTTCGGCCTTGGCCATCCGGCTGTGCCGATCAACCTCTAACTGCCCTTGCTGGATCGACAGTGTACAGGATCGCCGACCGATGTCAACAGCAGGCGATTGTAGTCCTGTCCACCGCTGCGGTCCAGATCTCGCCGCCGGGCGATCATCAGCTGCAAGTCCCGTTTCCTCAAGGACATGCAATTGCAGAGCTTGCTTTGCGGACCCGTAAGGATCGACCGCCCGGGCGCCTTTCCTTCAGCAAAATTCCGTCGCGGGAATTTACCCGATCCGCTACCCGGGTAGTGGCCGCATTTTTCGGACCTGCCGGTGGCGCCGGTCAGGTCGCGAGCATCTCGGCCATCCTCGCCCCGACATCCGGCGCCGCCATGAACGTCTCGCCAATCAGGAGGGCTCGAGCCCCCGCTCGGCGCATCCGCTCCACGTCCGCCCGGGTTTTGAGCCCGCTCTCGGCCACGACGGGCAACCCGGAAGGAACCCGCCCGATGAGCGCCTCGGTCGTGGCCAGATCCGTCCGCTGCACCTTCAGATCGCGGTTATTGATTCCGAGCAGGACGCCGGTCGCCCCCTCGAACACCCGCGCTTCCAGCAACCCGCTCAGCGTGCCAGCCTCGTGCACCTCGACCAGCGTCGCCATTCTCAATTCACCCGCGAGCGCCAGCATCTCCGCAAGTGCTGCCGGCGGCAGAATCTCGCCAATCAGCAGCACGGCATCGGCGCCGGCGGCCCGCGATTCGTACACCTGGTACGGGTCGATCAGAAAGTCCTTGCGGAGCACCGGCAGTGGCACGGCCGCTTTGACCAGCCGGAGGTAGTCGAGCCGCCCGTCGAAGTAGGAGACATCCGTCAGCACGCTGAGGGCGCTCGCCCCGTTAGCAGCGTAGATCCGCGCCAGCGCAACCGGATCGAAGTCGGGACGGATCAGCCCGGCCGATGGGCTTTTACGTTTGATCTCGGCGATCACGTGAATGCCCCGATCACTGGGGGCCGTGAGGGCGCCGAAGAAATTGCGCGGCGGCGGCTCGGCGAGTGCCAGATCGCGGATGCGGTCCGCCGTCCTACGACGTTTCGCCTCCGCCACTTCGTCTCGCTTGGTTTCGACGATCTGATCCAATATAGTGCCCAAGCACGTTGCTCCTTGTGCGTGGCACTATTGTAATCGACTCCCCTGCTTCTCCCGAATGCCGCAGCTGCCTTCCATCCTGAAATGGCTCGACCTGGCGCTCGTGGCGGCCGGGGGGCTGATTCTGCTCGTTTTCCTCTTGGGGTGGGCGATCCGCGGCTGCCGCGATCCGCTGCGCGGCGCTCCGATCCGTGCCAATCGCCTGTCACTCGTTCACGTCTGGATCTGCCTGGTCGTTTACATCCTCGGGTGGTCGATCGGCGGGAGCATCGGCTCGCAGACCGCGCCCGCCGGGGCTCGCCAGGAGTGGGTGGATCTGCGAAGCGGGATCATCGGCGCCACGGTCGCCCAGGTGCTCGTCATCATCGCGGTTCTGATGGTCTCGCGGACGGCGTTCCTGGGGGGCCTCCGCGGACTGGGACTCGGCCGGCGATCGATTTCGTTCGACATCCTGGCGGCGGTCGCCGGCTGGCTGGTCGCGCTGTGCGTCTGCGGCCTGATCGTGCTGGCCGTCGAGTTGGCGATCGCGCGGCTGTGGCCCGAGTTCACACCGCCGACGCACACGGTGTTCCAGATGCTCGATGACGCCGGCACGGGGCCTCTGCTCCGCGCTCTGGCCATGCTCAGCGCCGGCCTCCTGGCGCCCGTCGGGGAGGAATTGCTCTTCCGGGGCGTGCTGCAGACGAGTTTGCGGCGGGCACTTCCGCCACGGCACGGTTCGCGGCGTCACCGATGGCTCGCGATTTTCGTTGTGGCAGTGCTGTTCGGGGCGATGCACTCCGCAACGCCGCAGCACGTACCGGCACTCGTCGCGCTCGGCGTGATCCTGGGATTTCTATACGAGCGCACCGGCTCTCTCACCGTGCCCGTGCTGCTGCACATCCTTTTCAACGGCAAGAGTCTGCTCTGGTACCAGTTGCAGACGGTGCTGGGCTGAGCCGGAGCCGTGAGCGACAGCCCCAGACCGAAGGCGGCTCGCACGTCAGGGTTCGGCGTCGCTCCGGGCGAGGATCGCAGACGCCTCTGGCGACAGGCTGAAGCTGCTGACCAGTGCGCGAACAGCTTCCATGTCCTCGGCCGCGCGGGATTCGATGAGCGCGAACATCCTGCCCTTCACGCCATCGGGAGAGAAGTACGTGAAAACAACCCGCATTTCGCCCTCGGAGTCGCGGATCAGCAACAGGCCGGAGAGGGTCTCGCTCCGGACGGCCTCCACACGCTCGGCCCCCCACAGGAAGACGGGGCGGATCTCCAACCGCTCCTGCAGCAGCTGCACCTCGGGCGCACTCATCCGAAACGAGAGATCCTGCCGGCTGGCCGCGCACGTAGCGATTTCCCGATCGAGTTCATCTTCGTCGGGCCGGTCGCCGAGGCCGTGAGGCGCCGGCCAGTCGTCATCCCCTTCATTGCGCGGTGAGAACACCCAGCATTTCGCGTGGCCGAAGGTGACGAACATCTTGAATGGGTCATCCGAGGAGAGAGCCTCAATGGTTGCCCGCTCCGGCACGGCGAACCGCAGGGCCCCCAGTTGAAGCGTAACGGTTTTCCCCTCGAAACGAGCGGGAACGAACTGCGAAACAGGCACGTGACGCCCGTCCAGCGCGCCCGACTCGAGTTGCATGGCCAGTTGCAGATGCGGCATTTTCAACATCAGGCCGCCGAGACAGACTGACAAAACTCCGAGGAGGAAAAGGCGGTACATGATTACACCTCGCTGTATCCCGGCTCCGCGAACTGATCACCCCGCGCGGAACCGAGGCTTCCGGGTTTGCTCCACCCTGATGACTGCGGAATCGGGCGGCCATCGACAGGCGGCACCGTGCGATCCCGGCCCTGCTGAGTTTGCTGCGGTTTGAGG
>CAZJTF010000498.1:0-4187 GCA_964548565.1 uncultured Planctomycetales bacterium | reverse complement strand
TCTGCATGATCGCGCCGATGCAGTCCGCCGGCACGATCAGGTTGGCGTTGATCATTGGCTCGCGGACTTCCTCGACCTTCGAGAGGTCCGGCAGCTCGCTCGGCGAGTCAATCTCGATGACCTCGCCGGTCGAGAGCTTCACCTCGTAGTTCACCGTCGGTGCGGTCTGCACCACGTCGATGTTGCCCTCGCGCTCCAGCCGCTCCTGGATGATCTTCATATGCAGCAGGCCGAGGAACCCGCACCGGAAGCCGAACCCCAGCGCATTGCTGTGCACCGGCTCGAACGAGAACGAGCTGTCATTGAGCCACAGGTTCTCGAGCGCCTCCCGCAGTTCCGGCGCCTCGGTCATCGGCCCCGGGTAGAAATCGCAGAACACCATCCGTTGCGGGGGCTGATACCCCGGCAGTGCCGTCTCCGCCCGCCGGCTGTCGAGCGTGATCGTGTCACCGATGTTGACGTCGCGGATCGTCTTGATGCCTGCCACGACGTAGCCCACCTCGCCGGCCGCGATGAAGTCCACCGAACGCGGCTTCGGGGCGAACTTGCCGATCTCGCTGACGCTGTACGCGCGCTGGGCGGCCATGAGCACGATCTTGTCGCCGTGCGTCAGCGTCCCCTCCTTCACGCGGACATGGCAGACGACGCCGCGGTGTACGTCGGGCTTGGCGTCGTATACCAGCGCGCGCAGGGGCGCCTCCACGTTCGCCGGCGGCGGCGGGATCCGCTCGACGATCGCCTGGAACAACGCGTCGACCCCCACCCCCGTCTTGGCCGATGTGAAGATCGCCTGCTCCGCGGGGATTCCCACCACGTGCTCGAGTTCGAACGCCACGTCTTCCGGCCGGGCGGTCGGCAGGTCCACCTTGTTGACCACGGGGATGATGGCGAGGTCCGCCTCGATGGCCATGTACGCATTGGCGACCGTCTGGGCCTGGACACCCTGCGTCGCGTCCACCAGAAGCAGCACCCCCTCGCAGGCGGCCAGGGCCCGGCTCACCTCGTAGTGGAAATCGACGTGGCCCGGCGTATCGATGAGGTTGAACATGTACCGCTTGCCGCCGTGATCCCAGAAGACGGTTGCGCGGTTCGCCTTGATCGTGATCCCCATTTCCCGCTCGAGGTCCATATCGTCCAGGAACTGCTCGCGCATCTCGCGCTGGGCGACGGCCCCGGTGGCGAGCAGAATCCGGTCGGCCAGGGTGCTCTTGCCGTGGTCAATATGTGCAATAATGCTGAAGTTTCGGATCAACTGCCGATCAAACATGGCCAGGGGAATCTCCCGGGGTGATGCTGCTTACAGATTCATCAGTTTAGCAGGATTGTCCGGTATCGGAAAGCCGGCCGGTCGGTCGCCCCGCCACGGCGACCCAGGCGGGGCATTGAGGATCTCGATGGCGACAACACCGCCAGAATCGAGCGGGGCTGCGGCTAGTCCCTGGGCCGGGCCGCCGGCGACGCACTCGGCACCACCCGTGCGCCGGATCCGCCTTGCGGGGGAGGTGAACGAAACCGGCAAGGGAGCACCCGACCGTCGGCGTCACTCGGCCAGGTCGCGCTCGAAGATCAACTCGAAGTACGATGCGCACCCATGCACGCCCAGTCCGAGCGGCTGATCGGAAAGTAAATCTTGTCACCCCGGTAATCCGCGGCGCCGAGAGAGGGATGGCGGTCCATGAACCCTTGATTGACCTGGGGCCACAAACCGAGAGGGTTCAATTGTCTTACCCTCCTGTCTCCTCTCCGGCTTTCGCGGCCGGGCCGGGGGAGGAAGCGAGGATTCGATGCCCAGGCGCGCGGCGGTGCGGAGTCCAGCCGGCCGAGCCGAACGGCCGCCCCGGGCGCGGCTGAGGCGGAGACGGTCGAGTTCTTCGGGCGTTTCAGCGGCGTTCACGCGGCGGAACAGCCGCGTCCGCCCCACGTCACGATTCAGGACGTGAAAAACCATCCCGCCAGGTGCCTGACGCGTGGTTCTGGGCATGACGGCATACCTACATGGCGGAAAGAGCCCAGTCAATATCGAACCCGTCCCGTTTGATTTTTCATCGTAGCGGTACTCGGCCATGGGAACCGGATCACTGCCGCCGAGGCCGTCCCCACTGAACTGGGTGCGGCGCCACGGGTCGATGGTGGTGGTGTTGCGGCGACTGCTGGCCAGTACCCGCGAAAAAGGTTTGAGAATCAAGCGTGTTCTGCTGGACCCGGCTGCGCTGGAGCAAACGCCAACCCGCCGGATGGTATAACCCACGTCATGAAAAGCGGGAGGCGGCAGGTGAGCATCTCGACCTACGTGAACTACCGTGGGTAACGCGCCGGCCAGGACCGTCGGCGTCGCCGCCGCAAGGGACGCCGGCAACGACAGAGACTGCTGTTCGCCGTCTGGCGGGTGCACGCTGCTCCAACCGCGATCAGCGAGCACTGCCGCCTGCGCTTCGGCATCGAAACCAACTTCCGGCAGATGCGTCAGGCGCACATCTATACCTGCACCCGCAGTCCGCGCCTGCGGCCGTTCTTTGTGGCCTTGGCCTTGATCCTCCGCAATCTGTGGGTGTGGCTCCATCAGACCCGCCTGGCAGAGGGATCCGGAGACGACCTGAACGCTGCACCTGGAACGTCTGCGCTTCAGGCGAATGCTGGACTGGATCGTTCACGAGGTCGTCGCTTCACGATGGCTCAAATACCTTGCGTCGCCTGCTCGCCGTAGGGCGAAATTAGAACTACTGTAATTGGACTTTGACACTTAACGGGCTGCATATCGTCCCTCCCCGAGATAGCAGCGATACCTGCACCTCATACCCTGCCCTGGGTAATCCCATGACCACTGGCGGAACCCTCTCTCGAGGACGCTCATGATCCACATCGAACCGGTGCGATCCTTCAGCGTCTTTTCCTCGGTTCGCCTGACTTATTTCAACAGGTAGGAGGAAACTCTTCACTGCGCCGCCATCTCTGAACCCAGTAGGATACAGCAGATAGTCCTCAGTGAAAGCGACACTTCCATCTGCCTTGGCCTCGTGCACCCGCACCCCGATGACAAGCCTCTCAGGATCGTAGAACAGCATGTCGATATACTGATGACCTTTTGTGTCAGAAACAAGCCTCGCGGTCACCAGGCGCGGCCCAATCTCGTGTGATGCCTTACGAAGATCCTCTACAAGCCCACCAACACGTACGGCTTCCTCTTCATCGAATTGCCCACGTTGCAGCAGATCGCTCAAACTCTGAGCCCAGTATTCTGCTGTATCATACTGCACGGCGGGGCGGGTTGCACTACTGCTAGAAGTCTGTTGCGAACGCTGCTCGCAGCCTGATAACACAACAGAGAGTACCAGAAGGTTGGACGGTATCCAGCGTTTCAATCGCATTGGTGTGATCTCAGTATGAACCTTCCGCAAGAGCGGTGGCGGTCGCCATACAATCCTCCAGAGTTCCGAACAACCCATCACCTATGGGACCCATGTGTGTATCCCACCACCGCTCGGATGTCTTCTCCCAATCGGTGTAGTATTTCACAATGAAACAAGGATAGCGTGCGCACTTATAGTATTCCTGGTGCTGCCATAATCGATATCCTGAGAAGTGTCCAGATGATATGCTCAGGAGCTGCACGTATATGTTGAGAACGTCGCTCGCACAGTCGGTTGGACCCGGAGAAGCTAGCGATGTGACTGTAGCCAAGGTTACTACATCACTCACGATCTCTGCGTTCTCAGGACTATGGCCGTTGCCCCAGCAGGCGTACTTATCGTTTAAAAAGTAGCTCGTTCCCAAAACGCACTTCTTTGGGCAGCAAAAGTAACACAGCTGCCCGGACGGGTCTACAAGTGTTCCAGGGCGGCTCCTCGCATGTTCGTAAATGTTCATCCCATCCGAGTACTGGAAGGGCAGCCTTGAGCGCCGCAGTTGGTGACGGGGCTGGGATGTACTATCTCCGTTCGCCACCTCTAGGCCGAACGGATCCCTCTGCAACCATCGCCCGTGCTTGGGGTCGTAGGTTCGGGCGCGGTTGTCCTGGAGCCGGCGGAAGTCGGGATCGGTGGCGACCTCGATGTCGCTGGCGTGGAGCGTATCGGTGAGCCGGCCGGTGAAGAAGTACGGGTTTTCAAGACCGCTGTAGGTCAGCCTCAGCGGGGTAAGGATTCGCGCATAAATAAGTTAAACGATTGTCGGCTCCCTTGCCGCTAATA
>CAZJTF010000497.1:0-4190 GCA_964548565.1 uncultured Planctomycetales bacterium | reverse complement strand
CAAACGTTGCAGGCGCCCCCAAGGAGCAGGGCAGGGGCCCCAAGCCGGGTTGAACCCCGGCACACCCGCCGACCGCATCCACCGGCGAAGCGGAACGCGGGTATCCGTCAAGATGACGGATTCGTAGCCAAGACTCAATCAAGGAGGATTGCAAATGGCTAGGATCAACACGAATGTACCGGCCCTCATCGCCCAACGCACTCTGCGGCAGAATCAGCGCGATCTCGAGACCTCCCTGGAACGACTCTCGAGCGGCCTGCGGATCAACCGCGGTGCTGACGACCCGGCCGGATTGATCAATTCGGAAAACCTGCGTGCGGAGATCTCCGGCGTCCAGAAGGCGATCGGAAACTCCCAGCGCGCGATCAACATCATTGCCACCACCGAGGGAGCCCTCAACGAGGTGGCATCGCTGCTGATCGACATCCAGGGCCTCATCGTGGAGGCCGCGAACTCGGGCGGGATGTCGGACGACGAGATCCGGGCGAACCAGCTGCAGATCGACTCGGCGGTGGACTCGATCACGCGGATCGCCAACACGTCGACGTTCGCCGGGCGCAAGCTGTTGAATGGATCGCTGGACTACGTCGCCAGCGGCGTGAACACGAGCGCGATCTCGTCGC
Organism: uncultured Planctomycetales bacterium; assembly: GCA_964548565.1. Taxonomy (GTDB): domain Bacteria; phylum Planctomycetota; class Phycisphaerae; order UBA1845; family PWPN01; genus CAYLLT01. The sequence goes on along the minus strand of CAZJTF010000497.1, from coordinate 3,567 downwards.
TGCAGCTCCAGAGCGTGCAGTTTGGCACAGCCCAGTGGATTCCCATCGATATCGTCGTGACCGCCTCCGCGCAGAAGGGAATGCTCTATTACCGCAACAGCGCGGTTCCCAACAGCGTCTCGATCGAGATCCAGGGCAACAAGGGCATCCAGACGCTGTCGTTCCTGTCGGGGACGAGCACGCAGCGGATGGTGGACGGCATCAACCTGGTGAAGGAGGCGACCGGCGTCGAGGCATTCCTGATCTCGGCGGGCGATCCGACGGCGGGCCTGGGCCTCAGGAGCGTCGGGTACGGCTCGGACCAGTTCGTCTCGGTCAAACCGCTGGGCGGCACCGCGTTCGACGTCGAGAATGCCGCGGGCGACGTCGTGACCCGCGATGAGGGCCAGGATGCGGCGGCGACGATCAATGGCGCCCGCAGCATCGGGCGCGGCCTCAACCTGACACTCAACACGAGTACGCTGGACCTGTCCCTGCAGTTGCAGGAGAACTTCGGACTCAACTCGACAAGCTTCGCGGTGACGGGGGGCGGCGCACTGTTCCAGTTGGGGCCGGATGTCAATCCCAACCAGCAGGTCAACATCGGCGTCCAGAGTGTGGCGGCGTCACGGCTCGGCAGCGATGCGGTCGGGTTCCTCAGCCAGATTGTGACCGGCGGAGACTACGCGGTCGACCGCGGCTATACGGCGGAAGCGTCGGGCATCGTGAACGAGGCGATCCGGCAGGTGGCGGTCCTGCGGGGGCGGCTCGGCGCGTTCGAGCGAAACACGCTGCAGACCAACATCAACTCGCTGTCCATCACGATGGAGAACCTGAGTTCCAGCGAATCCGCCATACGTGACACGGATTTCGCGGCCGAGACCTCGCGGCTGACCCGCAACCAGATTCTGACCAATGCGGGCACGAGCGTGCTGGCCCTGGCGAACTCCACGCCGCAAAGCGTCTTGAGCCTGCTGGGCGGCTGATCCCGGTATCGTGAGCCCTGAATCAAGCCCGCCGGGCGGCAGCGTCCGGCGGGCTTGGTTGTCGTTATCGGGCACGCATCCCGCCGGCACTTCCTCTGACCCGACCCCTGCCCGCCGTTTTCTGGCTGTGTTGCTGCAAGAATTCTGAAAAAACATGTATTCGGTCCCTGCGCCGGCTGTCCGGTAAAAGCCGGATCGCTGTGGACCCATGCGTGCTCCGGCGGCTTATGAGACGGGGGCATGTCCGAGAACGCAGGGGCATGGTCCCGGCACCGCCGCGCCGGCACTCCGTGCATCTAAAGCGCTCCACGCCGCATGACGATCCGAGCAACGCCGCTTGAAGATCAGCGGCGATTGGCGTGGTTTCGTATGCTTCTGGCGTCAGCTGGGCCGGAACAAGTGCGGACCACGCGTCATCGTGTCTGTCGGCGATCCTGCATGTCCGGAAGGGAGCGGGCAGCCGGCAGGGGGAAAACAGAAAAAGGCCGTCCGGCGGCTGGCGCGTTACCCAGCGACGCCGCACTCCGTTGATCCAGCGATCCGAACCGGTCCCGTCGCGTGACGGACCGGGCCTGGGGGATCGGGCTGATCGCGGATGTATGGAGACATGCGAAGATGAGTCGAATCAACACCAATGTGCCCTCGCTGGTGGCAGCGCGCATTCTCAATGCCAACAACGAGAAGCTGAACACCTCGCTCGAGCGCCTCAGCACGGGTCTGCGGATCAACCGCGGTAAGGACGACCCGGCAGGCCTGATCGCCTCCGAGCGGCTGCGTTCCGACATGACGGACATCAGCGCGGCGATTGAGAATGCAAACCGCGCGGACAACCTGGTTTCGGTCGCGGAAGGCGGTCTGCAGGAAGTCAGCTCACTGCTGATCGATCTCGAGAGCCTGGTCAACAAGAGCGCCAACGAGGCCGGTCTGAGCGACGACGAGGTGGCGGCCAACCAGCTCCAGATCGATTCAATCCTGGACAGCATCAACCGCATCGCGACCTCGACCGAATTCGGGGGCAAGCAGCTCCTGAACGGCTCGCTCGACTACACCACGTCGGGTGTCAGCACCGGCGTGACCGCGTCGGCTGTCAGCAACCTGCAGATCAACTCCGCCCGGCTGCCGCAGGGCGGCTACCGAAACGTGTCGGTCGAGATCACACAGTCGGCCCAGACCGCGCAGGTCTATTTCACCGGTTCGGCGACGGGCGCCGGCGCCAAGACCATCCAGGTCAGCGGCAACAAGGGCACCGAGATCCTGACCTTCGCCTCGGGCACCGCGGCCGCATCAGTGGTGACGGCCGTCAACCAGTCGAAAGAGCTGACGGGTGTATCTGCCAGCCTGAGCACCGGCGGCGGCAACACCTACATCAAGTTCAACAGCGTCGGGTACGGCTCCGACTCGTTCGTGTCGGTCGAGGCGGTCAGCGGGACGTTCGCGGTGGCCGGCGGCGACAGCTCGACCGGTGACCACGGCGTGGACGTCGGCGCCCGCATCAACGGCGTGCAGGCAAACAGCAGCGGCCTGGACGTCTCGCTGCGGACCACCGCACTGAGCATGGAGATGACGCTGGCCTCGGCATTCGCCACCCAGACGGCGCTCTCGAAGTCGTTCCAGATCACGGGCGGCGGTGCGGATTTCAGCATCGGCGCGACACTTGGGGTCAATGCTTCGGCCAGCCTGGGCATCGGAAGCGTGAGCACGGGCAGCCTTGGCAATGCAGGCGTCGGTTTCCTGTCTTCGCTCGGCAGCGGACAGACGAACCAGCTCAGCGAGAAAAACTTCGAGACGGCGCAGCAGATCATCCGCGACGCCAACTCGCAGGTCTCGGGTCTCCGGGGACGCCTGGGTGCATTCCAGAAGAACACGCTGGCCTCGACGGTCAACTCGCTGCAGGTGGCGTTCGAGAACATCTCGGCCGCCGAGAGCGCGATCCGCGACACGGATTTCGCCTCCGAGACCAGCAACATGACGCGGGCACAGATCCTGTCCCAGGCCGCGACCGCCTCTCTGCAGCTGGCGAACGCGGCGCCTCAGAACGTGCTCAGCCTGATCGGTTAAGCGGGCACGCTACCGGCTCATTGATGGCCGGCAATCATTTCGCTGCAAGCACCGGGTCCGTCTCACACGAGGCGGGCCCGGCTTGTTTTGATGGAGCAATCCGGGCGGCAGCAAGCGTCCGAGCCGCTGTTCGCGCCGGGGGGCCGGCAGGCGGGAGATGTGTTCGCGATGCGTCGGACACTTCTGTTCCTTTTTCCTTCATCTTGATCTACTCTTTGCGGTGGCGTTCGGTGAACAGACTCCCTCACTGCGCGGAGTTCGCCCGACATGACCCAGTTTCCTGAAGACCCTGGCTTTCCACCGACCGAGCCCGGATACCCGGCGGGGGCGTGGTCGCCGCCGCCAAGGACCTCGGGTTTCGCGATCGCGTCCCTGATCTTCGGCCTCCTCGGACTTGTCTCGTGCTGCACGATCTTTCCGAGCCTGCTCGGCGCGGTGTTCGGCTTCATCTCTCTGTCAATCATCCGGCGGGGCGAGGCAGCCGGGCGCCAGGGCAATCGCATCTAAACCCGCTGCGTGATGACCGTCAGCAGGTAGTCCGGTT
>CAZJTF010000496.1:0-4198 GCA_964548565.1 uncultured Planctomycetales bacterium | reverse complement strand
ACGATGCGGCCGGCTTCAAGCGTCTTGTTGGTGACGATGACCTTGAAGTCATACCATGAGCCCTCCGCGGGCGGCCGTGAGCTGGTTCTCGCTCATCTGCCGTGCGATCAGCTCGAAGTTGCGGCTCACGTTCGTGTGCTCCTGCAGGCGGGCTGCCGGGCGCGTCGCGGCCGATGCGGATGATGCATTGTTCAGATCAAACAACGCCGCCCGCACCCGCCCCGCCTCCTGCAGGCTCGGGACCTGGATGTGCCGGATCTGCACGCGCTCGCCGTACGCCAGCGCGTACTCGTCGCGCAGCATCTCGTCGGTTACCTCCATTTTCCCCGCCTCCGCGGACGCGATCTTGCGCAGATACGCCTGCTGCTCCATGCGGCGGTCCCACTCCCGGCGGGAGATGTTCTTGGCCAGCAGGAACTCATCGAGCAGCCGCTCGGCGGTCGCCCGGTCGAGGGGCTGATCGTCGATACCTCCAACCGGTGCTGCAAGCCGTCGCAATGCATCGTCATGGGCGGCCCGCACGTCGGCCGCCGTGACCGTCAGCCCCATCTGCGCCGCCCGCTGGCGCGCGGCCGTGAGCAGGATCAGCTGCTCCATCAGGCTCAGGCCGTGCGTCGCCATCAGGGTCTCGACCATCTGCCGCCGCGTGATGGGAGACCCGTTCACGAGGGCGACGGCTTCGTCCGCGACCTCCGGGTCAGCGGGCCTGCTTTCGGCCGGCTGCCCGGCGTCCGCGGCGTTGGCTCGCACAGGGGCTGCATCAGCGGCGCCCACGCCGCCTGTCTGCGGAGACGGCGCCGCGGGCCGTTCCCATACCTGCTCGATTGGCGTACCCACCGGTTCGTCGGTGGAACTGCATCCGAAAACGGCGAGGGTAACCGCGGCACACGTAACGACTTGGCGGCGTCGGGGGTGGAGCATGTTTCAACCTGCCGATCGTGCGAGTGAGGTACGCGAGAAACCTACTCAGGACCCTCCGGACGGTCAAGCGAGGGTGCGGGCACGCTCGTCGCCGGTGTTCCCTCTCGCCGCAACGCTGTCATGCTTGGCAACACCCTTTTCTGCCCTGTCGGATGCGCGGCGCCGCCGGAACCGGGAGAACCGCTCCTGGTGGACTTCGATCAGGACCGCGACGTCGATGCGGACGATTTCGCCGTCTTCCAGCGCTGTTACGGCGCCCGGAGACGCGCGGCCCGTCCCGACTGCGCCTCCTGACCGCGCAAGGAGAGGGTGCTCCCTGCCCTGGTCGCCGGGCACATAGAAGCTTCTTGACCACAACGCGAACTGCGTGTATATTCCTGTCGGTTCCATGCGGGGACCAGATGCGAGGTGCATCATGCTGCTCGTTGAACGTCACATCTCCACGACCCGCCGGGCTGCCCGGTAAATCATTTTCCGGCCATCGCCCGACCGTTCCCTGATTGAAACAGAACGTCTCCGCGCCTGCTGATTCGCTGCGCGCGGGAGAAGGAGAACGCTTTGTGAGCGATTCAAAACGCTGCGGACGGCGGCACAGGAGATTTCGCGCGCCGTTCGACGACGACATGCCCCTGAGCGACAGTGATTTCCACGCAGGGGGAGGATCCGCCGCTGGAGATCGCAAGACCCTGCAACTCTGCAGACAGGCGCTGCGCAGCCTTGGGCTGGCGTTGCGCGAATGCGGCGACCCGGTGCTGCAGAACTGTCGTCACGATGCCGCCCGGACCGTCTCGGAGCGGGAACTGTGTCGGCAGATGCGCGGGGTCTGGTTCGACGCACGCCGGGCCCGCAATCTCCGGGACGAAGCCCCCTCGGCCTACAAGGACATCACAGCGGTCATGCGAGCCCGGGCGACCTTGTCAAAATCACCCGCCGCCTCCGCCGATCCTGTCGTATAAGGGATGCTGACTTATGGCGTCGGTACGGCTGCGGCGCCTGCGGTTTTGCGCCGCGCAGCCCGCTCCCTATAATGTCGCCTCCTGGATCAGAGGCCAGCCGGAGTACACGCAGGAATGCCATCCCTCAACCGCAGTCGCAGGGTGACCCGCCAGGTGCGGGTCGGCAACGTCCCCCTGGGCGGAAACGCCCCGGTGGTGCTGCAGTCGATGACCAGCACCTACACGTACGACATCGATGCGACGGTGGCCCAGATTAACCGCCTGGCCGGCGCCGGATGCGACATCGTGCGCGTGGCCGTGCCCGACAAGCGCGATACCGACGCCCTCCCCGAGATCATCCGCCAGACCAGTATTCCCATCGTGGCGGACGTGCACTTTCACTATCAACGGGCCCTCGAGGCCATCAGGGCCGGTGTCCACAAGATCCGGCTGAACCCCGGCAATATCAAGGACCGCAGGCAGGTCAACGAGGTCATCCGGGCGTGCAAGGACGCGGGCATTCCGATCCGCGTGGGCGTCAATGAGGGTGGCATCGTCGAGCGCCAGGATAAGACGGTCCGCGCCGCCGAGCAGGCCGCCATGGCCGAGGATCGCCACGGCAGCCTCATCGCGATCATGCTCCGCAAACTCGAAGAGTATCTTCGCATCTTCGAGGAGAACGACTTCTACGACATCGTACTGGCCGCCAAGAGCGTCGATCCCACGATCGTCATCGATGCGTATCGCGCGATCAGTGAGCGGTTCGATTTTCCGCTGCACCTCGGCGTCACGCACGCCGGCCCGCCGGAGACGGGGCGCATCCGGTCGATCGCCGCGCTGGGCACCCTGCTCGCCGAGGGGATCGGTGACACCATCCGGATCTCCTACGCCGCCGACCCCATCCACGAGGTCGAGGATGGCAAGGAACTCCTCTGCAGCCTGGGGCTGCGCGGCCGCAACGAGCCGGAACTGATCGCGTGCCCGACCTGCGGGCGGATCGAGGTGGATCTCATTGAGCTGGTGAAAAAGGTCCGCGAGAAGCTCGCCCTGATCCGCACCCCGGTGAAGGTGGCCGTCATGGGGTGCGTGGTGAACGGGCCGGGCGAGGCCGAGGGCTCTGACGTGGCCGTATTCGCGGGCAAGGGGCGTGGCGTCATCTACGTGCAGGGCGAGCAGGTCCGCACCGTCACGGAAGCCGAGATGCTCGACGCGCTCTACGACGAGGCGCTCCGGTTTGCCGCCAGGGTCGAACGTGGCGAGGCCCGGCTCACAAACGCCCGCGTGGAAATCAAGCCTCCAGACCCCATCGGACCCCTCGGCAGCGGCTACGACAAGATTGCCGCCGGTCGGTCGCTGCCGGTCGTGAAGTAGCCCCATCCAGCCGGGAACGATCAGACATCTCCCCGGTCGCCCATGCCTGCATCGAACCGCGTCGCCGATGCTCCCGCTGACGGAAGGGGGCAGTCTCCCCCTGCTGCTGGACAGCGTGGAAGGCAAGTCGCTACAGTGCCCGCTGGTCTTTTTACCATCGAGGTGCTGCATGAACGGTGCTTATTCAAGACGCGCGTTTCTGAAGGATACTGCCATGACCGCTGCCGCTATCGGGACGCTCCAGACCGCCCTGCACGGCGCCGACACGTCGGCCGCCCGGGGAAGCTGGCGGATCGCCTGCCGGGACGCCCACCTGAAGGAGACGGGCGCCGCCGATTGCTGGGCCGCCTTCAAGGCCATCCAGGCCGACGGACTTGAGGTGGACGTCGACGGGGAGGGGGCGTGCAGCTCCCTGTTCGGTCCCGCCAAGTACGGGATCAGCACCCCGGAGGACGTCGAGCGGCTCGGCAAAGCACTCGCGGAACACAAGGCCGTCATTACCGCATTCTGCATGCATAACCGGTTCGACGAGCGTCCGGACGAAGAGGTCAAGATGGTCGTGAAGGTCGCCCAGGCGGCCCGAAAACTGCACGTGCCAGCCATTCGCCTGGATGTTGTTCCGCGCAAAATCAAGGACGACAGCTTCCTGCCGTTCGCCATCGACATCGGCAAGCGTGTTGTTCGCGAGACGGAGGACATCGACGTGCGTTTTGGCGTGGAGAATCACGGCGGCACCACCAACCGTCCGGATTTTCTCCGGCCATTTCTCAAGGGCGTCGGTTCCGACAGGTTCGGGCTGACGCTCGACACCGCGAACTTTTACTGGTTCGGGCACCCGCTCTCCGAGTTGTACCGAATCTACGATGAGTTCGCGGACGGTGTGTGCCACACACACTGCAAGAATATCCGCTATCCTGAAAGCGAGCGAGAGAAGAAGCGCCCCACCGGCTGGGAGTATGGCAAGTACAACT
>CAZJTF010000495.1:0-4214 GCA_964548565.1 uncultured Planctomycetales bacterium | reverse complement strand
CAAAGGACAGGGTCCAAAGGACAGGGTATCTACTCTGTACTGATGCTACAGTCTCTCAATTTCCGCGTTCATCCGAACGCGGCCCCATTGAAGCCAGATACTGTGCGCTTGCGTTCACCGCGTTAACCGCATTTCCGCGTTCATCCGAACGCGGCCCCATTGAAGCCGAGAGTCCAAGTCGCGTGTATTCCGGCCGGAGACATTTCCGCGTTCATCCGAACGCGGCCCCATTGAAGCGTCGCGCCCGGCCGGTTCACGCGCTCATACGTGCGCATTTCCGCGTTCATCCGAACGCGGCCCCATTGCCAGAGAGGTGCGCCCGTGTGCAGCACTGCAGGACGAGCCGGCCAACGGGTGAATATCTCTGGTGCAAACTCCGAAACACGGCGAAAGGGTTACCTCCAGAATGCGCCATAAAACCGGAGTGGGTCCGCGCAACTTTCGGCGGAGCTGAGGGGCACGACGAACAGCGCGCCTGCACGTCCGAGCGGATCCGTACGAGCCAGGCCGGGGGCACCCGGTATCACTGGCCGGAGATGGTGCGGCGCGTGCCCTGAAGTGCTTCGGCGTCACGCGCCGGCAGGATCATGGTCGGGTGGTAGCTGCCGGTGGGCACGAGGGCGTGGCGTCAGAGGATGTGGTCGTTGCAGCCCCTGCGGGCATGCGCACTGTGAATCTGCAACCGTGCCCCGGAGTCGATTCGACGGAGATCGTGCCGCCATGCGTCTCGACGATCGCCTTCGCCATAGGCAGGCCGACACCATTGCCCTGCGGCTTCGTTGTGAAAAACGGCGTGAACACCTTGTCGAGGAGATCGGTTGGAATCCCCATGCCCGAATCGATCACTGAGAGCTGCCAGCCGCCGGTCGGCTCGGGACGGGCCTCAATCCGCACCTGCCGCCCGCGCTCTGATGCCTCGATTGCATTGGTGCCCAGCGACACCAGGACGTGCTCGAATCGTTCCGTGTCCAGCAGGACCTCGGGCAGATCCGGTGCAATCTCGGTCACCAGTTCGACACCGCGTGCTTCCGCACTGGGCTGAAGGACGCGGACCACGTTGTCGAAAACGCCGCCGAGTTGGACAGGGCGACGCTCGGCTGCCCCGGGCGCAACCGCCTGCTGAAGGGATGCAAGCCAGGCCTCGAACCGATCGACTGTTTGCAGAATCCGATTCCGGCAGGTGAGGATGTCCGGGCCGGCAAGTCCGTTGGCCGAGAGATTCTGAGCGAGCGTGCGGATCTGGCCAAGTCGGCCCAGCAGCTGCGTACGGACGAGTCCGACCACTTCGCGGGCGGCGGTGCGTCTTTCGCGGTCCAGCAGCGCCTCCTGAATGCGTGCGATCTCCCCAGCCATGGACTCGATTTCGCGTCCCAGGCCGGCGATTTCGTCCTCGTACGGAAACTGCAGATCACGGGAATGGAAGACGTATCGTCCTCCAGCAACCGCCTGGGTTGCGGCTCGGAGCTGAGCGATCGGCTGCACCATCCAGGTCCGGATTGTGAGGAGCCCCACAATGCAGAGTCCGACACCCAGGAGTGAGATCGCGACCACCAAAGCGAGCAGCGCATACTGGGCGCGCGTCACGCGGTCGACGCTGTCCGCCCGGCGCTTCTCCAGAGCATTCCCGATGGACGCCAGACGGTGATCTGCACGCGCAAGGAGGACCGGGACATCGACCACTGCCGGAGCAAAAGCCGCATCTTGGCGTGGCGGAAGCATTTGAACCAGGTCCGACCCGAGATTTGCGGCCGTACGGGCGAGAATGTCATCCAGTTCGGCCAGAATGGCCGCAGGATCGGAGGCCTGACCGCGTTCATCCAGGGGAAGGAGTGATCGGACCTGTGCGCGCGCCTGCTGGACACGGTCCTGGGCGATCGTTGCCGCGCCGGTATTCATGAAGAGCGGGCGGAGGTACCACGCAACCCCGACTGTCGAAATCAGCAGATTGGCGACCACCGAAGCCACGTAGACCGCCGCCACCAGGCCGAGGCGTTGCCGGATTGTCCAGGATGAGCGACTGGCGTTTTTCACGGTGTCACGAGGTGCTCGGGAGTCTCCTTCCAGGGCCGGATAACCACGCGCCTGCCAGGAATCTCCTGGCGGGCGCACATCAGTATACCTTGTTCCGGACAACGGACACCGGTACGATGAATCAAGAGGATTCAGATCTACTTCCCGTGCAACTGGTTGACGACACGTCCTCCCTGCGTCTCCTGCTGTTGTCCTGCCTTGCGGTCACCGTCGCGAGCGGCGGCGCCGGGGCTCAGAACCAGGTGACGATCCAGGATGGACGGGATGATGACGTGGTCCGCAGAACGGACGCAGGCGCAGACGGCACCCTCGATCTTCAGAATCACAGCCTCCCTGACCTGCTGTCGTGCAGCATCGGCAAGTGGCAGGCGAACAACCCCGCTCAGAATCCGTTTACAGGCGGCTGGTCTCAGAACGGCGCATTCTTCCGCATTGACCTTGTGTTCGACGGCGTGGTCAATCCGCCGGGGCCGGTGGGTTGCTGCGGCGGCTCGGAGTTTGACCCCTTCCGCTACGGTCCCAACCCGGTGCAGGCTTACATCGAACTGGATGTCGATAACGATCCAGATACGGGGGGCGAACTCGACTTTCCGAATCTGCGATACCTGGGGAGCATCGCCCGGTTCGGCGGACTGCCCGGTGACCTGATACTCGCCGCGCGGGCCGCGCGCGATGCCGCCGCTTTCGACGGCAACCTTGCCACGGCGCCCTGGGTGGAACGAAGCGGCGAAGACTTCCACCTTGTGCTCGTGAACTGGGAGATCGTCGCAGCCGGTATCCAGCGTTCGAACACGTCCGACTGGATATTCAGCACGGGCGAGACCTGGATTGTCCCCGGCCATCTCTTTCAGCGGGCCCACGGCTACCGCGCGTACAGCTCGGCCTGCTGCCGTGCGGGTATGGCGGTGGGTGGCTACGAACCGCTCGTGAACGTGCGATTCTCGCACCTTCCCGGCCCCAACCACACCGTAATCAGTCTCGTTTATCCGTTGACCAATGCGGCCTCTGCTGCGATGCGCGGTGAATCACAGGTGGAACCGCCGGATGTGATGTTTACGAACCAGAACAGCATCCACGAGGCCCTGGCGGAGCTGCAGGCAAGTGCCGCCGCTGCAATGCCGGCCGACCGGGCTGAACCGCAGTTTGCGCTGATTGCAGGCTGGGAGAGCAAGAACCCGAGCGCGTACCTGGATCCAACCCTCTGGCGGGTGACTGTGTTGGCAGGCGGAAGCTATACAACGCCAGAGCCGGAGACACCGTTCGTGTGGTCGGATGTTCTTCCAAACGTGGATGTTGGTGATTTCAACGCCAGCGGGCAAGCGAATGCGGCCGACCTTCCGCTGTTCGATGCGTTTGTCTCGGAGAGGGACGGCTCTGCCGCTGATGCCGACGGGCTACAGAACGCCAGCATCGAACTGCTCGATTTCGGGCCCAGTTTCAGCCTGTTCGACCTGAACTACGACGGGGTTGTGGACGATGCGGACCGCGAGCTGCTGTCCGGCGCGCCGATGTATCCACGCGCGGATTTTGACCACGACCTGGACGTCGACCAGTCGGACTTCGGGCACTTGCAGGCGTGTCGTTCAGTGATCGGTCCCATCGCGCCGGGATGCCGGAGTGCCGACCTCGATCGGGACGGCGACATCGATTCCGACGACGTTCAGCGGTTTATTGCCTGTGCGAGTCGAGCCGCGGTACCGGCCAATCCGGGGTGCGGAAGACCATGAACAGAGGACAGCGGAAAAAGCATCCACGCCGGACCCGGCCGCATCTGGCTCCGGAGTTCCGTCGCGCGGGCTTCACGCTGCTGGAACTGCTCGTGGTAACGGCCATCATTGCGGTAGTCCTATCCGTGGTGCTGGCGGCCCTGGGAAAGGTTCGTGCGACGAGCAAGTGCGTCGTCTGCATGAATAATCTCAAGACGGTGGGCTACGAGTTCTTCCATTTCGCCAGCGAGTTCGCACACTCGTATCGTGGCGACAGCGAGCGGACCGCCGGTAACGCCTTCCGGCTGGAGGACTTTCAGGAAAAACTCTACGGCATCCATGAGTTCTGGGATGCAGGTGACGTCAACGACCGGTCGCTCGAGAGGACCCGGCATCCGCTCGTTTGCCCGGCGGGCGGCACAAGTCTCCGTAAGCGGAAAAACGTACCGTGCAACCAGTACGCCGTAACGCCTGCGG
>CAZJTF010000494.1:0-4227 GCA_964548565.1 uncultured Planctomycetales bacterium | reverse complement strand
GACAGGACGACGGACGTCGGCGGTTTGAACCTGCGAGACGTACGGATCGACCGGGCGCTGCAAATCGTGCTGCAGAGTGCCGGGAGTGCGACGGGGACACAACTGGAGTACAGCATCACCGACGGAATCGTCCGCATCTCCACGACAGAGGATCTGGATCGCTTTGTCATCGTTCGGGTGTACGACTGCCGGGACCTGATGAAACGGCCCGAGAAGAGCGAACGGGCATCCGGAATGCAGCCGGAAGTCGCTCCGGGCATGATGCCGCCGGGGGCAGGCGGATTCGGAGGAATGCCGGGGGGTGAGGCCTTTGGCGCCGCAGGAGGAATGCCCGCTCCGGAGAGCGCCGACTCGGCCCGGCTGAGAATGCTACTGCTCAGTACGATTGCTCCCGGTACGTGGGCGCCGGAGGGAACGACCGGTTCCGTGGGCGACTATGACGGGCTCCTGGTCGTGCGGCACACGTGGAGAGTCCACCAGAGCGTGGGAGAACTGCTGAACCTGCTGAGGCGTGCCAAGGCTGCGCGGGACCTCGGAGATGGTGGCGAGAACGCGCGGGAGCTGAGCATTTCGCATCCCTCGGCCGAGCAGGTGATCGACGCCGCTCACAATGAAGGACACGACGAAGCCCGTTCCAACGGCCCCGCCGGTACGCAGCCTTCGGTCGAACTGTCGCGCTCGGATCGAGCCCGCTCCAGATGACCCGGGTTTTGCGGAAGCGGCACGGGGCGGGTCATGCAGGTGGACGTGGATGCCTGTGTCGTGTCGAAGGGGTGCGGCGTAAAACGCACAACGGCGGGCGGTCTGGAGCAGAACTCCATGACGTCCACCGTTGTCGTCCGTTCAACATTGGCCTTGAACTCGTCGGCCTGCGCGAGTCAGTGGCCAGAGCCTTCACGAGGCCCGTGTGTATGTAGCCGCAAACGCGGTAAACGGATTTTTTTTCTAACGCAATAGCCCTCCAGGAGTATGCCCCGGCGGCTCCAGCGTTCTGGCCTGCGGAACGTCGTTGGAGCCCGGATATGCATGCTCCACACAACGAACTATAGCTTCAAATGCGCGTGCCGTCAAGGAAAAACCCTCTCATTTGGTGTCTTTTCGCACTGCTCCGATAGCTCAGCCGCAGCCGACGGGAACAGGTCCAGGAATGCGCGCGTAGTTTCGTTCAGATCTAGTGGGAGGGAAGCATGCCGGAGTGCACTGCGGGCGAGCGCCCGGTAGAATCGCGCCGCTGCCAGGCAGCGAGAGAGGAGTCAGCACATGGCCGAGCGATATCGAGTCGCGGTGATCGGGCGGACGGGCCGCGGCGATTACGGGCACGGACTGGACATCGTCTGGAAAGATATCGACGGCGTTCAGGTCGTGGCTGTAGCCGACGAGGACGAGAAAGGGCGCCGGGAGGCTGCCGCCCGGCTGGGCGGCGTCACTCCCTATGGCGACTATCGTGCGATGCTCGAAAAGGAGCGTCCCCAGATCGGGAGTGTGGCGCCCCGCTGGCTGGACTGTCATCGCGACATGGTCGTCGCGTGTGCCGAGCATGGGTGCCACATTCTTCTCGAGAAGCCGATGGCGCGCAATCTCGAGGAGGCGGATGAGATGGTGGCGGCGTGCGAGCGGACGCACGTCAAGCTCGCGATCGCCCACCAGGCGAGGCACAGCCCCCGGATCGACCGGGCGCGCGAGCTGATCGCGGAGGGCGCGCTCGGTGACATCCTGGAGATCCAGGGGCGTGGCAAGGAGGACCGGCGGGGCGGCGGCGAGGACATGATGGTGCTCGGCACCCACAGCATGGACTTGATGCGCTGGTTGTGCGGCGATGCGCAGTGGTGCCTCGCACGCGTTCTGAAGGAGGGACGTCCGATCGACAAGTCCAGCGTCGTCGACGGAGCCGAGGGGATCGGTCCGCTCGCCGGCGACGAGATCCATGCCTGGTACGGACTGCGGCCGGGGACCGTCGGGTCCTTTGGCACCCAGCGGGCCCGGCATGGTGCGGGCGTACGGTGGGGGATCCGCGTCTATGGGACCCGGGGTGTTCTGACGATCGGCGGGCCAACGATGCCGAGTTTTCCGGACGTCTTCTTCTCCGAGGACCCCTCCTGGATGGGGGGCCCGGCCAAGTGGGTGCCTGTCACCAGCGCCGGTCCAGGCAAGCCGGAGACCCAGCCAGACGCGGTCCCTCAGCGGAACGGCAATGCCCGGTTGGCTCGGGATCTGATCCGGGCGATCGAGTCTGATACGCAACCCCTTGGAAGCGTGTACGACGCGCGGGCCGCCCTCGAGATGGTGCTCGCCCCGTACGAGTCGCAGCGACTCGGAAAAACCGTTCCGCTGCCGCTTGCCAATCGCCGTCACCCTTTGTCAATGTTGTGAGCAGGGGTTTTGCCGGGCGCCTGTTTGGGAAAGGATTCAGCGAACTTTTGCCGCCCGCGGTTGGTAAGTACAAATGTGACAGCGGATTAAAAGTCTGCAGCAGTCCAAAGCGCAGCCTGTCGATATCTTGATTCAACAGGTAACGTCCGGTACATTGGTCCTTGGTCGGCTGCGGGTGATGGAGGAGTAACCCGCGACCCCCGCGAGACTTGCAATGATCCAACCACCTGACGCATTGTCGCGCGCAGCGGCGGCTCTGGTCGCCCTGTGGGCGCTCATGGGCATACCCGGGCAGGCTCCCGCCCAGACACTGGGGATCGGGCAGGGCTACGGCGTCTCCATGCCGAGCCTGATGGGACCGACGAATCAGATCACAAATACGCTCGGCAGACGGTTTGTTACGAACACCCAGAATTCGGGCGCGTTCACCTCGAGCGGCGGGCTGGGTACTTCGACGGGCCTGACGGGCTTGGGCGCGCTCGGATCACGCGGTTCGCGTGCCACGGGCGATCGGTTCCAGGATCGACTGGATGCAGGCAGAATTCAGGACGGCTTGGGGTATGGCGGGTACGGCAGAAGCACCCTGATCCGCCGCTACAGCTCCCCTTCTCTCCCGCGAACGAACAACTACTATGGGGCATTTCTGCCCGAAGTGGGTGCCCCCACGCCGGAGTGGCTCCGCCCCGACATTGTTGTTCGCGCCCCGAGTCCTCTCTCCGACACGACCGGAGCTGCCGGCACTTCCGTCGAGTCCATGTCTAAGCAGACCGCCGCAATGGATGAGGAAAGGACCTTGGCCGATGTGATCGCAGGCTATGTTCAGCAAAATCGCAGTCGATACCTGCGAAGGGCCTGGGACGACTTCGGAGATGGCAAGTACCGGCAGGCGTGCGATCTCTTCCGCCTGAGTGAATCTGTCAGCACGGGTGACAAGGCCGCCATGATCGAGTCCCGCATCGGGCTACTCCATGCGGCCGTGGCTTCGCAGCAGCACGCCATGGCGATCAGTTGCCTCTCGCGGTTGCTCTCAACAGACCCGGCGACAGGGGCGCCGCTGGCTCCAGACCTCTTCGATCGCATCGGGAATGTCCGATCGCTCTATGGTCGCGGAGAAGCGGGCCAGAAGGAGTATCTCGATCACGTCGCAAGCGTGCAGGCGCTTGAAAAGCGCACTTCCGAGGCGCTCGAAAACGCGAAGGCTGAGGCAAGGAAGAACGGAACCCCTGACGACGTGCCCACTGCGACGGTGGACGCCGACATCCATGCGAAAGCGCTGCTGGTCGTTGTGCTATGGGGCCGTGACCGGGGCACGGCGGAAGCAGTTGCTGACAAGATTCCGCCGACGAAGCCACCGTGGTCTAACATCCCGAAGATGAAGATGATGCAGGAGACCGGGCAGTCGGGCGTCCTGGTGACGAACAGCCCTCCCGCCGTGACGATCGGACCCAATTCGGCCCCGAGTTTCCGTCTGCCATTCGAACTGGGAGACGACTCTCGGGTGACCCAGCGCCCGTAGCGGGAGAAGTGGCGGGCGGAGCGGCGAAGGCTGTGCTCGCCTGCATTAGAAGCCGCTCTGAGGACGCACTACTAATGACGAGTTGGAGGATTCGCAGCGCATGACGTCGCGGGACGGGGAAGCTCAGATGCCCCGGTTCGATGAGGATGAACTCGTGCCCTTCACAGGGCCAGCGGGACCTCGTAGCTGGCGTGCGCGCTCTCGCGTCTCGTTCTCGTTACTGGGACACCTTCTCCTCTTTATTCTGAGCTTGCTTGTTGCGTTCTGTCTTGCATACAACTTCAGATTCCTCTCCCCATGGTTTCGGCAGGAGTTTCTGCCGTACCTTCCCATAACCCTCG
>CAZJTF010000493.1:0-4244 GCA_964548565.1 uncultured Planctomycetales bacterium | reverse complement strand
AGGAGGGTACGCCGGTGCTGCCGCTCGCCCAGGCGCTCGGCGGGGGCGGCCACACATATTCCGCCGGAGCGCGGATCCGCGGCGAGATGACAGGTGTCGTCGATCGCGTGCTGAAAGAGGCGGCGGCGGCCGTCGGGACACCCGCCTGACGTCCGCGCACGGCGGGCCATGCCGAATGTCGAAATCCGAATGACGAATGAAGATGAAGAGCGTGCCGGACGAGCCGAAGTCATCTCGGCGCGCGACAGAGGGTGTCAGGCAGGCAAGGTGATTGGTGGCGCGCGCGTCGGGGCTGACGCCACGGCCTGCCTTCGCCGAACGGATGGCGAAGTCAGACCATGCCACCCGTGGCCCGGAGGCTCGGACTGTTCCGGCGTACACGGTGGTACGGCGAGGTCGGAGTCTTACGCCTCCCGACGGCGCTACGGGAGCCAGGGGGCGTCCTGGCCGGCGGGGTGGAAGAGGTGGTTGCGGCCGTTCGTGCCGATAACGCCGTTGTCGGCGACCTCGTAACCGAGTTCACGCAGCGTGGCCAGGGTGGCGTGTGCATCGAGCCAGAGCACGGCACCGCGGTTCGCATGGCGAGGGTGGACGGCGGTACGGTCTTCGAGGCCGGCCGCCTCGCCCTTGAGCATGTCTACCCTCGGCGGGTCGAGATTAAAGCCTTCGTTTCCGAGCCGGTGGGGGTCGCGCCCATTGTCCTGGTATTCCCTGCGTTCGGCCGCAGGCGTGGAGGCCGCGGTGCCCATGCAGTCGCCGACGGCCACTGTCCGCATCGGGTAGCGGATGCGCGACGCCATCACGGGCCAGTTCCGAAACCCGGTCGGGTCGTTGGCATCGTTCAGGCGCGAGTTTCCGAGGAACTGGTAGTTGTACCCGTACGAGCCGTTGCGTTCGTCCGTCCAGTCGGAGGCGGCGGGGCAGACGAGCAGACGGCTCGCGTAGTTCTGCATGTCGCCCGGCTGGCCGGCGGCGTCTGTGACGTTCCGCGTGGAGGCCGGGAAGGCGAACGGCGGCACGTTCGTGGCGCTGGCCATGATGGCCATGAACGTCGGGCGGTACTTGAGCCCGCCGCGGATCCGCAGGCGCCAGTTGACGCCATCGCCCATGGCGGGCATGCGCGAGGGCGGGAGTTTGTCCTTGTTCTGCAGAGTGTAGATGCTGATTCCCTGGCCGACGACGTGCAGTTGGCTGAGGCAGACCGTCGCCCGCGTGTATTTGCGCGCGGCGC
This sequence comes from uncultured Planctomycetales bacterium, assembly GCA_964548565.1. GTDB lineage: Bacteria > Planctomycetota > Phycisphaerae > UBA1845 > PWPN01 > CAYLLT01. The sequence goes on along the minus strand of CAZJTF010000493.1, from coordinate 3,013 downwards.
TCAATGAAGAGGTCAGGATTGAGATCAGCAGGGCGATGATGGCGACGACGACGAGCACTTCGATCAGGGTGAAAGCACGCGGGGCTGGTCGTGGGTTCATGGGACTGCTCCGAATCCGAAACGCCTTCGCCATCCCGGTCCGGACCGCGCGTTCGCGCTCGCGGCCACGGCCTGCCTTCGCCAGGCGGACGGCGAAGTCAGACCGCGCCACCCGCCGCTGATGAACATCTCCTTACGGAGCGGCAGACGCCCGCCTTGCCTCGGGAAACATGTGGACACGCGCCGACAGCGACCCGGTGGGAAGTGATGGCTCAGAGGTGTTGAGATTCTCTCCGGTCCGGCCAGAGTTACCCTAGCGGCGTCCCGCTGATAAGGCAACCCTTCGCCATCGAGACGCGACAAACCTCAGCCGGCAAGGCATGGTGCGACTTCAGCAGCGCAAGTCGTGGTGCCGCACCGAGAAACGAGCGTGGGCGTACCTGGAACACGCCCGCGATGTGTTCTATTCCTTGGCGCGCATTCTGTGCTGCTCCAGGAGAATTCCGGCGAGCAATCTCGCGCAGGGGTCTCAGGGGCAGACGCACGAGTGGCTGCGGGACAGCCGCGGCAGGATCAGATGCCGTACTCGTCGAGCACCGCGGCAAGTTTCTCCCGGTTGGCGCCGGACATCGGGCAGAGCGGCAGGCGGAGATCGTCCGCGATCATGCCGCGCATGGCCATGGCGGTCTTGATCGGGATGGGGTTCACTTCGATCGAGAGCAGACCCTTCGCCAGTCGGAACATCTTGAGATGCCACTTGCGGGCGGCCTCCCAGTCTCCCTTCAGGCATGCCTCGGTGAGGGCCTTGACGTCCTTCGGGACGATGTTGGCGAGGACGCTGATGACGCCCACCGCCCCGACGGACATGAGGGGCAGTGTCATGGAATCGTCACCGCTGATGATGTCGATGTCGCTGCGGACGCGGAGCTCGCTGGCGCCGTCCATGGAGCCGGTGGCGTGCTTGACGGCCACGATGTTCCGGCAGCTCTCGCGCAGGCGCACGATCGTGTCGCTCGTGACCTCCACCGCGCAGCGTCCCGGAATGTTGTAGAGGACGTGCGGAAAGTCGACGGCGTCGGCGATCGTCTTGAAGTGGCGGAAGATCCCTTCCTGCGTCGGGCGGTTGTAGTAGGGGGCCACGAGCAGTGAGCCATCCGCGCCGTTCCGGCGGGCGTTGCTCGTCATTTCGAGCGCTTCGGCGGTGCTGTTCGAGCCAGTGCCCGCCATCACGGGGATGCGTCCCTTGGCGCGGCGGACGACGGCCGCAATGACCTCGTCGTTCTCCTCGTGCGTGAGCGTCGGGCTCTCGCCGGTGGTCCCGCAGGGGACCAGGGCATCGCTGCCAGCCTCGATGTGGAAGTCAACAAGCCCGTCCAGCGTTCTCCAGTCCACCTCGCCATTCTTGAAGGGCGTCACGAGCGCTACCATGCTGCCTTTGAACACGAATCCTGCTCCTTGTTACCGACGGATGAGCATGGGCACATGCTGCGGCCCGGCCCGCCGGAGGATCGGGCATTATAGCGGGAGTGCTCCGAAGCGGCAGGGGCGGGTGCGATGAATGATCCCCTCCACGGTGTCCGACGTTAGGCGATGAGCTCTTTCATCTGCCGAACGGCCTCACGGAGCCCGACAAACACGGCCCGCGAGACGATGCTGTGCCCGATGTTGAACTCGTCGAAGCCGGGGAGCGCCGCGACCGCGCGGGCGTTTTCGTACGTCAGGCCGTGGCCGGCGTGCACGAGCAGTCCGCACTGGTGGCCGACATCGACTGCCTCCGACAGCTGGCGAATCGAGGCACCCACGGCCTGGGGCGAATCGGCGTGGGCGTAGCCGCCGGTCCAGAGCTCGACGGCGGTGCAGCCGACCTGCGCGGAGGCGCGGATCTGGTCGGGCCAGGGCTCGATGAACGCGCTGACCTCGATGCCCTTGCGGCGCAGCTTCATGACGACCGGTTCGATCTGCCGCTGCAGGCGCGCAACGTCGAGGCCGCCCTCGGTGGTGATCTCCTGGCGTTTTTCGGGGACGAGCGTGCACTGGTTCGGACGCAGCTTGACGGCGATATCCACGATCTCGGGGGCGATCGCCATCTCCATGTTGAGCTTGACCTTCACCGTCTCGCGCAGGAGCCGGGCGTCACGGTCATTGATGTGTCGGCGGTCCTCGCGGAGGTGAAACGTGATGCCGTCCGCGCCGCCGAGCTGGGCCTCGACAGCCGCCCAGACGGGGTCGGGCTCGATGGTCTTGCGCGCCTCGCGGATCGTGGCGACGTGGTCGATGTTGACGCCGAGTTTTGCCATGCTGGCTCCTCCGGTCACGGCCGTCGGCACAGGTTATCGAGAAGGGGGGCGGAGGACAACGTGCTGGTTGCGCGCACGCGCGCAAGCGACCCGCGGAGGCAGGCTGCGGCGGTGGTCCGTGATGTCAGGCCGATCAGGTGCGCCTGCGCCGCAGTGCCAGTGCACCGATCGCGACGAGTGCGGCCGTCGCCGGCTCGGGGAGCTGGCTGAAGGTCTGGTCGATGAACGAAATCGTCGCCAGGCCGGACGTGCCGCCGTGGACCTGCACGGTCTTGACGATGTGCAGGACCCTGGACGTGCCGGGGATGAGTTGATGGTCGTCAAGGTCGGCGTAGCCGGGGGCTTGTGCCACCACGAGCTGCACCGGCGGATTCGACAGGACCTGCTCGAGCACGAGAGCGAAGGAATCGGTGCCTGTCTGCGCACCGTTGAAGCGGAGCGTTACGTCCGAGATGTACTTCGACGGATCGAGCACCGCCACGTCGTACTCGATCACCATGGTCACGCTCGAATTGGGCTGGAGGCTCGAGAGGGCGGCGATCGCGCCGGCGAAACGGATGCCGTACTCGCCTCCGAGTGTCAGGGGCGCGACATCGATGGCAGTGGTATCGACAGCGGTCCGGCCGACGGTGGCAACATCTACCTTGAAGTTGCCGAAGATCTTGTCGCCGCTGATG
>CAZJTF010000492.1:0-4245 GCA_964548565.1 uncultured Planctomycetales bacterium | reverse complement strand
CAGCCCGTGCGGAAGCGGGCGAAATGCCGCCGCTGACGCCGGCCGAGGTCGATCCCCTGCTGGCGTTCACCCGCGAGCACTTCCCGCGGATGCATCAACGCCTGCAGCGCGTGCGCGAAGCCGATCCCGTCGCATTTCGCCAGATGCTGCGGAGACTGCGCGGACCGCTCGCGCGGCTCCAGGAAGTGGAACAACGCGACCCGCGCCTGGCCGCCCGCATGATCGAACAGCAGAAGCTGGAGATGGAGATCTTTGAACTGCGCCGGCAGCACCGCGCGGCGTACACGGCCGAGGAACGCGCCCGCATCGAGTCTGACATCCGCGAGCGCATCGGCCAGAAGTTCAACGCCCGGATGGAACGCTTGAAGTTCGAGGTTGCGGAGCTGCGCCGGCGTCTGGATGAGCAGACCAAACGTCTTGCAGGCCAGGAAGAGCGGCGCGAGCAGCTCATCGAAAAGGAATACCGCGAGCTCATGTCCCGTCCCGAGCGGGGGAACTTCTGAGCGGAACGTTTACACCTTCTTCCGCCGCAGCTCGCGCAGTTCCTCCTCGAGCCGATGAATCTCCGCGATGAGAGCGGCCTTCGACCACTGCGCGTAATCCGGCGGCGCCTGGGCCGGTGTCCCGCCGCGGGCGAGTCGCGTCCGCAAGCGCTGAACCAGCGTCAGGCCGATAATCACCGCACTCCCTGACCGAATCAGTTTCCCGTACACCCCCCGGAGACTGTAGGCCGGCAGCAGCTGCGCCACACGCAGGATGCGGGCTGCGCGGAAGGGTCGCAGAAACGGCAGGATGATGATCACGATGTCCAGCCAGTTGGCGAGCGCATACCGCCATCGCGAGCGCGCGACGCTGATTTTGACGACGAATTCCACCAGGAAGGCAATCGAGACGGCCAGGAAAGCGGCTTCGAGCAGGTACGGGACCCACGGATGGTTCAGCCGATGCCGGAAGTAGTACTGGGCGATCAGGATCGGCAGCACGAGCAGCGACAGCACCAGCATGGGGACCTGGAAGAAGCGGTCCACGCGTGCGCGGTGATCGTCATCCGCGTCCAGCACGAAGCCGTAGCACGGCAGGCAGACCCGCTGGCAACCCGTCGGCGGAGGGTAGGGCGGCGGGGGGTGATAATGCCAACGCTGGGGGCGCGCGCGGTTGGTCGTTCCGTCCGTCACCGGAACGGGGACCGCACCCGGCATGGGGTCGGGTCGCGGATCCGCGGAAACACCCGGCATCGCCTGTGCGTCGACGTGCGACTCGCGAATGCGCTTGTCCTGCTCTCGGAGGGTTTCGTGCACGGCTCCCACCTGCCTGATGTCGGTATTCTACCACGGAAGACGCGGAGAGAACCGCCTCCGATGCCCTCCTGCCTTGATGCTGGTGGATAAGAAGCTACGGTGGCGGCGAGCAACGGCACTTCCGGCTGCCGACGTGACGCGGCATCGCGCGATCCGGCCGGCAGCAGCGCCGCCGAGGGCACGATATGCCGGAGATCGCCCGTCCAACCGCCGGTTTCGCCCTGAGCGCCATGGACCTCGTCGTGATCGGTGTCAGCATCGCGGCCGTCCTGGTCGTCGGCCTGTGGGCGTCGCGCCGGCAGGACCGCACCGCCCGCGGGTACTTTCTCGCCTCCGGCCGCTTGCCATGGTGGATCATCGGCACGGCGTTCGTCTCGACCAGCGTCTCGAGTGAACAGATCGTCGGCACCGTTGGCGCAGCCTACGAGCACGGCTTGGGCGTTGCCAACTGGGAATGGTGCAGCCTCCCGGTCTACACGCTGCTCATCCTGTTTTTCATCCCCGTCTATCTGAAGAACCGCGTCACGACCGTGCCCGAGTTTCTGCGGCGACGCTACGGTCCGCTCTGTGCGGATATCTACAGCTGGGTGATGCTCTTCGCCTACGTGTTCATCTTCCTGGTGCCGGTGCTGTACGGTGGCAGCCTCGCATTCGCCGGTCTCACAGGATGGCCGTTTCACGCGGTGCTGTGGACGATGGTGCTGCTCGTCGCGGCGTACGCCGTAAAGGGCGGGCTCGCCTCCGTGGTTTGGACGGACGCACTCCAGTGCCTGATGCTCGTCGGCGGCGGGATCGTCCTGTACTTCATCGCACTCGCGAAGATTCCCGGTGGCTGGTCGGCCATGGAGATGGCCAATCCCGAGCGGTTTCACCTGTACCACGGGCCGGACGATCCCATAGCCCCGTCGCTCGGCCTGCTGTTCTCATTTTTCGGCGTGATCCTCTTCTACCAGGCCGGCAACCAGGTGATGATCCAGCGTGTCCTCGGGGCCAGGTCCACCTGGGACGGCGTGATGGGCATCATCTTCGCCGGCTGCATCAACTTCGTCCGTCCGCTGGTCACGTGCTTCCTCGGGCTGATCGTCTACCACTGGATCCACGAAATGAAGATGGCGCCGCCGCTCGCCAACCAGGACGAAGCGTTTCCCTTCGCGCTAAAGGTGCTGGCGCCGGGCTGGGGGCTGCGGGGCGTAATCCTGGCCGGATTCCTGGCGGCCATCATGTCGACGGTGAGCGCGCTGGCAAACTCGACGGCCACCATCTTCGCACTCGACGTGTATCGAAAGCTGCTGCGCCCGGATGCCGATGACGCGAGGACGGTGCGCGTCGGGCAGGCCGCCTCACTCATCGCGCTGGTGTCAGCCGCGCTGATCGCACCGAGCGTGCGGCACCTGGGCGGCATCTTCCAGTACTTCCAGACCGGCGTCACCTACCTGGCGACACCGTTTATCTCTGTGCTGCTGCTCGGCGTGCTGTGGCGCCGGACAAACTACGCGGGCGGTCTGTTCGGGATTGTCGGAGGCATCGTGATCCAGGTGGGCCTCGCGCTGAGCCTGCCGATGTGTGGGTACCGCCTGCACTGGCTCTACGTGGCGTTCATTGCCCAGGCCGCGACCATGCTGGGAATCGTGCTCGTTTCACTGGCGACGCCGGCGCCTCCGACTGCCCTCTGGGAACCTTTTCAGTGGCGCCCGTCACTGCTCGCTCACTACGACGAGGGCGCGCGACGTCCGTGGTACAAGCGGCTCAAGCTCTGGTACGGCGTTTTCGCCGCGGTGTCGATCGCGCTGTACTGGCGATTCTGGTAGGTCACCCGGAATCGACGATCGTGCGGGGAAGCCATATCCTGCTGGTGTCATCGGCGACACGACTTCACTGAGGTGCCACAATGAGATCCCTGTTTGCGCCCGTCCTTTCGTTGATGCTGATTCTGAACGGCCCTGTCACCGCGGGTCAGCCCGGTCCAGACGCACGCACCGCGGAGCTGCAGAACCTGCGGTGGGGCATGTTCATCTGCTGGTCGTTCAGCACGTTCTCGGGAAAGGAATGGACGCCCGGCGTGCGTGACGTGAACGCCTTTGCCGCGCGCAACGTCGATGTCGAGGGCTGGGTCACAACCGCGAAAGAAGCCGGCATGGGGTACATTCTGTTTCTCACGAAGCACCACGATGGCTTCTGCCTCTGGGACACGCAGACGACGGATCGCAAAGTGACGAAGGCTCCGCTCGGGCGTGATGTGCTCGCCGAACTGCGGAAGGCCTGCGACCGGCATGGCGTGAAGCTTGCCCTCTATTTCTCTGAGGGCGACTGGACCTGGCCCGGTGCGGTGGATGGCCACGGCGGCGAAGGCGGTGGGCGCAATCCCGAGGTGAAGAAAGCACAGCTGCGCGAACTGCTCACCGGCTATGGCCCGATCGAGTTCATCTGGTTTGACCATGCGGTCGGTGACGGCGGCGTGTCCCACAAGGAGACCTCCGCGTTCGTGAAATCGCTGCAGCCCGGCTGCTTCGTGGGCTTCAACAGCGGCGACCAGGAGGGTGCGGACATTCGGCTTGGTGAACGTGGCCGTCCGGGCACGCTCGACGACACGACGGCCGCCGGCTTTGCCATGCGTCAGCGCGGGACCGGCTACAAGCTCGCGGAGTTCACCTACCCGATTCTCCCCGCTCACGACGGCGGCGCGCAGTGGTTCTACTCGCTCCCAAAGCACGATGCGCTCTGCCTGCCGACCGAGCACATTTACGCCGATTACCTCGAGGCAGTCAGGCTCGGCAACATTTTCTCACTCGATGTCGGCCCGGATTACGAAGGTCGCCTGCGCGACATCGACGTTCGAACGTTGCGACAGGTCGGCCGCATGATCCGCGAGAAATCGCCGATGCCTGACCTCGCAGCGCTGTATCTGAAGGAAATCCAGGAGCAGTTCCTGACGTGGAAGTTCGGGCTG
>CAZJTF010000491.1:0-4248 GCA_964548565.1 uncultured Planctomycetales bacterium | reverse complement strand
ATGTCCCCCGGCTGGAGTTGCAGCAGGTCGTGCCCGGTGATCGTCGTCTCCGCCAGGTACGCCCGCACGCCCACCTCCGCGGTCTTGACCTGGGTGGTGATCTTTTCGCGCTGCTGCTCGCTCGATGCCTTCCGCTGGTACGCCAGCCAGCTCTGCGTGGCGAGCTTCCCCATCACCGGCTCGATCACGTTGAACGGGAAGCACAGCGTCATCGTCCCCGCGCGGCTGCCCATCTTGAGCTCCAGCCCGATGACAACCACCACTTCATTCGGCGCGACGATTTGCACCAGGTGCGGGTTCGATTCCGTCTCCGCCAGTTCGAAGTGCACCTGCACCAGGTTCGACCACACCTCTGTGAGGTTCGTCACCGCCCGGTCGGTGATCCGCTTGACGAGCCGCCACTCGATCATCGTCAGCGGCCGCTGCGGGATGAACAGCTCCGCGTTCGACCCGCCGAGCAGCCGGTCGATAATCGGGTAAATGATCAGCGGGCTGATCTCGAGGCACAGTTGCCCCGCCAGCGGGTTCGCGTTCAGCAGGTTGAAGCACGTGGGGTTCGGCAGCGAGTGGATGAACTCGCTGTACGTGAGCTGCTCGATCGTCGCGACCCGCACCTCCACGATCGTCCGCAGGAAACCCGACAGCGACGCGCCGAAGTTCCGCGCGAAGCCCTCGTGGATCGCCTCGAGGGACCGCATCTGGTCCTTGCTCACCCGCTCCGGACGTTTGAAATCGTACGTGCGGACTTCCTGCACCCGCGCCCGCGATCGCGGGCCGAACTCCGGTTCCGGCTGCGGAGGCGCCCCGCTCTCAACCGCCGAGAGCAGCGCGTCAACTTCGGCCTGGTCCAGTACGTCCGTCATTCGCCGGCATTCCACAACGTCACCTGCCCGCTCGCGCGACACTACCCGCGCGCGGACGAAGCGAACACGGTTTTATCGGACACCCCCACCCCAATTCTTGAGCCACCCCCCACCCCATCCCGTCACCCGGTCACCTTGTCGCCATTCCGTCCCTCGTCATTCGGCATCCGGAATGCGCAGTCCGCAATGCCCCTGTCACCCTGTCACTTCATCCCCCGCCCGCGCTCCCGTAACATACGCCCGGTTCACCTCGAGCCACTGAACGGGAGCACAACATGTCCTCACGCCACCGCCGCCTCTGGATGCTTGCCGCTATCCTGCTGTCTCCGCTCGTGGTCCTGGCCGCCGACACCGCCACGACCGCCCCGGCCGACGTCACGACCGCCGACCCGCAGGCCCGCACGATCACCTTCCACGTGCCCGGCTCCAGGCCTGATGCCGTCTCCAGAGCCGTCGTCGTCCTCCCGAAAAGCTACCTCGGCTCCCGCGGCGAAGTTGTAAGCGACGCTCCCGATGCCCCCAGGACGCGATACTCCGTCGTCTACCTCCTGCACGGCTACGGCGCCAGTCACACCCGCTGGTACCTCCGAATGAAGGAAAGCCCCCGCCCGCTTTCCTGGTACGCCGACCGGTTCGACGTTCTCCTCGTCTCGCCCGACGCCCGCCCGGACTCGTGGTATCTCGACGCCGCTGAGGAGCTAAAAGACTCTTCAGACTACCAGATCGAGACCCTCATCACCAGGCACCTCATCCCCGCCGTTGACCGCACCTTCCGCACCTGGGCCGAACCCGCCGGGCGCGGCCTCACCGGCATGAGCATGGGCGGACACGGCGCGGTCTACCTGGCCGCGCGGCACCCTGACGTCTTCGCCGCCTGCGGGAGCATGAGCGGTGTGCTCGATCTGCGCGACTCGATGAACAAGGCCCCGCTGGCCGCTCGGATCGGCCCGATCGAATCCCGCCCGGATCGCTGGATAGAACACAGTTGCCTGATCCAGGCGGAGAAGTTCGCCGGACGCTCCACCGGCATCCTCATCGACTGCGGCTGGGATGACCCGTTCTTCGCCAACAACCGCGTGCTGCACGACAAGTTAATGCGCCTGAAAGTCGCCCACGACTACATCGAGCGCCCCGGCAAGCACGACTGGGACTACTGGATCAACGCCCTTCCCTACCACCTGCAGTTCCTCTCCGACCGTCTGAAGAAGCCCGGCAAGTAGCCCCCGGACACGTTGGCCCCTGGTGATTGGCAGTCGTCGGTCGGTGGTCATTGACATTGGTCTTTTGTCACTGGTCACTGGTCATTGGTCATTGCTGATTGGTGATTGGTGGCCATTGGTCCTTGCTCATTACCTGGCACTGACAACATCACGGAATGGACAGATGGTCCGTATCCCGCGTCCTGTACATCGACAGCACACCCTTCTGGTCGGGCAGCGCCGGCTGCGCAGGGTCCGGCCGCTCGCCGTACCAGTACGCGACCGACGAGTACCAGTACGGCTTGAGCCGCTCGGGCTTCCACGGGCTCACGAACGCGAACCGGATTCGCCGGTCGAACGCGATCGCGTCCTCGTCGTGGAACCGGTACATCGTCACCAGCGTCCGCAGCGGGTCCTTCAACGGCACGCCGTGGTACGGCCCGCAGAACTCCCCGTCCCGGAAGTACCACCCGCCGTTGAAGTAGTCCTCCAGCCCCGTCCCGGCGATCCGCGGCTTTTCCCAGTCCCCGTCGATGTAGACGTACTCCGGCGCCTCCAGGAATGAGAGGTAGTTGAGCTGTTCGCCCTGCATGTGGAGCATCACGCCCGCGTAGTGCCCGCTGCCCTCGGTCTCGAGGATCACCGCCTCCTCCGGGCCCTGCCGGCGTCCCGTGCGGAACTGCGTGCAGAAATAGCCCGTCCCCACCGCCCGTGTCGGCAGTTCCTGGTAGTTCGCGTTCAGGAACACCTCCGACCGCATCGTCGGGTGCCGGTTCTCGATCTCGATGCGGAACCCCTGCGCGTACGGCATCGGCCAGTACGAGAAAAAGCCCCCGCTCGACGTCCCGACGAACCGCGACGTGAACGAGTTGAACTCGCAGTGCCCCGCACCGAAAAAGTCCCCCACCGGCGCCTCGACCGCCGGCGTGGACGCCCCGTCCCAGTAAATCCGCAGGATCAGCGACTTCATGATCGTCGCGTCGATCGTCGCCCCGGTGTTCCAGTGCGCCCAGAACCACCCCGGGAACGTCAGCCAGATGCGCGAAATGTAGCCCGCGCCCTTCACCTCGGCGATCGTGACCCGTGCACCGACCGGCAGCACGCGCGTCTTCGACCGCTTCTCGAGATCGAACGTCGTCACCTGCCGCGACACGCCCGGAGGCTTCCGCGCGGGCTCCAGCATCTGCGTCATGTGTCTCCCCCGCCCCCCCTGTTCGCCAATGACCGGTCGATCACGGACCGCCGACCGCCATCGGCTCGATCTACACCAGGTTGTGACGATACCACTCGATCGCCCGCCTCAACCCGTCGTCGAACATGACCAGCGGCTCGAACCCGATGATCTTCTTCGCCAGGCTGATGTCCGCGAGCGAGTGCTTCACGTCTCCCGCCCGCGGCGGCACGTACGTCGGCTTCACGTTCTTACCGAGCAGCTCGTTGATCTGCCCGATGATCTGGTTGACCGTCACCTTCTCGCCGCACGCGACGTTGATCACCTCGCCCTGCGTCTTCGGCGCCTTCGCCGCCAGCAGGTTCGCGTGCACGACGTTATCGATATACGTGAAATCCCGCGTCTGCTCGCCGTCCCCGTAGACCGTCGGAGGCTGATCCTTGAGGATCGCCGTCACGAACGCCGGAATGGCGGCCGCATACTGGCTCTTCGGGTCCTGGCGCGGCCCGAAGACGTTGAAATACCGCAGCGACAGCGTCTCCAGCCCGTAGCAGAGGTAAAACGCCTGCATGTAGTACTCGCCCACCAGCTTGTTCACCGCGTACGGGCTCAGCGGCTCCGGGCGCACCGCCTCCCGCTTCGGCAGCTCCGGCAGGTCGCCGTACGCGCTGCTGCTCGCCGCGAACACCACCCGGCGGCACTTCGCGTCACGCGCCGCCATCAGCAGGTTGAACGTGCCGTCCACGTTCGCCTGGTGCGACGTCACCGGGTCCTCCACCGACACCGGCACCGATGGCACCGCCCCCTCGTGGAACACCACCTCCACTCCTGCGCACGCCCGCCGGCAGTCCTCCGGCTTGCGCAGATCCCCCTCGACCACATCGATCTTCGAGAGAAACGGCTCGATATTCGTGCGCTTGCCCGTCGAAAAGTTGTCCAGGACGCGCACCGACGCCCCGTCCTTCACCAGCCGCTCGACGATGTGCGAGCCGATGAACCCCGCCCCGCCCGTCAC
>CAZJTF010000490.1:3603-4249 GCA_964548565.1 uncultured Planctomycetales bacterium | reverse complement strand
ACGATCAACACTATCCAGACGCTCTCACTCAGCAGGCCGCTTGATCCGCTCAAAACATGCGCGCAGAATGCAGCGAAGTTTCACCGTAAGGGCCTAAAACCCGGTGCAGTGGAACGGGGACGTGCGGGAAAAAGGCGGGAGAAAGGGAGACATTCTGTGAGACATTCTGGTTTTCCGCTTTCCAATTCTTACTGACATCTTATTGGCACAGAAAAGGGGACGCGACTCATTTCCGGTGTCCACCGGGCTGGAAGCTTCTCCTGATTCTGCCTGCGGGGTCGGCCGCGGGGGCGGAGGGTGGATTGGAGCCCCAGTCGGTTGGCGGTGCGCTGCGTCCAGACGGCCGAACCGAAGGGAGCGTTGCGGCGGATGGCCTCCTGCAGGGCCTCTTCCTCGGCCCGGCGCTGCGGGCGATTCACCATCGTCAGCCAGTTCGCGGGCCTCTCGACCGGCCATTCCGAGAGGATCTGGCGGTCCTCATCGCTTCCGGCGGTCCGTCGCCAGAGGCTGCCCCAGCGCCAGTCCTGAGCCCGCTCGACCAGGCCGGCCCGCAGGGCGTTTCGTTCGACATAGCGGCAGACGGTCAGGAAGTGATCGTCCGTCTGAACCGGGAGCGACTTGAAGCGGCCCTGGTACAGATGTCCCG
>CAZJTF010000490.1:0-3593 GCA_964548565.1 uncultured Planctomycetales bacterium | reverse complement strand
GGCGTGCCATCGCATCGTGTGCGTGTGCGTGAGCCAGCGGGTGAAGGCGGTCAGCTCGCCGTCCTCCCTCGGCCACAGGACCAGGTGCCAGTGATTGGGCATGACGCAGTAGCCCAGAATCCGGATCGGGCAGTGTTCATGCGCCTCGGCCAGCACCTGCTCGAACGCCGGGTAGTCTCCCCGCTTCCTGAAGAGCGGCAGCCGGGCCACCGCGCGGTTGAGCACGTGGTACACGAGCCCGCCGGGAGCAACCCGAGCTTGCCGAGGCATGGAAACATGTTACCGGAAAGCCGAAGGCAGGTCAAAACGAGTCGCGTCCCCTTTTTCTTCCCTAAGCGAGGTGCCGAAATGAGAGCTGTCATCCTGGCTGTGGGACTCACGGCGATATGCGGCGTTGCGGAATCGGTTGTGGCGGAACCGTTGTTGTTCCAAAAGGTGCTACACGCTAACGTTGCCGAGCGCGGGGAGCGTCTTATCCCTCTGGCGGTCGCGACGGGCAGGGAGCCGGATGCACCGGTCCTGAAGATCCTGGTGGGGTTGACCGGAACGGGGCCGCAGCCTGCCTGCAGGTTTGTGATCTATGACATCGCCGGCGACGGGACGGTCCTCGGGACCCGTCCGACAGGTCTGACCGTCGATGAAACCGCGTGCACGGAGGCTCGATACGTACCGGACGTGCAGCTGATGCCGGGCGGCGACATCCTCTTGCTCAGGAAGCAGGATCGCCAGGATAGCGTCGCGGAGTCCTGGTCGGACGGGAATGCCCGTTTTTCGACGCTCCTGCACGCGGCGAATCTGCGCTCGCACAGTACTTTCCTCCGCGCTCTGCCGCTTGAAGACACATCGTTTTTGGTGTGTGGGCAGCAGGGCGGCTATCCGGCCGCAGGGCGGCTCGACAGCCAGGGCCGCGTTTCATTCCTGCAGGTATGGCGGGATCGGGGCGCCGGAGCCTGCGCGACGGGTTTCGAAGTACCCGGAGGATATGCCCTTTTCGGGGTGTCGAAAGCGGAACAATTCATGGAGACCTGGCTGCAACGCGTCGACGGCTCCGGCAAGGTGCTCGACACAGAGTGCCTGGGGAGAAGCGACGACGCGCTGGTACTTCCCTATGCATGCACCGCGGTCCGGTTGGCGTCCGGCAGGTATGCGCTGATCTACCCAGCTACCGATGAGCATGGTAACTGGTGGCGCGTGCAGCTGTTTGACGGAGGCCGACGCTCGGGTCCGGCAGGCCGGACTCTGCAATACGGGAAGTCCGCGGCGGCCTCCCGCGCAGTGCCGTTCGACTCCGGCCTTGCTGTTGTGGTTGAGTCCGGTCCGCGGGCATTGTCTCTGCTCCTGCTGGACGAGTTCGGACGCACCACCGCCGAGCAAGCGCTCGACATTTCGCCTCTGCGGGCGTGGGGCACGCTGCTGGCGGTCCGGGAGAGGATCGTCTACGTGGTCTTCCATACGCTGAGGGAAGATATGAACCCGGACCTTCAGATTATGGGCTTCAGCGTCAAACCGGCCGCTTCAGCTCCTGAGTGATGCATCGAAGTCGCTTACGTAGGGTAAGTGAGATCTAAAAGGCACCTTTAAGCTTCTAGCGTTACATTCACCTATTGCTGAGGCGGCGTCTGCAACTTGTTCCCTACGGCACGGCAGAACATCACCCGTCGCACATTCCTGCGACGCTCGGCATTCGTTCTCGCCGCTTCGGTCGTCTCCCGCCGGGCGTGGGGCAGCAGCACGCGCCCGGCCAACGAGCGACTAGGCGTCGGCGTCATCGGCACCGCCGGGAATGTTTAAACAGCCGCTTGTGCGACTGTGGGGCCTGTGACTGACGGTAGGGTCTTGTGGGCTATTGTAGCGGTGGTTAGCAACGCAGTCGCTTGCGCAGGGAGTGCGGAAATGAAAGAATTGATCCAGCACGTCATCGTTGTTGCGGCTCTCCTCGCGATCGGGCTCGAGAAGGGGAAAAGTCAGACTGTCGGCTGTTTTGAGCAGCTTGTACCCAACAGGGGGCTGCCAGGAAAGCGCCCCATGCTACACGACCTCAAGTTGGACGGAGCGGCGAGAGGTGGCGAGCTCGTTTTAATGGAGATATTCAATCCGAGCCCGCGATACATCAGAGTTGAGACGCACCCAGGGGAGTCGGCAGAGATTGTCATGGCCCGAATGGCTGCCGCGGTTAATGAAGTCAGCCCATTCAACCCTAATCGCAAACGCATGAGGATACCGAACCAGCAAGGCGAGCTCGTGTCCGGTGAAAAGGTGCCGATCATTCGAGCCGAAGGCAATTGGCTCAAATCTTTCAGTTGTGCCCCGGGGGACTACATCTGGGGGGGGGACCGAAACCGGCTTGGGGATTCCTCGTCCTCCCGTGTCGCTGAGTGCTTCTTACGACTCAGCGAGTCAGGAAGTGACGCTGCACTGGGAGAATGCAGATACATATGGAGGTATTGCGACTAATTGCGGAGGGAGAATCTCGGGCACCAGTCTGACAGCACACGCGAAGCGTCCTCCGCCGGAGAAGCGTGCCATCCCACCGAGGCTTGATGCGCCCGACATGCGTCGGGATAACCTGGGCTTGCGGCGCTTTCACGTCATCGGTTGCCAGAACGGCGTTCTTTCGAATGCCGGAGTCATCACATTGAACTACGACGACAATTCACAGGAGGAGTTGGATAGGCATCCATTTACGGGGGGCATCGCACCGAATTGGAAGAGTTGGTCGGCAGGTGATCCGCAGGGCGTCCAGCCTCAACAGGGGACCAAGGGTGAGTGGAAGCGATTCGAGCAGCATCCAAAGGCCGCGGTCGAGCCAGATGGAAAGCTGTTCTATCAATTGCTCAAGACGCGATCGACCGACGCCGTCGGAGGCGTCTGTCGAAAGTTTCTTGGCCTGAGACCCGGCCATACCTACCGCCTCTCGGTCCGGATGAACACGTTCGACATTGGCCGCGACAGCTCAAACTGGTGTTTCTCGTTCCATGCCGCTGCGCATGCCAGGACAGTGACGTTAACATCGGACCAGTTGGCCGGCGCTGCCCCGCTGCCCGACGGCAGCATCGGCACCGCCGCCGGTCAGGTCGCCCGCTACGGCCCGGGTTCAACGACGGAGGGCAGGTTCATCGAGCGCTCGACCGGTCAGTTGGAATTGGATTCGCAGGTCGCCGACATCACCCTCCCGTCTGCCACTGACACCATCACTGTGTGGTTCCGCTGCACGGGCCGCATCTCAACCGGTGTTGGTTTCGACTGGATAAAGATCAAGGATCTTGGCGCGAACTGAACCCGGGTTGGCGGAAAGGGGGCATTGCTGCGGGACGTTCTTTGTTTGCTCGTGGCGTCTATCCGTTGCTGAGGAGGTGCCAGCAGAATGTCGTCAAGGGCCTGGGAGGACGTCAGCCGGCGCGCCTTCCTGAAAGGCTCGGCGTGCGTTCTCGCCGGGTCGCCCCTCTCACGGCGAGTATGGGGCAGCAGCGCCCGCGCTGCCAGAGAGACGCTCGGAGTAGCGGTGATGGGCGTCGCTGGGCAGGGCCTCTGGAACATTGAGCAGCTCCTCGGGGCGGGGGCGGCGGTTGTCGCCCTGTGCGACGTGGACGAGC
>CAZJTF010000489.1:0-4255 GCA_964548565.1 uncultured Planctomycetales bacterium | reverse complement strand
TTTTTTAGCCGCACACCGCCAAACAGCCCACGGGGTACGCTTGATCAGGGCCTAGTCCTATCGGTGATCTATTGCCGCGGCATGATGGAGCCTGAAGCCACGAGCGTGGCCACGCGAGGTCGGCTTGGTTTCGTGACAAGGTCGTACGAGTGGTTGAACTCGCTTGGCCTGAGCGATGGCCTGACGAGGTGGGAGCAGCAACTCGTAGTGGCCCCATTCGGCAGCCTGAGCAAGCGTGACATGATCAACGCCAGCTGGCTCTCCGAGGCGGTCGCTGTATTAGCGTGGAGTCTGGGCAGGTGCGAGCTCCCCGAGTGCGACAAGCAGTGCGATGGGCCCAAGGTGGTAGAGAGCCTCGGTTTCCTCCAGCGCCGAGAGGAAACGGTGCTTGCCGCTCCATCGCTGCGGGGGATGAATGAGCTGTTGGACTACAACGAGGTCATCTGGAAAGTACACTGGCGGATCCGGGACTTCGAGCTGAACCACAACGCTCGCGACTTCGAGTCAATGGCTAGAAAGGCATGGGGTGAACCGGTGCAGCGCCATGGTCTCCAGTTAGCCGAGTGCGACATCTGTGTCGCAGGACAACCGCTTTATCGTGCCAAGGAAGAGGATAGCCGCACGCTCCAGAGCACAACTCAGGAGCGACACCGCGCGTCCAACTGGCTGATCGGCCACGAATCTGCAGACTTCTACGAGGTTACCATCGACACCTGAAGCCCCGCATCTAGGATCGGATTTAGCACTCGACCCGTTTCTGTCGTGCTCTCTCGATGCTGTCGTGCTCTCTCGATGCGAGAGATCTCATATGGTCGGATAGGGTGAAATGCGCGACCTCATTTTGCCGCAAGATGTTCTGGAGGGGCATCTATCAGTCATGCAGGAGATGAACATGGCACCTGATGTAAAACTCCCAGCCCGTGTCGCTGCACGCCAGCCGCCCGCGGAGGACCAGAACAACTGGGCCACGATCACGGTCTCCATCCCAGACGAGCTGCCCGCATGGTTGCGGCATGTTCATTACCTCGGAAGCCCGGGAACCGGCAAAGGTGTGCTGCCGGAGCAGCTCCTGTGTTTGGCTTCCGGCCAGGAGCCTTAAGGAGTCTCAAGGAATCGGAATCACTCAACCTCCTGGGACTCGGCAACCCCAACGGCATCACCGGCTTAGATGCTCGAGTCGCAAAGTCTCGCGTATCGTGTCCCGTCTCCCTGGAGGTCACAGCCAAGTGGTACCCCCGGACCGCCCGCTGGACAGATTTCACTCCGGCCCCTCTGCAGCCGGACTAACCCGGCAGCCCCGACGAGAGAACTTGATGTCGTATGCATAAAAGGCTAATTCAATTGGCTATCTCAGCAAACGTGATTCGCAGAAGCTTGACTATTCCTACCGAAAGAGCTAACATAATGCGCCTTTATGGTCGATATAATCAAGTGGGTGCCGTATGCGGCTCAGCGAGTTCTTAGCTCAGAATCCGGTCTTCACCGCCGAGCAGGTCCGGGAGTTCCAGAGCCGGCGTGGCTCCGGCAGCGCGTCGACACGCAGAACCCTGTTGGCACACTATGAGCGTCGGCACCGAATCACACGTGTTCGCCGCGGCGTTTACGTCGTCATCCCGGCCGGCAGCACCCCGGAGAATGCGCCGGTAGACCCATATTTGGTGGCTTCGCGATTGGCGCCGGATGCGGTGCTGGCCTACCACACGGCCCTCTCATTCCATGGTCGGGCTTACAGTATCTCACAGCGATTTGAGTTTCTGACGGCCACCGCGACGCGGCCCCTGAGATTTCGGTCATGGCAGTTCCGTCCTGTTTCTTTCCCCAGGGCGCTTCGACGGACCAAAAAGGAAACATTCGGCGTCCAGGAAGCGGAGCGGGCGGGCTTGCCCGTGCGCGTCACAACGCTGGAGCGAGCCCTCGTGGACGTGCTGGACCGCCCCGACCTCGGCGGCGGGTGGGAGGAGATCTGGAGATCGCTCGAAGCCGTCGAGTTCTTCAACCTCGATCAGGCCATCGAATATGCGACGATCCTGGGTAACGCCACGACGGCTGCCAAGGTGGGCTTCTTCCTTGAACAGCATCGCGAATCGCTCATGGTCGAAGAAGACCATCTGGCACGATTGACCGCGTTGCGCCCCAAGGAGCCGCACTACCTGGAACGTGCCGCCAAGACGGAGCAGAAGTTGGTTGCGAAGTGGAACCTGGTGGTTCCCACAGCCCTGATCGAGCGTGCCTGGGAGCAGGTGCTATGAAGATATCGCCTCAGCAGCTGGCCAAGGACGCCAAGGCCTCGGGCTACCGCCCGGAGATACTGGAGAAGGTCTTCCACCTGCTCAATCTGCTGAACGGGTTTCGGAGCCATCCATTCCTGCAAGGCCGGTTGGTGCTCAAAGGCGGGACGGCGCTGAACCTGTTCCACTTTGATGTTCCCCGCCTCTCGGTGGACATTGACCTGAATTACGTCGGTGCGGCCGACCGCGAACTCATGCTGCAGGAACGCCCGAAGATCGAGCAGGCGCTCCAGGCAGTTTGCAGCCGGGAAGACATGACGGTCAGCCGCATTCCGTCAGATCATGCCGGCGGCAAGTGGCGTCTTCGTTACGCATCGGCCGTCCATGAGACGGCCATGTTGGCTGTAGATGTCAACTTCATGTTTCGCGTTCCCCTCTGGCCTGCGACACCGTGCGACTCCCGTCGCATGGGCTCGTATCAGGCCCGGGGCATCCCAGTGCTGGATCTGCACGAGTTGGCCGCGGGCAAACTGGCCGCGTTGCTGGCTCGTCACGCGAGCCGTGACTTGTTCGATGCTCACGGACTGCTGCAGCGAGGTGGGTTGGACGTGGCCAAGCTTCGGTTGGGCTTCGTCGTATATGGCGCGCTGAACCGGAGGGACTGGCGCACGGTATCCGTAGAGGATGTGAGCTTCGACGCCGCCGAACTGATGAACGAACTCCTGCCCGTCCTCCGAACCGTCGACGCGGAGCAACTGGCAGAGCCGGCGACGTGGGCTAGTACACTCCTGAGTGAATGCCGGCAGGGGTTGAGCATGGTTCTTCCCTTGGCTGCCCCTGAACGGGAGTTCCTGGACCGCATCCTCGAATACGGGGAGATCGTCCCTGACCTGCTGACGAGTGATCCCGATATGGCGCACCGAATCGCGTCGCAGCCGATGCTCCAGTGGAAAGCGCAGAACGTGCGGCAGCACAAGACGCGAGAGGTGTAGCAGTATACGCATGGCAGCATCGCGAGCCGTGCAGTCAACACGCCGCATCTGGGCAATATCAGCGATTCCCAGCTCGTCACACTGGATGTCGGCCCAGTCCGTCGCCAGAACCGACGAGGCATCAAGATTACGTTTGCGTCTCGGGGCGCAAGGGATCCATGGAGTCTGCGACCGATTCGGCCCAACGAAGCCAATTGTCCAGGTCGCTGCCGGCCTCAACCGCCCCGTGGCGATCGTTGGCCGCCTTCCGGACTGCCGCAAGGTACGCGTGAATCTCCTGGCTGTGGTGCCAAGCCATAGCATGCTCGATCAAGGCCTTCCGGTCAGCCTCCTCCTGGCGCCGCCGCTCTTGCTCCTCTTGGCGTCGGCGCTCAAGCTCTTGGGCCTTTTGCCTTTCCTCGGCCCAGTATCTCGCTCGCTCCCGCCGCTCGTCGACCTCGCGAAGAATGGCAAGCATCAGGCGGCCCAACTTATCTTCGATCCTGGTGTTCCGACCGTCTTGAAGGGTGTAGACTTCCGACCAGCCCCCATCGTTCCTCAGTTCAAGTCGCAGCTGACCGGTAAGCGCGTATTCTGAGCGTCCCAGCGAGTCGGCACGACCAGTCCGTCGCGACGGTTCACGCAGACGCAACTCGAAAACCTCACCCAGGACAGAGAGCCGGAGCGCACCGGGCTGCTGGCTGGTCGATCGCACGAAGGCGTATCCTCGTTCTTCACACGCTCTTACCAGTGCGTCCATGATCCGCATGGCTCGCTTGACGTTCTCTTTCCCAACCACCACATCGAGGCACTTCGTACGGCGATCATACGCCGGGCTCATGAGGCCCTCGCTTCGGTTGTGATGCTCAGATCGCATGGCCGCTTCAACCGCTTCTAACGTGGTGGCGACCAGATGATGCGGGGAGCGGAGAGTAGCAGATACCTCGATCGGCGACATTTCGCTGCCTTCACGCTGAGCGAGTTGCGCCAACTCCGGATCCCTAAGGATTCGCGCATAAATAAGTTAAACGATTGTCGGCTCCCTTGCCGCTAATA
>CAZJTF010000488.1:0-4258 GCA_964548565.1 uncultured Planctomycetales bacterium | reverse complement strand
CCCCCACGGGTCATGCTCGTAGGCGGACACGTCGCGCGAAATGTTCGCCTCCTCCGGCGCACGGCGACCAGGATCCGAGGCCAGCGCGGCCAGCAACTGGCCGTGAAAAAACACGAACCGGCCGCCCTCCTGCACAGAAACAAGCGGCGCGCGTCCACACCGCAGCAGCACCGGCGCGCGAATCTGCATACTCGAACGATTCGTCCTCAGGTACGTCCAACGCTTGAAACCTTTGCCTTTCGCCGCCTCGATCCGGGCATCCGTCGAGGCAAAATCGATCTCGCCAGCGTCTCGTCCGACCGGCGGCGCGATTTTGAGCAGGATGGTGTCGTAGCCCGCCGCGCGGGCATCCTCCATCTGCCGCGCGTTGTGGCCGGTCATCGGAAGCCAGACGTGATGGTCTTTGAGTGGGGAAACATCCTGGGCGTGCGCCGCACCGCAAGCGGTCAGGGCCGCCGCCACCAACGAAACCGCAGGGGTGACTCGCAGTGGCGACTCCGTACCGTCTCTCAGCCAGCCACGCAAGCGGATCCCCGAAACGCATGGCCCTGCCGGGCCCGCCGATCACGGATTTGCATGGCGGTACGGCTCCTTCTGTGTTAAAAAAGCAGGGACTGGTCCGCGGACACAACTCGAGGAGACGATCGTGGCCGACAAACCCCGCACCCGACGTGATTTCCTGAAAACGACGTCCGCCGCCGTGGCTGGTGCGGCCATCGCCGCCCAGGCCGGCGGTGTCACGCAGTCGCAGCCCGCGGCTGGTACGAAGATTCTGAACTACAACCCGAAGATGGGCTACCGACGCCTCGGAAAGACCGGCATCATGATTTCCGAGATCTCCCTCGGCGGTCACGGCGGGAAGAGTCCCGAGGAACGCCGCCCGATCCTCGAACGCGCGGGCGAACTCGGGATGAACTACGTCGACAACAACATCGCCGAAGAATGCGACATGTACGGCAAGGCGATGAAGGGCATCCGCGGCCGCTGGCACATCGGCTTCGCTTCCTGGCCTGAGAAACTGACTTCCGAATACGAGAAAGAGGTCTCGACCGACTACTTCCGGCGCAACATCGAAGCGCGCCTGCGCAGTTACGACACCGACTACCTCGACATGTGGCGCCCCGTCGGCGCCACGTGGGGCGAAGGCCAGACAGATCAGAAAACGATGTGGGAAATCCCCGTCCGCGTCCTCGACATGGTCGTTGATGTCTTCGAGAAGGCGAAGAAGGAAGGAAAAGTGCGCTTCCTCGGCGTCTCCGCCCACAAGCCCGAGGTCTTCCGGCGCGTTCTCAACGACTACCCGCAGTTTTCCGTCATCCTCTTCCCGTACATGTTCCTGACCCGGCCATTCGGCGGAGACAGCCTGCTCGCCCTTGCCAGGGAGAAGGATGTCGGCGTCATTGCCATCAAGCCCTTTGCCGCCGGCGCGACCTTTGTCGGCGGCACGCCTCTCAAGTTCGAATCGCAGGTAGACAATCGCGCGCCCTCGCTTCTGAAGCGCGTGTTGCAGGAGAAACGAATCTCCGCCACCGTCCCCGGCGTCACGCACCCCGACCAGCTCACGGCCAACGCCGCCGCCTCGTACGAGCGCGACAGGCCGCTCGACGCGAAGGACCAGCAGGCCCTGCGCGAGTGCACGGACAACTATCACGCCGCCCTGCCGCCCCACTATCAATGGCTCCACAGTTGGGAAGCCGTGTAGCTGCTCAATTGGGGGCCGCAACCGCGGGAGTGGTTATGTATCCAGCCATCGCCCTGTGCCTGCTCCTGAGCGTACAGACGCGTCCCGCCGTGCACTGGCAACACCCGGCTGGCTTCGTCACGTCTGAAACCCTTTCCGACATGCGTGTCAAGCTCGAGACGCAGGAGTGGGCCCGGCGGACACTGCGGGCGAAGGAGACAGCACTCCAACCATGGCTCGACATGGACGCCCCGGGACTCCGCCGCGTGTTCCCCACCAGGCGAGGCAACGTCTACCACAACTTCTCCTGTCCGAAGGATCGGCGCCGCCTCACGTTCAACCCTTTCCGCCCGGAGCGGTTCGCGTGTCCCTCCTGCGGCGCGGAGTACGCGCCTGAAAGCGACCCCGGCATCTACCCGCCCGGTGACCGGTATCACGGGACGATGTACGACGGCTGGGCCTGTTTGTTCTACCTGGAAGCCAGCGGCGTCGCCGAGGCCATGGGGATCCTCGGGCGGCTCCAGAACCGACCGGACTTCGTCGCCCGCGGCATCGATATTCTGATGTGTTTCGCCGACACGCTCGAGGGCATCCCCACCCGGCCCGACCCCGACCCCCAGATGCGCGTCATCCTGACCTACCACCGCGAGGGCGACAACAAGGTGCTCAACGACCTGGCCGTCGCCTACGAACTACTCCGCGAACACATGGATCCGCCCCGGCAGGCGCGATTCGAGCAGGTCGTGCTCCGCCGCATGCTCGACGACATCATGCTCGAGCCGATTTACACCTACAACCACAACAATCTCTACCAGTGGCACCGCACCATCGTCCAGACGGCCCTGGCCCTCGAACGCGAGGACCTGATCGACTGGAGCTTTGGCTACGGGGCATTCAGCCCGGATCGGCAGCCCGAGCATCGCAGTATCCGCCGCCTGGCCGCAACGCACTTCAAGCCCGACGGCGCGTACTGGGAAATGTGCTCCGGCTATCACCTGTACCCGGTGTTCTTCTTCTGCGAACTGGCTGTCGTGTCGCGTACCCTGTCCCGCATGGATCCGGCAAGATTTCCCGCCGAATCTTACGACCTGACGCACGCCGCCAACCCGGCCGCGCAGGTGATCAAGAATGCCCTCGAGTGGTTCCTGTCAATGGCCCCTCCCGATCGCATCATGCCCACGATCGGCGACTCCATGGCTCCGAAGGCCGGCATGACCGACTACTACGCGGCCGCCGAGGCGGGCTACCGCTTCTTCGATGTGAGAGGAATCGGCGACTACGATACCCTGCGCGAAGGGAACCGCACCTGGGACGCGCTGCTCTACGGCTCGCCGGACATTGTGCGGCACCAGACCGCGTATACCAGCTCGTATCTCTCCAGCGGCTGGCTCTCGCTTCGCA
This sequence comes from uncultured Planctomycetales bacterium, assembly GCA_964548565.1. Classification (GTDB taxonomy): domain Bacteria; phylum Planctomycetota; class Phycisphaerae; order UBA1845; family PWPN01; genus CAYLLT01. The sequence goes on along the minus strand of CAZJTF010000488.1, from coordinate 1,176 downwards.
ATGAGTGGAAGGGCAACCGTGTCTGGATCGGCTTGAACGCCCTCATCCCCGGCGGCGGCCACCAGCATGCGGATCGCCTGTCTCTTGTCTCCTTTTCGCAGGGCCAGCTCCTCGCGATCGAGAAGGCCACACCCTACAACGAAAGCGTCACGCGCGAACTCGGCACCCTCTCCCCCATGCACAACACCGTCACGGTCGACCAGGTTTCACAGCCGCAGGGCGAATCCTTACGACCAGACCAGGTCCCGCAGGTCGCCGCGTTCTTTTCGGGGTCGTTCTTGCAGTATGCAGCGGTCCAGGCGGATCGCTTGTACGCCGGGACGCAGAAATACCGCCGCTGCGTCGCCCTCGTCGAGGACATCATCATTGACCGCTTCGACGTCCAGGGCGGCAGCACGCATGACTGGACACTGCACCACGCCGGCGAGTCCCCGACCCTGTCAATCGAGCTGACGCCCGTCGCCTTCCAGCCGCAGCAGTGGCTCCACGGCGGAGAGCCGCGGTCACAACACGCCGTCTCCTCCGAAAGCTGGTCGGCCCGATGGAAGACAGGTGCGGTCAGCTCGTCGGTGTGGATGCGCGGCGCGCCCACCACCGACGTGTCCGTCCTCCGGACGTATCCGATCGATAACGCGACCGTGACGCCTACGAACCCCCCGTGCGCGACCCTCTGCGTCCGGCGCACCCGCGCGGCCCCCTTCGTGGCCGTCCACGACGCCTGGCGCAACGAGCGGAACGTGCTCGCGATCGCCGCCGCGACCGGAGGCGACGGAATCAGCATCCGCACGCGCGACCATACCTGGCGCATCCTTTTCGGCCGCGGCGACTGCCGCTTCGAGAACGGTGACGTGCTGCGCAGCGATGCGGAATTCGCGATCGTGCGCGACGAAACGGCGGCCGCCTTCGTGAGCGGCACGCAATTGCACGTAACCCTGGGTGGGAGAACGCTGCGTCTCACCTCAGACCGCAGCATCACGCTCGCCGCCGAACGCCGTGCCCAAAGCGTGGCCACGGAGCTTTCCGGCCCCATCCGGTACGACACGTATGGCGGGCACGATCATCCGCGCCCCGTTCCGGATGCGCGGGTGATGGTCGAGGGTGATCTCTGGCCCCCAGCACCGGCGTCTGCTCCGGTCACGCCTGCGAGGTAACCCGCGCTCCCGGGCGCGCCACGCG
>CAZJTF010000487.1:0-4274 GCA_964548565.1 uncultured Planctomycetales bacterium | reverse complement strand
AGCACGTCTGACTCTGGATCAGAAGGTTCTAGGTTCGAGTCCTAGCGGGCCAGTGCTTCTATCAACCTCTAAAACTGAATCCGGGTGCGAATGAGTGCAAATCGCTGCATCCGGTACCTTTACGGCAATCTCGGGTTCTGACGGCTTTTCGGCTCGCACCGATTCGCACCCATTTACAGGAGGATGCTGCAGCGCTTTTTGCAGCGCGCTGCTCTGCCCGCCGGCCGGAAGTGCTCGGACGTGACCTGTAGGTAGTGCTCCTGAGCAACCTTCGGGGAGTTCCCGATCCAGGCGCAGACGACGTGACCGGGCCAGATCTCCGCGAGCTCCGTCTCCCGCGTGGAACGCAGGTTCTGGAACAGCTTCGGCCAGGGCTCGACTCCCGCCTTCTTGATGATCCGCATGAACTGCGTCCGCAGGTTCGAGCGCGTGTCCCGGTACCGGCTGATTACGTACTTCTGGCCTCGCTGGGCGACGCTGGCCGCGTCTTCGAGGTACGGGCGCAGCTCGGGGAAGATCGGCACCAGACGGGCCTCGTGGCCTTCCTCGTGGGCAGTTTTCGGCGACTCCACAAGCATGGTGCCCTCGTTGAAATTCACGTTCTGCCACGTCAGCGCCAGGTGCTCGGACGGGCACCGGAGACCGCCGTACCGGCTCAGTGCGATGATGAGCCGCCACTCCGCATCGGGGGCCTTGTCGATCACGCGCTCGGCGATCTCCCGCGTAACGAAGAATTCCCGCTCCCTGTTGCCTTTGACCGGGCCACCCATCCCGGCGAACGGGTTGACCTGCAGCGCGCCATCCTTCACCGCGGCGATGAAAAACTGCTTCGCGATCGAGACCCGGCGCCGAACCGTGTTGCGGGCCATCTTGGGAGTATCATCATGGTCCGCGTCGGCGTCGGCGTCGCCCAGTTCGGCCAGCTTGGGGATCGGGACCACCGGGGCCTTCGTCTGCCGCCGGACGCGCGGTTTCATGTTCTTGAGGTGCCGCTCCCATCGCTCGGCATCCCCGACCGTGATATCGCGGAGTGCCTTGCCCCGCCCGAAGTAGTCCGTGAGGTTCGACCGCACGATGTCGTAGATCAGACGGGTGGAGTCCTTGACGTCGGTCCTGCCGTCGATGTACGCATCGAGGAACTCGCCCAGCGTCTGCACGTCACGCCGGACCACCAGCCCCACGTCGGCCAGCTTGTCGCGCATGACCTGATCCAAGCCGGAGATGTACGCGAGCGTTGCCGGCTTCGGCGTCGCGTGCGTCTTGCTGGCCGCAACGAGCTCCTCGACGTGGGCCTGGACCATGCCCGCCTGCTTCCCCGACATTTTGCCCAGCCGGATGGTGCGCCGCTTCCCGCGCGCGTCGATGAACTGGATGATCTTGCCGCCGGACTTCGTTGTGGTCATTGATGCCACGATCATATCCCTCCGAAGGCGTGGGCGCCGGCCAGCACGAGCCCGGCGCCCCCGCGTCCGCGCACGTGTTGGTCTACACCGTCGCCGGCACCTGCGGCAACAGGTCCTCAGACTCATCCCGGATCGCGTGCAGGTCCTTAAGCATGTCCTGCACGATCTCGCTGCAGGGAATCACGATGTCTTCGGCGCACGCCGGGTCATCCAGCAACAGCCGCACGCCGTCCAGGCGGTTTATGGTCACCGTCCATGTCGGAGAAAAACCGGAAGCTCGGTCGCCGCCTCCCGGGATCCTCTTCGCCGTCGTCGTCGCCGTCGCCCGTCTGGTCCGCGGGAGCCGCGGGGGGCGCGGGAGTCTCCGCCTGGGGGACCCCCGGGACCTTGCCCTTGGCATACGCGACCTCGGACAGTGCCTTTGCGGGATCCTTCAGGCACAGAGCGTCAGGAACAGAATGTCCACCAGCGAGTGCCGCTTGGTCCGGTTCACGCGGGGATCCTCCACAGCCTCGTGTAGTTAGTCAAACTGTTTGCATCTTATCCAATACTGCCCGGGCCCGGCGGACTTTCTCCAGGATCGCCTCAGCCTTGGCCGTCCAAACGAAAGATCGCGGATTTTCGTTATGCTCGTTGACATAGGCGTCAATGGCGGCGATGAGCTGCTTGACGCTGTGAAAGACTCCACGCCGAATGCGTTTGTCGGTGATCTCGCGGAACCACCGCTCGACCAAGTTTAGCCACGAACTGGCGGTCGGCGTGAAGTGCATATGAAACCTCGGATGCCGCTTCAGCCACGATTTCACCTTGGGGTGCTTGTGCGTAGCGTAGTTATCCACGATCAGGTGCAGATCCATGTCCTCCGGTGTGTCCGCGTCGATCAATTTCAGGAACTTGATCCATTCCTGATGCCGGTGACGCGGCATGCATTTGCCGATCACCGACCTTCTGCCACTTCCAATGCCGCGAACAGCGTAGTCGTTCCATTCCGCTTGTAGTCATGCGTCATGGTTCCGCATCGACCCTTCTTCAGCGGCAGGCCCGGCTGCGTGCGATCCAAGGCCTGAATCTGGCTCTTCTCATCCGCGCAGAAGACCAGGGCCTTCTCTGGCGGATTCAGATAGAGGCCTACCACATCAATAAACTTCTCTACGAACTGTGGATCGTTGCTTACCTTGAACGTCCGCACCAGGTGTGGTTTCAGCCCGTTGGCCCGCCAGACGCGTGAAACCCGCGACTGGCTGACGCCCAACTGCTTCGCCAAGGTGTTGCTGCTCCAGTGGGTGGCGTTGCTCGGCTGCCGCTGTGTCGTGTACTCGATGATCTTGTGAGCCAAGCCGGTATCGGGTTTACGCCCACCGCGCGGAGCATCCTTTTCGATCCCAGCCAAACCTTGCTTTGCAAACCGCCGCCGCCAGCGGCCCACAATCGTACGCTCGATGCCCAACTCCGCAGCGATCTCCAGATTGTCCTTTCCTTCCGCCGCCAGCAACACAATCTGAGCCCGTCGAACCAAGCGGGCCGGCGTCTTGCGACCACGCGACCATCGCTTCAACGTTGCCGACTGTTCCCCCGTCAAGTCAATTTGAGGCGCCACTCGCATCGCATCATCCTCCCTATGGAGAATGATACCGGCAACAGGCCTATAAGCTGCACCAATTATGACTAACTACACTAGAGGCCATCACGCCGGGCGGCGTGGAAGCGGCCTTGCTGGCGGAACGAGACATCGAACTCCGACATGAAGCCGACATGGCTCAGTGGCGCCTGCAGGTGGAACGGGCGACGTACGAAGCACAACGGGCGGAACGTCGCTACCGCACGGTGGAACCGGAGAACCGTCTCGTCGCCCGCACGCTGGAGGCCGAGTGGGAGAAGCGGCTCAAAGAGCAGGCGATCGCGGAGGCGGAGCTGGTCCGTCGAGAGCGCCAGCAGCCGCATCCTGTGACCGAGGAACAGCGGCGACAGATTCACGCCTTGGGCGCGGATCTGAAACGCGCCTGGGAGGCGCCAACAACGACAGACCGGGGTCGGAAGGAACTGCTCCGCACGCTACTGGAAGAAGTCAACATCGGTGTGCAGCGCGCCGAGTGCAAAGCGCATCTGACGCTGCGGTGGCGGGGAGGAGCGATCTCCGAACTCGACATGAACCTGCGATATCGACACGTGCCGCCCATCCGCACAGACGAAGACACCATCGAACTCGTGCGCCGCATGGCCGCACATTATCCCGATGCGGTGATCGCGGGCATCCTGAACCGCCAGGGCCGCCGGACTGCCCACGGCGAGCGATTCACGGCGAACCAGGTTGGCAACCTGCGTCGATACTGGAAGATCCCTCGACACACGCCGCCGAGTGACCCGCCGGCGGGCGAGCCGGTCACCATCCAGAAAGCCGCGGAGATCCTGGGCGTGGCGCCGTCCACCCTGCACCGATGGCTGGCCGACGGCTTCATCGCCGGCGAGCAGATCACGCCGGGGGCGCCGTGGCAGATCCGCATGACCGAGCAACTCCGCCAACGCTTCGTCGAAGAGGCCCCGAAAGATTATGTGCCCATGCTCGAGGCAACCCGAATCCTCGGCCTGTCCCGCCAGAGCGTTTTGCAGCGTGTAAAGCGCGGCGAGCTCTCCGCTGTGCACGTGCGATGCGGAAGACGTAAAGGCTTGCGAATCAAGGTCCTGGACAATCAGGCGACGCTCTTCGGCCAATCTTCATGAAGGCGACGCTCTTCGGCCAATCTTCATGAATAGGAGTGTAGTATGGCGAGGTCTCCAAGAACTTCTCCAGGTCCACGTCCACCACGATGCCGCGACCTTCCGCCACGTACTCCTTGCCCTTGTGCAATGCCTGATGGGCACTACGCCCGGGCC
>CAZJTF010000486.1:0-4286 GCA_964548565.1 uncultured Planctomycetales bacterium | reverse complement strand
TCAGAGTGAACGCGACATTGTGGGCATCGCCACCGGGGAGGATGTCGTTCTTCCAAGATCCCCAGATGGTGATGTTGGTGACCAGCGTCGGGCGCGTGCACAGGAAGTCATCCGCGAGGATGTTCAGAGGCGTCGCCTTGATATCCATCCCCGTGCGGTTGACGTCCGGCGGCTGGATGAACTTGGTGAACATCGGCTCGCAGATGTCGTCGATGCCGTCCTTGTCGCTGTCACCGAGGCACACGGTCCCCGGCCCTTTCGGCGCGTTGCCGGCGAGCTGGCAGAGCGACGGCAGTTCCAGGTAGCAGCGGCCGTCGGGCGGGCAGCAGGCCTCGGGCGCCTCCTGGCCGCCAACCAGGATGAGGTAGTCCTCGGTTTCGCCGATTTCGAAGCTGCCGGCCCCGTTCCACATCATCGTGGTGATCGGCGCGTCGGAAAGAGTCATACGCATCCAGACGTAGCCGGACTTCGGACCGATGAGGAAGGGGGGCGGACCGAGTGCCGAGATCGGGCCATTGAAGCCGTTGAAGACAGGGAAGTTCTGCAGCACCCACTCCGGCGCGGCGGCGCTTGGGCACTGCGAGGCTCCTCCCCACGAACCGCTCTGGTCCCAGTCGATGAGGACATTCAGGTAGGCAACGAGCCCGGGGAGGTTGTTGTGGACTTCGATGTCGATGTTCGGGCCCCACGCAGCGGGCGTGCATGCCATGCCCAGGGTTGGAGGTCCCGGTGCCATTGAGGGGCAAGGTACTTCGGCTCCGAGGATGGTGTAGGCGGCCGGAATGATCAGCCCGGCATCACCGTCCATGAAGCACTCGTCGGCGTCATACGGCGCGAACATCGGGCAGAGACCGGCGTTGCCGTCGGGCTCCGGGTCGGGAGCTGGCCCCATCCAGAGGGGTCCGATGGTCGCGTGCCGGATGGCGCCGGACGGCCCGATCTGCGCGCAAGTCGGGAACGAGCCCATGACGCCCAACGAGGGGTAGGCGAGGGCGCCCTCGGGCGCGTCGCCGAAATCCTGTGCGTTTGAGGCTGGAATGCCTGCCCACAGGGTCACTGCCATCAGAGACAGGGCCGGCCCGCCGGTATTACCGTGAAGTCGCATGGTGTACCTCCCACACTGGTGTCGATCCGTCGCCGGAACCTTCCTCCCTGCAGAGGGTGACGAAGACGGCTGCTGTTCGGCGCCGCGCGAGTACCCGCGCGGAACAGGCGCGCCCGGCCGGCGGGAGAAGCGGCGACTACTGACACGTCGGAGGGTCTGACACAAACGGGCCCGCCGCCCTCTCGTGGCCTGGCGGGATCACGCTCGGCAAAGACTTGAGCGCATCCAAACACATGCGCCGAACTGTGAATGCAACTCCAGCTTATGCAGTGGAAAACGAGAATGCAAGCAAATAGTGCGAATCTCTGCTATTCGCACGGCGCGACGAAAAGGAGCGGGGCAGAATGGAGGCGGGCAGGCGGGCGGGCCGGGAGACGATTGGCGGCGGTTTTGCCGGAAGGGCCCTGGCGGCGTTGCAGCAGGTGCGTGCAGGTCCGGAAAGGCGGTGCTTCGAAGCGGTGAGCGTTTCGTGTTGACGGCCGCACCGGCATCTCCATGCGACGACCGGAGATCGGCGCGTGTGGAGCGCGCGGACGCCGCGACGCGCATCCGCTTCGGTCAGCTGATTTCGGCGCGTGTCGGCGACGGTCAGAGCGAGGAGACGAGGCCGCGGGATTCCAGGTAATTGAGGACCTGGGCGGCGGCTTCCTGGGGCGTGCACCGGTTGTTGGCGATGGTGAGCTCGGGTTTTGCGGGCGCCTCGTAAGGGTCGTCCACGCCGGTGAAGCCCATGCCCTTGCCGGCGGCGAGAGCCTCGCGTGCCTTCTTATAGAGTCCTTTAGGGTCGCGTTTTTCGCAGTCCTCGACCGGCACGTCCACGAAGATTTCGATGAAGGGCATTCCTGCCTCTTCATGGATCTGGCGGACGCGGTCGCGGTCCTTGCGGTAGGGGCTGATGAAGCTGGTGAGCGTGAGCACACCGGCATCGGCGAACAACTTGGCCACCTCGCCGATGCGGCGGATGTTCTCCTCGCGGTCGGCGGCGGAGAATCCGAGGTTCTTGTTGAGGCCGTGGCGGATGTTGTCGCCGTCGAGGACGTAGGCCAGGTGCCCGCGCTCGACGAGGGCGTGTTCGACGGTAAAGGCGATCGTGCTCTTGCCGGAGCCGCTCAGGCCGGTGAACCAGATGGTGGCGCCTTTCTGCTTGAGCAGCTTCTCGCGATCGTCGCGGCTGACGTGGCCCTCATGCCAGGTGATGTTTGTCGCGCGGACTTCGGTCATCGTGTCTTCGGTCTCCATTCTCCGGTCCTGTTGAGGGCGGCTCCGTGCCGTGCCTCGCTGCAAGGCGGGCCACTATAGGGCAAGCACGGCCGCGACGGAAGCACCCGGCAGGAGCGGTGACCGGCGGCGACGCCGCGTCTCGTGGGATCGCGCCTCTTCCCATAGACTTGCCCGGCGCAGGCCGGCGCATACGCGGGCGGAGGTGCAGAATGAGGTTGTCTGCGTACTGGATGATCACCTGGATAGCGGCAACGACGGCGCCATTGGCGGCGGGGGAGGTCGTCCCGCCCGACCCGGGCGGATCGGTCGACGTGCGCAGCTGCGGGGCCGTCGGTGACGGGCGGCAGCTCGATACAGCGGCCATCCAGGGGGCGATCGACGCCGCGGCGGCGCGGGGTGGCGGGACGGTGCATGTTCCGGCCGGGCGGTTCCTGACGGGTGCGCTGGCGCTGCGGAGCAATGTGACGCTGCACCTGCACGGCGGTGCGACGCTCCTGGCAAGCACGAACGTGGAACACTACGGTGCCCGCGCGGGACTGATCCACGCGGAGGGGGGCGAAAACGTGGCGGTCACCGGACGCGGTACGATCGACGGACGGGGCGGCGATCCGGGCCCGTCCAGCCGGCCGGGCGAGTCGGAGAAGGAACTGCTGGCGCACGCGCGGAAACGCGGACGGGTCCTGTACTTCGCGCGGTGCCGGAATGTGCGGGTCGAGGGGATCACGCTGATCAACAGCCCGAGCTGGATGCAACACTACTTCGAGTGCGAGGACGTCGTGGTCGACGGGATTCGCGTGCGGAACCACTGCAACCACTACAACGACGGCCTGGATATCGACGGCTGCCGGGATGTGCGGATCAGCAACTGCCGGATCAGCTCCGGGGACGACGCGATCGTGCTCAAGAGCCGCTCGCGGCGTCCGTGTGAGAACGTCACGATCACCAACTGCATCGTGAGCAGCCACTCGAACGGGCTGAAACTCGGCACCGAGTCGCACGGCGGCTTTCGCAACGTTGCCATCAGCAACGTGGTGGTGCTGCCGGTGGACACGTCGGAACCCCGGCGCAACGGCGCACCGGAGGGCCTGGCCGGCGTCGCGGTTGAAACGGTGGACGGCGGGCTGCTCGAGCATGTGGTCGCCTCGAACCTCACGATCCGCGGGACCATCGCGCCCCTGTTCGTACGCCTGGGCGATCGTGGGCGCAGGCTGGGGGAGGAGATGGAGCGTCCGCCGGTGGCGACGCTCCGGCATGTCTCGATCTCGCATGTCGTGGCGACGGGCGCGAGCAGCGTCGGCTGCGCCATCGCGGGACTCCCCGGCCATCCGATCGAGGACCTTGCCCTCAGCGACATTTCGATCACGTTCAGCGGGGACAGCGCGCGTGCCCGCGACCCGGGGTTTGCAGCCGGCGGGACTCTCGCGGACATGCAGCGTGAGATCCCGGAAGAGGCAGGGGCATACCCCGAGTGCACGATGTTCGGCAAACTGCCCGCGTACGGGTTGTACGTGCGTCACGCGCAGGGGGTGACGCTGCGCAACGTGCGTCTGCGCTGGACGGCGGCCGATCAGCGGCCGGCACTGTACTGCCACGACGTGCATCGCCTGGATATCGGAGGCCTCCACGCCCGCAGTGGCGCGGATGCCGGACCGGTGGTGTTCCTGAGAGACGTGGCGGATGCGTTCATCCACGACTGCACGGCCGCCGCGGAGACGAACACGTTTCTGGGCCTGGCGGGCACGACGCGGTCCGTCAGCCTGATCGGTAACAAGCTGGGTGCGGCCTTCCGGGTGCTCGAGCGGCAGACGGACGTGCCGGCGGACGCGTTGTTCGAAGCGGCGAACGAACGGGCGGAACGGGAGTGAAGGATTGCCCCGGGGCGCTGGGGCGGATTTCGGTTTGCGAATTTCGGACTGCGGAACGGAATTGAGAATTGAGAGTTGGAGCGCGGTTGTTGAAC
>CAZJTF010000485.1:0-4292 GCA_964548565.1 uncultured Planctomycetales bacterium | reverse complement strand
AGTGGCCGCGGATCCGCGAGATCGGCGAGCGCGACCTGCTCATGACCATGCACGGAACGTTCTGGCGCTTCCCCGCCGGGTTCGCAGTCAAAAACACCGACGGTATCGCACCACGATCGACGTATCTCAAGGTCGTGGGCGACTTCTGCCAATGGCAGGACCGCATCGTTCTGGGCTGCGACGATTCGGCTCATTCCGAGTTCATCAACGTACGCAGCCTGAAGACCAGGGACGCGGCCCCCGGGCAGTCCAACTCGAACCTGTGGTTTATCGAACCCGTCCGGCTCGATCGCCTCGGTCCGCCGATCGGACGCGGCGCCGTGTGGCTGCGGGACGACATCGAGGCCGGCGCCGTCTCCGAGCCGTACCTCTTTGCCGGCTACAGGCGCCGCATGGTGCACGTCGTGCATGATTCGCCCCACCCGGTCACCTTCGAGTTCCAGGTGGACCGCCGGGGCGACGGAACATGGGAACCGCTCCGCTCGCTGATGGTGCCGCCCGCGGGAAACGCCTGGTATCTCTTCGACCCGCAGGAGCAGGGCGCGTGGATCCGCGTGATCGCTCGTCAGAATGCTGCGTCGGCCACCATCTTCTTCCAGTATGCCTCCGAGGACGGGCGCGGGCCGACCGCCGACGCCATGTTCGCCGCGTGGCCGACGTCCACCGCCGAGATGGCCTCGCAGGGAACGCTCTGGTCGCTGGGTGACAATCGGCGCATGCTCGGTTTTGCCGCCGCCCGCCATTCAGGAGATGCGGTCGAGGAACTCGGCTATTACGAACTCGACGGCAACCTGCACCTGGCACCCCGCGACGATCCCCCGATGCTGGCCCGCGTCAAACAGGCGGCGCAGCCCGCCCATGTGGTCACATGTGATGCCGCGTCGATTGTAGTGACGGAGGAGGGTCCCACGCGCTACCGCCTGCCGCGAGGAAGCGCGGACGCGCCCCCGGCAGCATCATCGACTGCCCGCATCTGCCGCGAAGTGGTGACCGAACGCGACCTGCTGAACGTAGGGGGCACGTTTTACGAACTGCCGGCACGCAACGCCGGCGGTCTGGCGAAGGTCCGACCTATTGCCACACACAACCGCTGGATTCACGACTATGCCTCCTACCGTGGCATGCTGGTCGTCAGCGGCGTGCTCGACCCCTCCGCAATGGCAACCGATCCGCACGTGGTCACCTCGGAAGACGGCAAGTGCGCGCTCTGGGTCGGCGTGATCGACGACCTGTGGAAGCTCGGGAAGCCGCGCGGCGTCGGCGGACCGTGGAGGGATACCACCGTCAGACAAGACGAACCGTCTGACCCGTATCTGATGACCGGCTACGACCACAAACGCGTGCGGCTCTCCCACAGTGCGGCCGCCCCCGTCACGCTGCGCCTCGAGGTAGACGTCGACGGCCAGGGCCTCTGGCGCCCGTATCAGTCGTTCGAAGTCCCTCCAGCCCGGGAGGTGGAGCACACATTCCCGGCCGGCTTCTCGGCCTACTGGGTGCGCGCCGTGGCCGACGCCGACACTACCGCAACCGTGCAGTTCACCTATGAATGAGTGGCAACCGCCGCCTGCCAGGTTGGCCCGCCTGAGGAGGTCCGGCGTCACCCGCCGCGCTTCGCCGCCACCCACGCCCGAAGCCGCTCGAGCGACCACGTGTTGAGCACCCGCTCGCGCGTCGCCCAGCCCCGTCGCGCCGTCTGGATGCCGTACCGCATGAAGTCGAGTTCCTCGATGGTGTGCGCGTCGGTGTTGATCGAGAGCCAGCAGCCGGCGTCCATCGCCTGCTTCACGTGGATGTCCTTGAGGTCCAGCCGCTTGTACGAAGCGTTAATCTCCAGCGCCGTGCCCGTCCGCGCGGCCGTCCGGATCAGTTCATCCCAATCGAGGTCCATCGCATCGCGCTTGCCGAGCAGCCGGCCCGACGGATGCCCCAGCACGCACACGTACGGGTTCTCCAGGGCGGCCCGGCAGCGTTTCATCAGCTGCGCGCGATCCTGCCCCTGCGCCGCGTGGATGCTCGCGACGACCCAGTCGAGCTGCGCGAGCACCTCGTCCGGGTAGTCGAGCGTGCCGTCCGGGTTGATGTCGCACTCCGTGCCCGCCAGCAGCGTGATGCCTTCGAGCCGCCCGCTCACCGCGCGCACCCGTGCGGCGTGCTCGAGCAACCGCTCCGCCGTGAGCCCGTTCGCAATGACCGAACTCTTCGAGTGATCCGCGATGCCCAGGTAGGTGTAACCCCGCTCGCGCGCCGCCAGCGCAATCTCCTCAATCTCGCACCGCCCGTCGCTGGCCGTCGTGTGCACGTGCAGGTCGCCGCGCAGATCCGCCAGCGTGACCAGCCCGGCCACGTCCACCGTCGCCGCGATCTCGCCGCGGTCCTCGCGCAGCTCCGGCGGAACGTACGCAACACCCAGGCGCGCAGAGATCTCCGCTTCCACCGCGCCCGCGATTTGCGTCTCTCCGTCGAAAAGCCCGTACTCGTTGAGCCGCCAGCCGCGGCGCACCGCCAGTTCCCGCAGCCGCACGTTGTGCTCTTTCGACCCGGTGAAATACTGCAGCGCCGCCCCGAATGACGCTGCCGGCACGACGCGCAGATCCACCTGGATCTCCCCGCCCCGCGGCCGCAGGACCAGGATCGATCCCTTCGTCTCGCCGGCCGCCCTCACCGCACTCGCCTGCGGCACGTGCGTGAACGCCTCGATGACGGCCGCGCCGTCGTCCGCATCGCACAGCAGGTCGATGTCGCCGCAGGTCTCGCAGCCCCGGCGCAGGGACCCGGCGATCTCGACGCGTCGCACGCCCTCCAGCCCCGCCACCATCTCCCGCAGCCCCGCCGCGACCGGCCACGCGTCCGTCAGCAGCGTCCGCTCGCTCGACCGCTCGACGAAACTGATTCCGGTCAGCAGCTTTTCCGCAGTTTTCTTTCCGAATCCGGGAAGCTTCTCGACGCGCCCGTCGGCGATGGCCTGCCGGAGCTCCTCGACGCTGCCGATCCCCAGCTCGGCATGCAGCAGCGCCACCTTGCGCGGCCCCAGTCCCGGGATTTCGAGCAGGCGAGGCAGCGTGGCCGGGAACTGCGCGAGCAGCTCCTGGTGCAGCCGAACCTCTCCACTGGCCAGATACTCCCCTACCTTCTGCGCGATGGTTTCGCCGATACCCGGTACCCGGCGCAGTTCGCCCCGGGCCGCCAGTGCCTCCACGTCCTCGCGCAGCTCCTTGATGGCGCGGGCCGCCCGCCGGTATGAGTTGACGCGGAAGGGGTTTTCCCCCTTGAAATCGAGCAGATCGGCGATCTGGTCGAGGATGGTGGCAATGCGCGGATTATTCATGAAACCGGGTCTGCCCTCGCCTTCAGTTCAATTGACACCCCCGCGGGTACGACTTTATTATAGCGAAACTACGTGGAACGAGGCGCGGTCCGAGTGAACTCTGGATGACGATGACCCTGGCTGAACTGGCGGATTTCATCTCCTCGCAGGGGATTCCGTGCGACGTGCAGGGTGACGGCTCCGTGGACATCGCCTCCGTGGCCACGCTGGAAGACGCCTGCGACGGGCAGATCAGTTTTCTCTCCAATCCCAAGTACGAGAAGGAACTGGGCACGACGCGCGCCTCCGCGGTGCTGGTGCGCCCGGACGTGGCGGCCCCGCGCCCGATGAACCTCGTTCGCACCGCCGACCCTTACGCGGCGGTCACGGCCGCCATTGTGCGTCTGCACGGCTACCGCAATCACCCGCGCTGGGGCGTCTCGCAGCTCGCATTCATCGCCCCGACGGCCCGGATCGGCCGCAACGCCAACATCGCCCCCGGCGTGCACATCGGCGAAGACGCGGTGATCGGCGACAACGCCGTGATTTACCCCGGCGTCTACATCGCGCGGAAGTGCCGCATCGGCAGCGACGTGACGCTCTTCCCCAACGTCGTCATCTACGACGAATGCGTGCTCGGCCGGCGCGTGACCATCCACGCCGGCACCGTGATCGGCGAAGACGGCCTCGGCTACGCGCCGGTCAAAGAGAAGTGGGTCAAGATCCCGCAGATCGGTAACGTCGTCATCGGTGACGACGTTGAAATTGGCGCCAACTGCACGATCGATCGCGCGACCCTCGGCAGCACGATGGTCGGTGATGGCAGCAAGTTCAGCAACCTGGTCGCGATCGGCCACGGCACCAAGATCGGCCCCGACTGCCTCTTCGTCGCACAAGTCGGCATCGCCGGCTCCGTCACTGTCGGGCGCCACGTCACCATGGCGGGCCAGGCGGGCATCGTCGGCCACATTACCATCGGCGACAAGGT
>CAZJTF010000484.1:0-4326 GCA_964548565.1 uncultured Planctomycetales bacterium | reverse complement strand
GTGGACGGCGCCTATCGCTACTCCGACTACGGCGACATCACGACCGATACCTACAAGATTGGTCTGGAATGGGCGCCTGTGCACGATGTCAGGCTGCGCGGGAGCTACCAGCGTGCCGTTCGAGCCGCCAACATCGTGGAGTTGTTCACTGCCCAAGGCCTCAATCTCTTCGACGCGGACGGTGATCCTTGTGGTGAGCAAAACCCGAACCCGGATGCAACCGCGGCCGAGTGTGTGGCGACCGGCATGCCTCTGGGACAGTATCACTCCGGCTCGCTCGACAGCCCGGCTGGCCAGTACAACTTCCTGCAGGGTGGCAACACTGCCCTCCAGCCGGAAAAGTCGGACACGAAGACGTTTGGCGTAATCCTGCAGCCGCGGTTCCTGCCCAAGTTCAGTATGTCGATTGACTGGTTCAACATCAAAATCGAGGACACGATCTCGACCGTCGGCCCGACCGTTACGTTCGATGCGTGCTACACGAACAACGACCCGATCGCTTGTGCGCGTATTCAGCGTAATACTTCCAGTGGCAATCTCTGGGCGGGCGATGTGGGGCGGGTGGTCGATCTCAACACGAATATCGGTTCGCTCGAGACTACCGGCATCGATGTCAACATGAACTACGCGGGGCTCGAGATCGGCGCGGCGGGCAGCCTGAACTTCAGCCTGACCGGCACCTATCTTGAAGAGCTCATCACAGACCCGGGTTCGCCGGGAACAGCACCGTATGACTGCGCCGGCAAGTTCTCCTCGTCGTGCGCTTCAGGTACCGCTGGCGTACCGAGCCCGCGTTGGCGTCACCATGCCCGCCTCGGCTGGCAGTCGCCGTGGCCGCTCGACGTGTCGCTCACGTGGCGGTACTACTCGGAGGTGACACAGTTCGGCGTAGCTTCGTCGTCCGCACGCATCGACCGCGTGCTCGGGGCGCAAAGCTACCTCGATCTCGCTGGCAACTATGCGATCACGGACAAGGCCTCGGTTCTGGTGGGTATCAACAATATCCTCGACAAGGACCCCCCGCTGAGCGGGTCCGTGGGTACGACTGGTAACGGCAATACGTATCCGCAGATGTACGACGCTCTCGGTCGCTTCATGTTCGTGCGCGCGAAGGTCACGTTCTGATAGCGGACTGACCAGAAAAACCCGACACTATTGAAATCTGGCGGTGGTTCCGCAAGGGACCACCGCTTTTTTCAATTGATGTCATGCTCTATCCATTCAAACTGGACCTCACGCGCAGCCGCATCCTGCACATCGAGATGGATGAGCCGGCTTTCCGAGCTGCGAGCTTCCTGGACGAGCGGATTCTCACCCCGATGACGACAGGAAGCTGGGTGTCATTGGCGGCCTTCCTGGAAGGCGCAGTTGCGGCCCAATCAGAGCGGCCACTGCATTTCATTTTCCACACAGGACATGTCGGCTCGACGCTCGTGAGCCGCCTGCTCGATGAGAGCCGCCGTGTTCTTTCACTTCGCGAACCCCTGCCACTGCGCACCTTGGCCGAGGTGCAGGACTCACTGCAGGGTGCGTCGCCCAATGCGCACCAGCACATGACCGGTGCGTCGTTCAGCGTCCTTCTCTCGAGGTTTCTCGCCCTCTGGCGCCGCGGCTTTCCGATGACCGAGGCTGTGATCGTCAAGGCAACGAGCAGTGCTGCGCGTATCGCGCCGGTGCTGCTCGACGCGACGCCGGATGCACGGGCGATCTACCTCAATCTGCGTGCTGAGCTTTGGCTCGCGACGCTGCTGGCTGGTGAGAATTCGTCAATTGACCTGCGCGGCCATGCGCCGGAACGTATGCGTCGCCTTGCCGCACAGCGAGAAGCCCCGGTGCCCGCAGTTGAAACGCTGTCGCTGGGTGAACTCGCAGCACTCGCCTGGCTCGCGGAATCGACCACACAGCGAGACACGCTCTCACGCTATCCGGAGCGGGTACTGGGGATCGACTTCGACGCCTTCCTGGCGGACGTGCCCGACCATCTGCGAAGGGTGATCGCCCACTTCGAGCTGCCTGTGAATCCTGCGTCTCTCGCGCAGGTGGTACGCAGCCCGGTGCTTATGCGCTATTCAAAAGCTCCCGAGCATCCCTACGACGCAGCGCTCCGGGCAGCCATTATTCAAGATTCGCGGCGACGCAATCGTGAAGAAATCCTGAGGGGACTGCGAATGCTTGCGAGGCTGGGCGTCGAATTCTAGCCGTTGCTATCGGGCGCCCTCATGCTGCATTGGCAATCCGTACCACTCGCTCATGCCGGCAATCGTCGTACTCACCATCGCCCGCTCCTCGACACTGACGGCAGGATTCCAGATATCGAAGATCATGACGGCTCGCGGCTCGTCGCTGTCGTTCCAGGCTTCGTGTTCGATCGTGTCGTCGAAGACGAATGCCTTGCCTGGTTCCCACTTCCGCTGTTCACCACCGACACGGAAACCGCAACCTGGCGGTACAACCAGCGGAAGATGCACAAGCAGGCGGGTGTTGTTCACGCCGGTGTGAGGCGGGATCCGCGTCCTGGCGTCGAGGATTGAAAACACGGCGCTCGGACTCGAGCCGGGAATTTCGCAGCGCGGCCAGACCTCGAGCGCTGCGGCGGTTCGTGGGCATCGGGCAAGATGATCGTGATGCGCGACGCCCTCGCGCCACAAATAATAAACACTCCAGCGTCTGGACTGATTCAGCTCGCGCCATTTTTGATCCGCAGGACGAACCGTGCCGTGCGAAAGGTAAGGCTCGAGCGTTGAGCCGCCTTCCGCCAGCACATCGAGCAACTCAGCACGAATGGCGGGGGTGGCCGCCTCGATTGAATCGAGCCAAGGGAAATGAGCGCGGTCGTAGAACTCGATGGCTGGCAAACCTGGAAAATAGAGAAAGGTTGGCTGCTGCTGATAGATGAGTGTCCGCTGCATCAGTATCGCCATGCATCGATCGAACCTGCGCAGCGGCGGGCCCTGAATCCCGGACCTGAGCTCCGCCAGTCGCTCCTCCAGAAATGACTCGAGCGCCCGATTGTTTTCGTCAATAACCCGCCGGGCATGGGCCAGGAGGTCGCTCATCCACGCGGGTACTGCTGTAGTCGGCGTAATCGCCTGCAGTGCCGTTCTATATGTGACCGCCGCCGCGCGTGTGTTGCCACGCAACTCCAGCACCGATGCCTTCTGCAACATCGCCCGCAAGTTGGCCGGTTCAATGGCGAGGGCCCGCTCGAGCGCCTGCATCTCTTCATCGTGGCGATCGAGACTGCGCAGCGCGGCAGCGAAATTTATCCACAGCGAAGCATTGTCCGCCTCGCTGCTGAGGGCTCGGGCAAACAGCTCGCAAGCGCGAGCCGCATCACCGGATCGGAGCAGCCGTTGCCCGATTTCGTTCAGTACCAACGGATGTTGCGGCGCCTCCTGTTCGGCCTGCTGCACGAGTCGGGCGGCTTCATCCGCATCGCCCGCTGCGACCGCCCTGTTTGCCGCCTGGATCAGGGCCCGAATGCGCTGATGGTCGTTTGAAGCGGTATTCGACTGTGTCATTGGCTGTCTGTGATCCCCGCTGATCGATCGGCTAGGTCGACGACCACATCCGCATCAGGTTCTGACGCACCACATCGAGGCGCACGCGATTCTCCCATTGCATCGTGTTGCCCTCGAGCGCGGCGAGCTCGTTCAGCTCGTAGACCTGCGTGCGGCGGTGCTGGTCGGCGATCAGGCTCTCGATGAACGTGATCGAGACCAGTCGCCGGCCGCTGCGCACTGGTATCACCTCGTGCAATGTGGTCGAGGGGTAGACAATTGCCTCGCCGGCATCACACTTGAAGGCGATGGTCTGATTGCCCATGACGATCGCGAGCTCGCCACCCTCGTAGGTGGACGGATCGCCGATGAATATGGTGCAGGACAAGTCGGAGCGCACGCGGGCATTGCCGACCTGGATCAACGCCGAGTCGGCATGTGCACCGTATTTCATCCCCGGCTCGTAGCGGCACAGGAGTGGCGGTGCGACCCGCTTGGGCATCGCGAAATCAGCGAACTCGCGCGAGCGCGCGAGTGCGGTGCTCACGATCTGCACGGACTCCGTGTACTTCGGGTCACCGGCATCCACCTGCAGGTTCTGCTTGGTCACGTTCGCGGGATTCGATACGCGACCGTCGACGAAATGCAGCTCCTCGGCAAGCACCCGCAGGCGCGCGACGTCCGCTTCGGACAGGAGGTTTCTTATCTTGAGGAACATCGCGGGGCTTTCAGGCGCTCGATGAAGGAATGGTGCCGTTATAGGCGTCGGTAGCGGCGATCACGCTCGCGATGGCGTGGCGCTCGTCCGGCGAGAGCCACGGGTTCC
>CAZJTF010000483.1:0-4330 GCA_964548565.1 uncultured Planctomycetales bacterium | reverse complement strand
ACCGTGTAGATGTCGCCCTGGTCGCCGTTGGGCAGGACGCGCTCGTCGCGTTTATAGATGACATAGCCGTCGATCTGCGTCTTCGGAATCGACTTGTTCGTCAGGTAGACGATGGCCGCCCGCTCGTCCTGCTCGATCAACCGGTCTCCGTCATTGCAGAAGACCGGCAGCCACTGATCCGCCTTTGAAAACTGGTAGACGTAGATCAGGTCAAGCGTGCTCTGCACCGGCTTCAAATCGATCGTGGTGCGCCACGCGTCGAAGAAGATCGTGCGCGACCCGTCCAGCGGCGTCCCCTCGAGCACCAGCCAGCCGTCGCCGAGGATGATCTCCTGGCGCCCGATGGTCGTGGTGACGGGCAGATCGGGGACCTTCAGCTTCAGGTTGAAGATGTCAAACAGCGCGTTCTTGTTGTCCCACTCCTCCTGCGGGTGCGGGGCACACCAGTGCCGGTCCTCCCACGTGAGGCGGACGTTGAACTCCACCTCCGGAACCGGCGCGACGGTGCTCCAAAGCCGCGGACGCACGCGCTGAAAGTTCCACTCGTTGTTCGGCGTGTGCCGGTCGAGGGTGAAGGCGTTGTCGAGGTACTCCCATCGCAGCCGCAGGTCGCTGCCCCATTTGAACCAGGGCACCGGGTTCTTCACCGCGTCGACCCAGTCGGTCGCGGGGACGCTTGTCGGGCCGGCCGGTCGCGTCGCGGCCGCAGGCGCAGCGGGCGATTGCGTCACGTCAGCACCGGGGGCGGTCGCCGGTGTGGCCGGTGAACCGGCCGGCTGGGGAGCGGCGAGCAGAGGGAGCACGGGGCAGAGAATGAACGCAGGGAGGAAGCGACGGAGATTGGACATGTCCGCTGGGCCGAATCGGCCCCTCACAGGTGCAGTGTCACAGAGGCAAAACGAGACCGCGACTCGTTCGCGTCGAGCCCGCATCCTACCCGCCCCTCGCGCCCCTGAAAACCCAGCCTGCGGCCCTCGCCGGTTCGCTGCTGGCGGTCCCATATACTCGCCGCACCGGCCGTACCGTCTGGTGAAACCGGGCGATTTGCTTTGCGGCTGAATGTATTCGAGATTCACCCGGGGAGTGATGAGCCAGGGATGGGTCATCCACACGACAGCGTCCGGCCTCCGAAGTGGATGCCCTTGTTGCGGGGGCTCACAGTCTCCTGCTGGATCTCCGGAAATGCCTGCCGCAGGCGCGGCGGTCGGGCATGCAGGGGGCGAAACGGTTCACCGGGTACTCGCGGAGACCCACGGCGACACCGGTCCGCGATCCCGAATGATTCGGGGGTGGTTAGAGGCGGGCACGGGCAGACGAACTGCACGTGCCCGTCCGGCTTTGGGGAGAGCACATCGCCAGAACCCGCTCCAGACGCGGCGGCGTCTCATAAGCATCTTCCATTCTGCGCTGCCGTACACCGGCCGCCGCGCTCGCCGTTTGACTTACCCGATTCCGTATTCGACCCTTTCCAGCGGGACACGGGAACAATCATTCTGGCTCGGTAAGAGGGGGAAGATCATGTCCACTTTCACATTCGTGCGAAAACTGACGCTGCGCCTCCTGCTGGGGCTCGCTATTCTCAGCCTCCCGCAGGCCGTGTACGCCAACGGCGGCGGAGAGCACGAGGGCTGGGACGATGACGACGACCACGGCGGCGGCGCGACGGTGATCAAGATCTCTTCGGAGAACCTGGAGGAGCTCCTGGCGGAAGCTACGAACTTCCTGCAGTCCTCCAGCTGCTCGGGTACCTACAACTTCGCCGGCCTGCAATGAGGCAACCCACGGCGCAGGCGGCCAAGCCATCGGACTGCCTGCGATCGGCCTCATGACGGTGATCAGCCAGGGCGGGCACGGGCGGACGATCTGCTCGTGCCCGTCGAGCTTTGAGACCAGCAAATCCCGCAACGAAATCGAGCCGCGCCGGCGCGCCCTGCCCGGCGCACGGGCCTATAGTTGCTTACCTCGCCACGATCGAGGGCCGTGTCGACCCGTCGCGGGGTCAGCCGTGCTCGTGCCTACCGATGGGCTGTTCCTTCCCGTTTCTCGAAGTCAAGTTGCCGCACTGGCCTCAGGAGAGCCGCATGCGCTTCATTCCAACCCGTGTTCACGCGTATCTCGATTACCTCGTGGGCGTCCTGCTGATCATCGCACCGTGGGTGCTCGGCTTCGCCGCGGGAGGAGCCGAAACCTGGATTCCCGTGCTGGTTGGCGCCTCCGTGATCGTCTACAGCCTGATCACGAACTACGAGCTCGGCGCCGCGAAGCTGATCGACATGCCGACGCACCTGTGGCTCGACGGGATTGGCGGCGCGTTCCTGGCTATCTCGCCGTGGGTGTTCGGATACGCGGATCGCGTCTGGCTCCCGCACGTGATCGTCGGGCTGATCGAGATCGGCACTGCCATCATGACCCAGACCCGTCCGGGCGTGGTCACGCGCCCGGCGGAGGATATTCTCCCCGGCGAGGCCGACACGCGCCTCCGCTGACTGCGAAGCAGTCGCGGACCTTGCAGCCGGCGGCAGCAGATGGCAGGCTGCCGCGCGGCCCGCCCCCGCGGTAGGATGTCGGCGGGAGGACTGCAACGATGACCGAGCCGGCCACCTTTTTCGCGACGCGCGCCGCCCTCTACGATTCGTTGATCGATTGGGCGAAGCGCCTGGCGACGGAGGCACCGTTCTACCGCCGACTGTTCGAGCAGTTCGAAGTGCGTCGCGTCCTCGACGCCGCCTGCGGCACCGGGCGGCATGCCGCCATGTTCCATGGCTGGGGGCTCGAAGTCGAAGGCGCGGACCTCAGCCCGGACATGATCGCTGAGGCCAGGCGAACCTTCGGGGAACCGGCCGGACTGCGCTGGGTGGAGCGCTCGTTCGAGATGCCGCCTTCTGCGTGCTCCTTCGACGCCGTCATCTGCGTTGGCAACTCGCTCGCCCTCGCCGGCTCACCTGAAGCCATCCAGCGGTCCATCCGCGGTCTGCTCGCATCCGTCCGCCCTGGCGGACTGTGCGTCATTCACGTGCTGAACCTCTGGCGGCTCAGGGAAGGCCCGGTGCTCTGGCAGAAGCACGTACGGGCGCGCCTGGAAGGACGTGAGCACATTCTGCTCAAGGGCGTTCACCGGTGCGGATCGCGGGGCTTCGTCCAGATCGCCGATCTCGACATCACCGAGACGGCCCTGGTGCCGGAGTTCGTTCAGGCGGAATTCCCTGGTCTCGAGGCGAAAGACCTGCAATCGTGGGTCACCCAGGCAGGGGGCGAGGTCGCACAGCTCTCGGGGTCCTACAAGGAAGACATGTACATTCGCGAAGAGAGCCAGGACATCATCCTGGTCGCCCGCCGGATCCAGTAGGCCCGTGGACCGTGTCGCAGCTCACTCTCCTGCCCTCGTCTGCTGCCGGCGCTGTGACGAGCGCGGTAGTTCGAGGATGCGGATCAACGGCCCGTTTTTGAAGGGCACGTATCGTCCGGTCGCCGGCAGGATCTGCATGTCTCCCAACTGTTGGTGGATGTTGTAGAACCCGACCTTCCGCGGCCGGGACGGGTCGCGGACGTCGTAGACGGTGAGCGCACTCCAGTTCAGGGCCGCCAGCGTACCCGGATCCAGCAGCCGTGCCTCCATTGCCCAGCCCCCCACCGCCATTGACAGCGGTGAGCTGCGCAGCCGCCCCACCGGCTCCCAGTTCGCGCCGGCCCGCTTCATCGCCGTGATGCCGTACACGCTCACCTGGTATCCGTGGTCACCGGCGGTGACCCACTCCGCATCCGGCGTCTCGCTGCGGAACTTGAGAAGCGAAAACCAGTCGCTGTCAAGCATGGAGTAGTCGTACAGCGGAATCGATTCCACTTTCTGGAACCTGGTGATCCCGTCCAGGCTGAGAATGCCATACCTGACAAACCGGGCCCTACCGGTGGCCGCGCGATCGAGCGCTTCCGCAACTACCGCCGCCGGGCGCACCCGCTCCAGCGGAACCTCACGCACGATCTGCGGTTGATCGAGGTCGGCCCAGTTGATCAGGAGCAGCGTACCCGCCCACGTCGTGTGATCACCTTCCGCCCGTGCGTAAACGACTCCAACGGTCTCCCCATCTGCGGCGAGCCCCACCACCAGCGCTTTCTCCGCCGGAATGTCCGACGGCAACGGCCCCGGACGCCACTCGGTCAGCAGCCGGCCTTCCTGCGTCCAGCTCATGTGGCCGCGGAACACACGGGGGGACAGCGGTCCCTCCTCTCGCATCAGCCCGGTCACGCGCATGTCCCAGCCTTGGCGAAGCTCCACAAAACAGATCCGCCGGGCTCGTTCGTCTGGCTTCGCCCAGAAATCTCCTGGCATTGC
>CAZJTF010000482.1:0-4332 GCA_964548565.1 uncultured Planctomycetales bacterium | reverse complement strand
AGCCACCGGCTTAGCCCGGGGCGACGGATCTCTCAGCGTGGGACGAGGCTCGGTTTGTCCTCGTCGAACTGGGACAGGCGAACGTCGCCATGAGGCAATCGCGCGATCATCTCCAGGCGCCCACCAAGCGCCTCAATGATCCGTCGCAGCGTACTGACCTGCATGTCCTCACTGGATTCCAGCTGCGAGAGCGTGGGCTGGCGGATGCCTAACGTCCGCGCGAGTTGCTCCTGCGTCAGCCCTGCATCTTTGCGGATCTGAGACAGGAGCATTTCGCCAAGTGCTTCACGCGCACGCATGCGCACGCGGGCCTGGCGGTCGGCGCTCATTTTTGACGTGAGTTCCTGGAACTTTCGGGTCATCAGATCAGCCCCTCTCTGCGCAGTTGCGCAAGATGATCATTGTACAGTCGATCCGCCGTCGGGATCATCTTCTCGTAGAACCGGTCGTCGCCTGTCTTGTCTCCGCCGATCAGAAGGATGGCGCAGCGCCTCGGATCGAATGCGAACAGCGTTCGCAGCGGACGACCCAGGCACTGTGTTCGCAGCTCCTTCATGTTGGAGTGGCGGGAGGCCTTCACCGTATCGGCATGCGGTCGCGGCAGGCCCGGTCCGAGTACGCGAAGTAACTCGACGCCAACCGCAACCGCCTCCTGCTCAGCCTCCGTCAGACTGTTCCACCACGCTTCGAATTCGTCCGTGAATTCGACTGCCCAGCTCATGTGAACCGATTCTCCAGTATAGTATATAGGCTATATAGCCCAAAGGCAATACGCAGCGGCAGTGTCAAGCTTCCGAAACGCGTGCTGTGCCCCTATATTAACGGCCCTCTGTTACTCGCAGCATGAGGATCGCTTATGAGTCAGACCGCTTTGATTTCCGGGCTTTCGCAGCATGTGGGGCAGACCGTCACGCTGCAGGGGTGGCTGTACAACGCGCGCGTGAGCAGCAAGGTCGTGTTCCTGGTCCTGCGCGACGGGACGGGCCTGTGCCAGTGCGTCGTCGCGAAAGGCGAGGTCCCTGACGAGGTCTTCGACGGCGCCGGAAAGATCGGGCAGGAGTCGTCGCTTCGCGTGACGGGCGCCGTCCGGGCCGAGCCGCGGGCGCCCGGCGGGCACGAACTGCAGGTCAGCGGCGTTGACGTGGTGCATGCGACGCACGACTACCCGATCACGCCGAAAGCGCACGGGATCGAGTTCCTCTTCAAGCACCGGCACCTGTGGTTCCGCTCGCGCCGGCCGACCGCCATCATGAAAATCCGCCACACGGTGATCGACGCGATCCGCCGGTTCTTCAACGACAACGGGTTCGTCCTCTTCGACACGCCGATCTTCGCCCCGTCGGCCGGAGAGGGCGCGCAGACGCTGTTCGAAGTGGACTACTTCGGCGAGCCGATGTACCTCGCCCAGACGGGGCAACTCTATCTCGAGGCGGCCGCTCTGGCCTACGGGAAGGTCTACTGCTTCGGCCCGACGTTCCGCGCGGAGAAATCGAAGACGCGCCGGCACCTGACCGAGTTCTGGATGGTCGAGCCGGAGATTGCCTGGGCGCGGCTCGAGGACGTGATGGCCGTGGCGGAGGACTTCATTGTTTCGATCGTCACGCGCGTGCTGCGGGAGCACCGTGAGGACCTGCAGTTCCTCGGCCGCGACATCGCACTGCTCGAGAAGATCCAGAAGCCGTTCTACCGCCTCACGTACAGCGAATGCGCCGAGATCCTGCACGGCCCGCGGGCCCGGGAGCTTCTCGAGAGGGACCTGGAGGAAAAGAACGCGCGGATCGCCGAGTTGAAGGGCTCAATCGAGCGCAAGGAGAACGAACGCACCTCTCCGGGCGTCAAGAAGCACGTCCAGGAGAAGCTGGCCGCCGAGGTGATCGAGGAACGCGAGGAACTGGCGGAGGTCGAGGAGCAGGTCACGAACATCCCGAAACACATGGAGCTGGCGGCGAACTTCGAGTGGGGCAAGGACCTCGGCGGCAGCGACGAGACTATCATCTCGCGCCTGCACGACCGTCCGGTGTTCGTCACGCATTACCCGCGCGGCTGCAAGGCGTTCTACATGAAGCGCGACGAGCAGGACCACCGCGTCGTCCGCAACTTCGACCTGCTCGCCCCGGACGGCTACGGCGAAATCATCGGCGGCTCGCAGCGGGAGGACGATCTCGAGGTCCTGCTCGATCGCATGAAAGAGGAGAACCTCGATCCCGCGCCGTACGAGTGGTATCTCGACCTGCGGCGGTACGGGAGCGTACCCCACGGCGGTTTCGGGCTCGGTGTCGAACGGACGGTGGCGTGGCTCTGCGGTCTCAAGCACATCCGGGAGACGATCGCGTTCCCGCGGATGATGGGGAAAGTGTATCCTTGACGTGAGAAGTGCGACGTGAGAAGTGAGAGGTGGGAAGTAAGAAAGGGGAAGTGGAAAGTGAGAAAGTGAGAAGGGAACAGTGGGAAAGCGAGAAGGTGGAAAAGTGCAGAAGGATCACCGAACCCAAGAGAATGTCACGAGGCGGAGGTGAGAAACGGAGTCATCGCGAAAGGGCGGAAGCGCGAAATCGCAAGGTGAAGGGGCAGGGAAGCAGGACCGCCGAGACACGGGATCCGTGGGACGCGGGAACGCGGCAAGATGTATGTAATGACACTCCCTTCGTTGCTTTCTCACCTTCCCACCTTCCCACTTTCCTGCGTGTCACCTCGCTTCCACGCCGCACGTGATCTCGAGTCTCCGGCGCCGGCCGGCCAGGTCCACGGTTCCGTCCGGTCCCACGACAAGCTCTTCTCCGCCGATCCGGGCTGAGGTGATCCGCCACGCCTGCGGCACGGGGATGCGCAGCGAAACGTGCCGAGGCGCGTTCGGCGGCAGCGCGAGCAGCACCCGGACCTCGCCCGTGCTCAGGCGCGATTCGCAGCGCAGCGACACCTCGCCGAAGGCGGTGGGGGCCTTCCGAACTTCGATCGTCTTTCCGTCCTCCAGCCATTGGCGCGGCGCTGCATAGAGCAGGCGGAGCGTCTCGGGGATCATGTCGCCGTCCATGTCCCAGTCCTGCACCAGCAGGCAGCGCAGCGTCAGCATGAACATGGCGTTGCTGGACGTGTTGGGCGGCAGGTAGAACGATCGCCCGTTCGCATCACCGTGGCGGAACCGGCTGCCCTCCCCGCCGATGTACGTGTCGCGCGTCATGGCGTGGGCGAGGTGGCCGTAGAAGCCGGTGATCGCCTTCTCCCGCTCGTCCCGGCGGAGGAGCGTGAGCATGTACCGGAGGCCGTAGAGGACGTTCACGCCGGCCTCGCCCTTGAACTGGCCCTGGTGCGGCGTCGAGCGGATCATCCCCATCGCGATGCCGCCGTGCTGCTCGAGGTAGCCGACGAGCCAGTCTTCGCGCGGCGTACCGGCA
The DNA here is from genome assembly GCA_964548565.1 of uncultured Planctomycetales bacterium. Classification (GTDB taxonomy): domain Bacteria; phylum Planctomycetota; class Phycisphaerae; order UBA1845; family PWPN01; genus CAYLLT01. The sequence continues at coordinate 940 of CAZJTF010000482.1, read as the reverse complement.
AAAAGGCCGGAACCAAGCACGTACGGCATGACGAGGTTGTAGTAGCTGCCCAGGCGCGTGGCGGTGAGCGGGTCATAGGGTTCGTCGTTTTCGAACAGGGCGATGGGGATGAACGGCGGCGTCGTATCGCGTCGTTCGCTGTGCTCGACCGCCTTCAGGATCGCCTTCTGGTACGCGTCGGCGACGACGGCATAGCGGTTCGCCTCGTCCCCGCGCCCCATGTCCGCGAGCACCATCGCGATGTCGCGCAGCCCGCGCCAGCAGGCGGCGTTGGAGTGAAGGCCGTAGACGGGACGGTCGATGTCCCCCGCGAAACGGTCCTTCAGGGCGAGTCCGTTCTGGTCGCGGTTGGCCACGATGAAATCGGCGGCCTGTTTCCACTTCGGTTCCGTCGCGCGGATGAAAGCGTCGTCGCGCGTGATGCGGTAGTAGTCGGCCACGAGTTGCAGCTTGTGCCCGGCGACGTGGAAGCGGGTGGCCTCGCGGTTGAAGTCCAGGAGCGGCCCGATCATCCGCCGGGCTTCGTCCTGGTAGCCGTAGAGCAGCATCGCCCGCACGGTGTCGCCGCACTCGCCCTCGTAGAGCTTGTCGTAGAGATTGCCTGCGCTGTAATGCATACGGTCGCCCACGGCCGTCATGAAGTTACCGACGACCATGGATCGCCAGGCGTCATTGACGCGCGGCTCGGGGACGGAGGGCCCCCTCGCGCGCTGCAAAAGCTCGGTCCAGGCCCGGCGGCAGGCGTTCATGTGCGTGCGACAGGCGGCCGCATCGGCGAGGAGAGGCGTCTGCAGGGGTGGTCGGGTGAAAACGACGAGAACGGCCTCATCCGCCGCAGTCAGGGCGCGCGTCAGCTCACCAGAAGACGCATCCCACGTCCAGCCAGCGTCAGTCTGCAGGATCAGCTCGCCCTTCTCGTTGGTGAGGCTGCCGTCGGTGA
>CAZJTF010000481.1:0-4335 GCA_964548565.1 uncultured Planctomycetales bacterium | reverse complement strand
GCGTCGCTGTCTGCCTGGTTCGCATTCGACACCAGCGGGCAGTTGTCCGCGGTGTCGAGCCGCCCGTCCCCGTCGTCATCCGTGTCGCAGGCATTCCCCAGCGCGTCGCCGTCGGTGTTGAGCTGATTCGCGTTCGCCACGCTCGCGCAGTTGTCGCACGGATCACCCACGCCGTCGCCGTCCGTGTCGGCCGGAATGGTGGCGCTCCCGAGCAGCTGCTGCCCGGTCAGGATGTGCTCGGCCAGCTGCTGCCGATAGGTGTAAAGCACTGCCGGGTCGCGCGTGTAGATACTGATCGACGTCACGACGTTGCTCGGCACCGCGAGCAACGCCCTCGCTGAGTTGAGGAACGACTGCTGCGCAGGATCCTGCGTCGGACAGCGCGAGAGGAGCGCGACGATGCCTTTCAGCATGTGCAGGTATTCGTAGTCCTCCAGTCCGTCCCGGATGTTCTCCAGTCGGATGGTGGGCAGCGGCCCCACCTCGGGCGGCCCCGCGCAGTAGAGCTGCCCGTCGCCGTCGAGATACCCGCTGTACTTGTCCGTCCAGGCAACGACCGGGCTCCAGTTGGTGTACGGCCCGTTGGTAATCGGTGCGTTCTTGCCGTAGATCGAGCTGACGTGGTTACCCCAGTTCGTCACCGCGTAATAGAGGAAACCGCCAGCGGCGTACTTGTGCGTCATCGCGCCCATCAGCAGACGGGCCTCAATTGCCGGGTACTGCACGTACCAGTTCGCGTACGGGTGCCGCGGGCCCTCGGCGATGTACCACCACGAGTCCTTGCCCTCGGCCCGCAGGCTCTCGGCGGCGGACTGCCGGTACGCCGTGGTGTCGGGCACCCAGATGTCGACTGCGGATCGCAGGAAGCTGCTGTTCGGTGCAGTCCCGAAGCTCGGATCCCGGCCCGTCGTCATTGTCTTCAGGCCGGGATACCGGGCATGGATATCGTTGAACGTGTCAGCCATCGCCTGGAAGCTGTCCGAGTACACCTCGTCATACCCATAGACGTAGCACTCACTGAGACGGCCAAGCCCTTTGAAGTAGTTGTACAGAGAGGCGAGACCGCTCGAGTCACTCGTCGGCACCTTGCTCAATGAAAATGCATTGTTGAGCGCGAGCCAGGGACTGTAGTAGCTCGACGGTCTCGGCTGCGAGTAGATCCCGCAGACGCTGAGGCGGTGCGCCTGCTGCATCTGGTTGAATTTGTTCTCGATGTCGAAGTTGTCCCAGTCGTTGTTGCCGTACACCCACTTGGCCTGCCAGTAGTTGTCGCTCGAGAACGCCGTGGGCAGCGTCGACTTGGCCGGGAGCGTGAAGTTCCAGACCTTCACCGACAGCGGCAGCGTCATCGGCGTGATCCCATCCGCCTGGACGGTCACGGTGGCCGCATAGTCGCCGGCCGGCGTATTGCTGAGAGCGTGGACATCCACCCAGAAGGCGACGCGGTCGTTCGCGTTGATGTTGCAGCTGTTCTTGAATGTGAGCAGCGGATCCGGCCACCAGCCGCCCGTGTAATTCACCACGTAGGGCGGGTACTGGATGTTCAGGTCTGAACGCGGCTGGTCCGAGCACCGCACGTACCCGACGAGCCATACGCTGACCGTGCCATTGAACGCGCCCTGACCGCCCGTCGGCTGCAGCGTTGAGACGCTGACCCGCGCGTTCGTCAGGTTCTGGTCCGGAATCACGACCACCTGGAAGGCTTCGTGCTCACCCCGGGCGAGCGACAGGCTATAGGAACTCGCCAGCCAGCCCTCGTACTGGGCCTGGAATGGCCAGCCCTTCCGCTGCCCCTCAATCATCACTTTTTGCATGGGGGTGGCCACGCCGACCTGCACGGCCGCCTGACTGCTTCCGGGGAGGTATAGACCGATGACCAGACCAGCCGATAAAAAACGGGCTGCAGCACGCATCCAACTCCTCCGGGTTGTCCGTCCGCGACACTCGAATCCACTTCAAATATCGCAGAAATCCGTCAACAGATCAAGCCGAATCGCGCTGACAAAGCCGGCCTCGCGCTGGCCAGGAGGTCGACGATGCTTTATTATGGCTCCGCCCCGGCCCGCGGAGCCGCGCGTTCTCCACATCGAGAGTGACGCGAAGAATCATGCCCCCGCGGGTGTCGAGACCCTTGCGAAGCACAGGTCCCCGACAGCAACCATTTTCAGGAGGACTCCACGTGAGCCGGATATCGCGACGACGCTTTCTCGAAGATTCCATGTTTGCGGCGGCTGCGGCCGTCGGCGCCTCATCCCTTGGAAACCGGGCGTGGGCACAGAACGCCTCGTCGGGCCGGAGGGTCGGTCCCAATGACCGCATCCGCATCGCCTGCATCGGTTTCAACGGGCAGGGCGGCAGCCACATCGGCGCGTATGCCGGCATGAGCGATGTCGATCTCGTGATGCTGTGCGACGTCGATAAGGACGTTTGGCCAAAGGGGCTGGCCACCGTGGAGAAGCAGGGGAAAAAGGCGCCCGAGTGCGTACAGGACCTCCGGAAGGTCTTCGATCGCAAGGACATCGACGCGGTTTCGATCGCGACGCCGAACCACTGGCACGCCCTCGCCGCCATCTGGGCCATGCAGTCCGGCAAGGATGTCTACGTCGAGAAGCCGGTCAGCCACAACGTGAGCGAAGGTCGCCGCATGGTTGAGGCTGCCCGCACCTACAAGCGCATCTGCCAGACGGGCACCCAGTGCCGCTCGATGAAGGGCTCGATCGACGCGATCGAATACATCCGCGCGGGCAAGATCGGCAAGGTCAAGATCGCCCGCGGTCTCTGCTACAAGAACCGCCCGAGCATCGGCCTGTGCGGCGCCGATCAGGAACCGCCGTCCAGCATGGACTACAACCTCTGGAGCGGCCCGGCACCGCTGAAGCCGCCGCACCGCAAGACCGACCGGGGGACAGTCCACTACCACTGGCACTGGTTCTGGGCGTACGGCAATGGCGACCTCGGCAACCAGGGCATCCACCAGATGGACATCGCGCGCTGGGGCATCGGCAAGGATCACCTCCCGGCGAGCGTGATCGCCTTCGGCGGGCGGCTCGGCTACAAAGATGACGGCGAGACTCCCAACACCGAAGTCGCCTTCATGGATTACGGGGACGTGCAACTGTATTTCGAGACGCGCGGCCTCCAGACATCCGAGTACATGGGCGCCAAGGTCGGCAACATCTTCCATGGCACGGAAGGCTACGTCGTTCTGAGCAAGTACACGGGCGGCAAGGCGTTCGATCTCGACGGAAAAGAAGTCGCCACGTTCAACGGCGGCGGCGACCATCATCGCAACTTCATCAACGCGATGCGGAGCGGCAAGCACACCGACCTCAAGGCCGACATCCTTGAGGGCCACCTGTCGAGCGCGCTCTGCCATCTTGCGAATGTCTCGTACCTGTGCGGCGCCGACGTGCAATACAGCGAGCAGAGCAAGGCGTTCGGCGATGACAAGGACGCTTACGAGACATTCCAGCGCACAATGGAGCACCTCGAGGACAATAAGGTCGCGCTCGATGGCCTGACCTACCGGCTCGGCAAGAAGCTATTGATCGATGCGGAGGCCGAGACCTTCACGAACGATGCAAAGGCTAACGCGCTGCTCACCCGCGAGTACCGGAAGCCCTTCGTCGTTCCGGCGAAGATCGTCTGATCCGCGGAATACCGACTCCCACACGCCCGCGCGCAATGCACGTTGCCCGCGGGCGTTTTCCTGCGCCCATGCAGCGTCTCAGTGCGGCATTTTCCCCTGACCACGGAGATCCTGCTGTCTTTCGAAACCAGATGCAGGAGGTGGAATCGCCGGTGCTGCACGGAAATCCCGCGGAATCGCTGTCGACCGCTTGAAACCATTTCTGTTGACGTTACGCTGGGGCGGTTCCGATTGTCCGACCCTTGTCGTGTGGAGGCTCCAATGGCGCAAACCGGGCGAAAGACCTCGCGTCGCACGTTCCTCAAGTCCGCCGCCGGTGCGGGCGCCGCGCTCGGCGTGCCGTACTTCGTACCCGCGCACGTCCTGGCCGCGCCCGGGCGTCCGGGCGCTAACGATCGCATCACGACCGCGCACATCGGCCTTGGCGGGATGGGCCGCGGTCACCTGGGCGCCATGGTCAAGTGGATGAAGGAAGGCCGCACGAACGTCGCCGCCGTGTGCGATGTCGATGAGGGCCGCCTCAAGACAGCGTCCGAGATGGCCGGGCCGCAGGCCGACGTCTATCGCGACTACCGCTACATCCTGGAGCGCAGGGACATCGACGCGGTGATGATCGCGACACCCGACCACTGGCACGCCGTGCAGATGGTCCACGCCGCCGAATGCGGCAAGCACGTCTACGTCGA
>CAZJTF010000480.1:0-4361 GCA_964548565.1 uncultured Planctomycetales bacterium | reverse complement strand
GCTCCGTACCAATGCTGTCCGGGAAAACACCGGCCCCAATTAAAGTGATTTTTTACTTGCACCCGCGCGCGGCATGTGTTAATACACACGCGTGGCGCGCAGGAAACACGTGTCCTTGCCTGAGGTTGTGTTCGTGTATATGCGGGAGGCGGGGGATCAGTGGCCCCGCACCTGCATTCTTCACGATCCATCGCTGGAATCGATCGGCGGCGTGCCGTTCCTGGCCGGCAATCTCCTGACGAGCACTGACAAGCACTGGGCAGCGGGTCGCAGATGTCACCTGCCTGTCGGCAATGCCGTCGCCATTCTCGAGTGGGGAAGTCTCGAGAGCTACCGCCAGCACCGCAGTACACCGCCGCCCTCAGGCGATCAGCCGGGCAGCCCCAGCAGCCCGTCGTGACTGTCCGGACGCCGCCGCCGCCAACGCCGTTTGCCAGCAAGCGCCCGCTGCCTTCCATTCCGCAATCCGCAATTCGCAATCCGCGATCGGCTTCGTGCTTCTCACTTCTCACTTCTCACTTCTCACTTCTCACTTCCCCAACTCCTCCAGTAGCCGCTGGTACTCCGGATGCCCCGCCAGGATCTCCCGCCCCGCGCGGATCAAGTCGTTCACCTGCTCCTGCGGCAGTTCCAGCGTCGTTCGGATCGCGTTCAGCCGCCGCCGGAATGCCTCGTCTTCGACGGCGCGGAAGCTCACCTCGATCACGTACGACGGCACGTGCGGCGCGTCCGGCAACCCCGGCTCCGGACGCGTGGCGACCTCCGATCCCTCCGCGCCTTCCTCGTACGACCCGGCCGCGGGGCGCTCGCCGCGCAGCAGCATCTTCGTGAGCTGCACCAGCGTCAGGCTGTAGTTGTTGAGCGTCACCAGCGTCGACTGCGATCCCGACTCGAGCAGCCCCGGCGACGACCGCCGGCTTTCAATCAGGTTCTCCGGCCGCGCCCCCGCGTTCACGACGATGACAACCAGCCGCCTGATCCGGTCCGGTCCGCGGCTCTTCAGGCGGCGCTCGATCACCCCGTCGCGGTAGCTCGACACGATGGAAGCGAGACCCAGGTTGTCCGCGATACCCCCGTCCAGAAGGTACAGGTACTTGTGCCGCTCGGCATCCAGGCAGTACGGCGGCTCCTCGCCCGGCCGGACGGGCGGCAGCAGGTGCCGTGCCCAGTTCCGCAGCCGCGGGTTATCATCGTCGGCCGGCCGGGTCATGATCCGCTCGATCGCCCCGGTGCTTCGGTCGTTCGCGTAGTACCGGAACCGCAGCGGGCTGAACAGCAGCGGCACCGCCGATGACGCCGCCGTCGCGTACCCGATCGGCACCGACGCCAGGTCCGATCCCAGCACGTCGAAGTCGTCCTGCGTGAACTCGAACCGCTCGGCCGCCCCGACGTTCGTCGCATTGATGACGATGAACGGCCGCCGGTTCCTGCAGACCAGGTCGGCGTATCGCCGCTCCTGGAAGACCTCGGTGTCGAAGTAGTCGGCCGCGACGTCAATCCGGTCGAGCACGAAGTAGGGAAGCAGGATCAGGCTGCGCGGCGAGAAGATCCGCAGCAGCAGGTGAGTCTGAATGGCCCGGCGCAGGAAGACATGCTCGAACCGCCCGTCGAACATCTCCTCCCCCCAGAGCCCGTACGCGGCCGCCGTGAACGAGCCGCCCGAGACTGACGAGATGATGTCCACCTCGTCGAGCAGCCGCCGTCCGCCCGGCATCGGCGTGTCACGCAGCTCCTGCATCACGCCATATGCCAGGGCAGCCGCGCGCGTGCCTCCCCCCGAGAATGTCAGGCAGACGAATGTCCCGTCCGTGTTCCCTTCCCCCAGTTCGAGGTTGTCGAACCGGTAACCCGCGCGGCTCGGTTCGCGCCACTCCTTGTTCCGATACGCGGGGCTGCAGCCGGCGAGAACGAGGAGCACGGTGAGGAAGAGGACGTGTCGCATGCGCGGGATTATGGTCGCGCGCGGCTCTACACGTAAAGCATGCGTCTGCTGAGTCGATCCGGCGTCAGCACTGGCGGCGATACCGAGGAGCGAGAGGACGCATCCAGGTCAACCTCTCTCTATCGCTCATTCGCTCCTTCGGTCCTTCGCTCCCGCCATCGGATCACGGCGCTCGGGCTCAGCCCGCACCCTTCCGCGTATACTGATCAGGATGCGTTCGTTACCACTCACGCCCGAAGTCCTGCTCTCTGCCTACATGCAGGGCGCGTTCCCGATGGACGTGCAGGGGCAGATCCAGTGGTTCAACCCCGACCCGCGCGCGATCATCGAGCTCGACGGCTTCCGGGCGTCCCGCACGCTTCGGCAGCTCGTTCGGAGCCGCAAATTCGAGACCCGCATCGACACGGAGTTCGAGGCGGTCATGCGCGCCTGCGCCGACCGCCCGGATGGTACCTGGATCTCGGAGGAGATCATCACCGCCTACTGCGATTTGCACCGCCTCGGCTTCGCCCACAGCGTCGAAAGCTGGCGCGACAACCAACTGGCGGGGGGGCTCTACGGTGTCTCGATCGGTGGGGCGTTCTTTGGCGAATCGATGTTCCACCGGCAGACGGACGCGTCGAAAGTCGCCCTCGTCGCCCTTGTCGAGCGCATGCGGTCCCGCGACTTCACCCTTCTCGACATCCAGTTCCTGACCGAGCACCTCGAGCGATTCGGTGCGGTGGAGATCCCGCGCCGGACGTACCTCCGCCGCCTGCGGCAGGCGATTGCACTCGACACATCGCTCCCGGACTAACCACTGCAGCCCCGGGCGTGTCCGTCTGTATATACCTGGAGGCTGCCGCACCTCACACCGGAGGCAGTCACAGGCTACCGCACCTCACATTGGAGACAGGTCATGCTGCACCCCGCATTCCTTCCGCCCCTCGGCATCCTTGCCGCCTTCTGTCTGGCTCTTCCCGGGGCAACAGGCGCCGAGCGCCGCAGACCGGACCCTTTTCAGCCCGCTTTTCCCGAACTCTCCGTGACCGTTACAGCGATCGATGCAGCCAGACTGGCCGGACGCGATCCAAACGCCCTCTCGACCGGGGACATCCGAAGCCTCGCCACCGGTTGGGCCGGTCAGTTCCGCGTGCCGTTGCAGGGCACGAGCCTCACGCGCAGCCGGGTCGGGCAGCGGGTCCCCGTGACGCTGCCGGCGGACGAGAAGAAATCACCCGGTGCCGTTCGCCTCAGCTACACCGAGGTGGGTTTTGATGCCGAAGCCGGCGGAACGTGGGACCCTCAGACCAGGACGGCCCGGGTCAAGGTCGCGTTCAAGACCTCCGTCCTGCCGCCGTCCGGGTCGAGGCGCACCGGCAGGTCGGTCTCGGTGCCGTTCTCGACCGAAGAGGAGCTCAAGCCGGACGTCCCGAAACGCTTCGTGTTCACCGGCAGGAAGAATGAAGGGGACACCGATGCGGGCACCTACCTGGCCGCACTGGAGCTGAAGGCCCCGCGCGACGGCGGTCCCGCGACCACGGCGCCGAGCCAGAGCGAGGGTCCATCGCAGGCCACACTCCGGATGCAGGTGCTGCAGGTGCTTGTACCGATGGCCCGGTTCGTCGACATCGACACACGGTCGCTGATCGAGGGAGAGCCCGACTATCGCGAACTCCTGCAGCGCATGGGAAAGCTGGGAGACGCCTCGCTCCTGCTTATCCTCGAAGACGCCTGCGATCTCGCGAGCTACCGCATGACGTCGGGCCAGCGCGCTCCGGTCGTGCAGGACATCGTCGTCTCCCGCGCCGGCACCGTTACGCCGTCCGTCACGTACGAGGAGACGGGCTGCATCGTCTCCATGACCGCCAGCCACTGGACGCAGGCCGCCGGTGCGTGGGTCTGCACGCCCAATGTGTCCCTCGAGGCGTCCTCTATCGCGCAATCCGGCGTGACAGTCTCCGAGAAGGTGATGCTGCCCTCGTTCCTGCAGTTCAAGACGACCGGCCAGCGGACCTTTGTCAGCGGACAGCCGCAGTACCTCGTTTCCAGCGGCACCGCCGACTCTGGATTGAAATCGGCACTGGTCCCTGTCCACGTGATCCGCATGGAACTGACCCGGCCCGCAGCCCCGCCCCTTTCAAACCCGTAGGACCGGAGCAGATCTCGTGATATAACTCCAGCGTGACTGCGACCGGCACAGGTGACCGCGCGGGCGTGCTCGCCGGCGAAATCTACTGCCGCAACATGGCGGCATTGTTCTGCGTGGACGCGCGCCTCGCGCAACGCATCGACGAATGCGAAGACGATGCGGGTGTCATCGTCGAGGCGAGCCGGCGCGCGGCGCCTACCGTGTCCGTTCCCGCCCCGGACCCGTCCGGCAGAGCCGGCCAGCGGCTCTACCTGCACAGCCGCGTCGATCCCGAGGACGAGGCCCGCC